>JBGAWE010000312.1:0-4518 GCA_044227705.1 Saprospiraceae bacterium
TCGACCGATGGGGAGAGCTTGTTTTTTCGAAGAAAAACTTCCCGGCGGGCCATCCCGACCTCGGCTGGGACGGCACTTTCCAGGGGAAGCGGGCGGCGGCAGACGTATTCACTTTCCAGGCGATTATCCGACAGACGGACGGCGCGGCCAAATTGTGTTTGGGCAGTTTTCTGGCGATGGACTGATTTCAGTCGTTTTCCAGGTTTCAGTTCCCGAAAAGCCTCTCGGGGGCATTCTTCCAAAATTTGATTTCGTTTTTTCTTAACAGAAAATAGACATTCAGAATTTAATTCGGCAAACCATCTTTTTATACCTTTGCGCCGTCATCAGAAATCAGTCATCAAACTCTTATTCAGAGATGAGCAATTTGAAAGATACCCTTGCCGCCCTCGACGCCCGCGTGGCCTCGGGCGACATCCTCGGCGCCTTTGATTCGTTCTTCGCCGACCACTGCACGACCTTCTCGAACGAGGCCGACCGCACCACCTCGAAGGCCCAGAAACGCGACGCGCTCGTCGGCTTCCTCGCCAACGTGGCGCAGATGAACCGCATCGAGCTGGTCGGCAAGCCGACCGTCGACGGCGACGTGACCGTGAGCCACTTCATCTTCGACCTGACGAACCGCTTCGGCCAGAAGATGTACTGGGACGAACTCATCCGCCGCACTTGGGCCAACGGCCTCGTCGTGAGCGAGCAATACCTCGCGTACTCGCCCTCGAAGCCGACGACCACCAAAGCTACGACCGCGACCACGACCGTTGTGAAGCCCGCCGAAACCGCCGCCCCGAAGGCTTCGAAAGCCCCGGCCGCCCCGAAAGCCCCCGCTGCCAAGGCCCCTGTTGCCCCAAAGACCACCATTGAAAAGGCCCCTGTTGCCCCCCAAACCACCGCGAAGGCCGACGATCTTACCATCATCGAGGGCATCGGGCCGAAGATTGCCGAGCTTCTGAATGCCGACGGCATCACGACGTTCGCCCAGCTCGCCACGGCGAAGGCCGACAAGGTGAAGGCCGTCCTCGACGCCGCCGGACCGAAGTTCAAGATGCACGACCCGGCCACTTGGGCCAAGCAGGCCGGCCTCGCCCGCGACGGCAAGACCGCCGAGCTGAAGAAGCTGCAGGATGAACTCAAAGGCGGCAAAAAAGCCTGACAATCAACGCTCTGTGTAGCTTTCGAGAAACAAACTGAACACACTTGAAGGGCCGCTCCGGTGAATAACCGGGGCGGTTTTTTTGTTTTGGGCATAAAAAAAAGCCGCCGAGGGGGTAGCCCGGGCGGCTTGCTCTGAACCGAAATGAAGGACGGGAGTCGTGTGGATTAGTTCTGCGTGTTTTGACGCCGGGCGATGCTGGCCCGGATTTCGGCGTCAGAGAACAGCTCGGGGGCAAAGCCGAAAAGCGCATCATGTGTGTCGAAGTGGGTGTCGAGCACGGCCTCGAGCTGGGCGAAGGCGGCCTTGCGGCGGCCGAGCTTGAACAGGCAGGCCGCCTGCGCGAAGGCAAGCTCGGGGCCGTAACTGTTCACGAGGCCGTCCTCGACAACGGCGAGGGCGCGGCGCCAGTTTCCCGACTGAACATGGAAGCGGGCGTATCGCATCCAAAAAGCGGGGTTGGCGCAGCAGAGTACGAGCGATTTCTCGAAGTGCTGGACGGCTTTCCTCGGCTGTCCGGCGGCGGCGAAGTGCTCGGCGACGGCAGCTTGATAGTCCTCGTTCTCGCTGTCGAGGTAGACGGCTTTGGCAAGGTGCTCGCCCGACTCCTCCAGCTTCCCTTCACGGGCGGCAATCTGGCCGAGCTGGAAATATGCCTCGGCGCAGCAGTCGTCGAGAATCGTGGCACGGCGGAAATGCTGGCGGGCCTTCACTTTTTCCCCGAGGAAATCGTGGCTCTTGCCCATCAAAACGAGCGTTTCGGCATCTTGGCCGAGCCGCTGCGTCATCTCGCGGTAGGCGCGGAGGGCCAGTTTGTGATGACCGAGCGAGGTGGCGAGCTTGGCAAAAGCCTCGTAGGCGTCGCGGAAATCGGGGTCTATCAAATAGGAGTACTCGAAGGCCTCTAGCGCGTCGTCGGCCTTTTCGAGGTTTTCCCAAGCGGAGCCGAGGTTGAACCAGGCCCGCGAGTTGTACGGCCACAGGTCGATGAGCCGCTCGTGCAGGGCCGCGCTCTGGGCGAACTGGCCGGAAAGCTCTACGCAGTACCAAAGCTCCGAGAGAGCCTCCTCGTTGCCAGGCTCGTCAAGAAGGACATCCTTCAAGCGGCCGAACTTCTTGCTGATTTCTTTCAGGTGTACCATCATTTCGTCGCTTGCACGTTGGCGCGGCTCGGGCCGCTGGCGGATTTCTCCGAGCATGGCCAGCGCCTCGCCGGTCTTGCCCATATGACAAAAAGCCTCGGCGCGGGCGAGGGCTTGGTGGAACTGGTCGGGGAAGACCTCGACCGCCTTTTCCAGCCAGCGGCGGGCCTCGGCGGTCTGGTTGTTGTGGAGAAGAAGCTCGGCCCGGCGCAGGCACAGCTCGCTCGAGCGCGGGTGCTGCGTGAGGCCATCGGTGAGGATGGACTGGGCTTTTCCAAGTTGCCTGTTTTTCTCAAAGTAGTCGGCGAGGGCGCAAAAAACCGTTTCTTCGAAGAAAGGAACCGTTCCTTTTTGTGACGCTACCTCATACCGGAAAACCAGCTCGTCAAGCCCGTTGTGTTTCTCGTTTGGATGACGGCTCATAAAGTAGTTTGTTGATGAACTCGGGTAAATTTAGAACAACACCTTTTGGAAAGCCCAACATTTGTTTCCGCTTTTTTTGAAAATACCTCAAGTTTTGTTTTATGTTTTTGAATTTTTTCTAACTGATAAAGCAATTGAAATGAGCTTTTTTATGATTTACAAAAAATTGGCAGCCAAAACGAGCCGATTTTTAGCCAATGAAAATGAGGGACAAACGTATTTATATTTTCAGAAATCAACATCACGAAAAAGTTCTCCACAGTTCCGGGGCCGAGGCAGCGACAGAAACCGGGTTCGCCGGCGCATCTGTGACACCATTTTTTGAAAATCGAGGCTTCGTCCGCCTGAACAAGGAGGTTGAAAGGAAGCTGCCGTTGGCTGAGGCGGCTTTTCGACCGAGCTGAACGGGGCGGTGGCGCGCGTTTTTTGCACCATTTTTGCGACCGCTCCCCGTCCATCCTTTCCGATTGCATGACCCGTTTTGCAACGATTCTCCTCCTTTGGCTCGGGCTGCCGCTCGCAGCTGCAGCCCAGTTCGACAAGGCCAACGACCTTTACTCAGCCAAGCAGTACGCCGCCGCCATCCCGCACTTCGAGCGGGCGCTGATGGAAAAGGACAACTCACCGCGAAGACCTGACTGGCCAACTGCCGCTCACCAAAAGATGGAGCAGGCCGAGGCTCCACGCGACCATTGTCGAGCAGCCGAAGGCAAAATCCGAAGCTTTCCTCCACTATGCCGAGGCTTTGATGAGCAACGGGAACTATGAGCGCGCGCGGAAGTTCTTCCTCCAATATTCAAGGCTGGAGCCGCTCGACTCGACCGGCATTTTGATGGCGCGGAACTGCGAGCTGGCCCCGGCCATCAGACCTTTTTTCAGTTGGGTCTCCATTGAGGCCGCCCCTTTCAACAGCGAGGCCGATGACAACTCCGCCACCTTCTTTCGCGGCGGTGTGGTCTTCACCTCCGACCGGGCGAGCGGGCCGAGCCTGTTGAAACAAAAAGCAGGCTGGACGGGCCGCGACTACCTAAAGCTTTGGTGGGCAAAACTCTCGGCCGACGGCGATTTCGGGGAGCCTCGCAGCTTCAGCGGTCGCCTCAACCAAATCAACAAGAACACCGCAAACGCCTCCTTCACCGCCGACGGCCGCGAGGTCTTCTTCACCCGCAACGCCGACTTCACGGGAAAGGACAACACGCTCAACCTTCAGCTTTTTTCCGCCACGGGCGGCGGTCGGTGGAAGCAAATCGAGCCGCTCCCGTTTTGCACGCCGGAGGTCAACTACATGCACCCTGCCATCGCGCCGGACGGTCAGGCTCGTCTTTTCGAGCAACAAGAGCGGCACCCTCGGCGGCTTCGACCTCTGGACCTCGGCGGAAAAAGGACGGCGGCTGGTCGCGCCCCGAGAACATGGAATGACCGCTCAACGCCGCTACCGGCATGAGGTTTCCCGTTCGTCGCAGCCGACGGGCGGCTGTTCTTCGCCTCGAAAGGGCTGCCCGGCTTCGGCGGCTTCGACATTTTCACCACAAAGAGGGACAGCGCGACCGGCCTCGGGCCGTACTTCGCTCAGCCGCGCCCCATCAACGGCTCTCGCGACGACCTCGCCTTCTCGCTCGCGGCGAACGACTCCATCGGCTTTTTCACCAGTTCACGGGACGGGGACGACGACGACATTTTCCTCTTTTGGCTGGGGGAGAAGAAGGTCTTTCCAAAATTTGGAAAGGGGGAAGAAGTGGCCATTGAAACCGAGGGCGAGGAGGCGCAAGTCGTTGAAAGCCAACCTTTTGAAGTCGCTTTGGA
>JBGAWE010000014.1:0-35478 GCA_044227705.1 Saprospiraceae bacterium
CATCATGCTCAATGGCCTCGGCAAGCCCAAGGTGCCACTGCCGGTGGGCGAGCGGGTGGCAATCCTCGCTTTCACAACCGGCCGGGGCAGGCCACGCCGGTTTGCCGAGCAAGGGGCAGTCATCGGGGATTCCAACCGGCTTGACGTTCACCTCCAAGAAATCAGTGAGGATGATTTCCATGGACTTTTGCAGCAGCTGAGAAAGGTGCCCAGCTGCTGCGACGGCATTCCCTTACAGACGCAGGGCAAATGAAAACTAGCAAGCCCAGACCCAAATTGAATCTGGTTTTTAATAAAGGGATAGTCGGCGACAATTAGGAGAGCTATTTCTTCGACAGCCCGATGACGAGGCGGGTGATGGAGATTGCCGAAAACGGCTTCCAAAAAGGGGTCGAGTTGGAGGTCAGCAGCATGGCGGCGTAGGCGGTTTGGATCGCATTTATTTTCAAACAAAACCGCTGCCCTTTCCGACCGCCCAGCCCGCCCGCTCTTTTCGCCTGCCAACCGCCGGACTGTTCTTTTTTCAAAAAATTCAAATTCCGCCTTTCCGTCGCCGCCTTTTCGCGGCTGTGGCTACTTTTACCCGCCCAACATTTCGTTGGTTTTGCCTCTCCGAAATTCATGGCTAAAAAAACAAAATCGGCCGCAGGGGCCGTCGCAGAGGTTGTTGGCGAGGATGCCAACAACGGCCAATCCCATATCCACAACCACGATTTCATCGAAGTCATCGGCGCGCGGACGCACAACCTGAAGAACATCGACCTCCGAATCCCGCGCAACAAACTGGTCGTCGTCACTGGGATTTCCGGCTCGGGCAAGTCGTCGCTGGCATTCGACACCATCTACGCGGAGGGGCAGCGGCGGTTCATGGAGACGCTTTCGAGCTATGCCCGGCAGTTCATCGGCGAGATGGAGCGGCCGGATGTCGAGCAGATAACCGGCCTCTCGCCCGTCATTTCCATCGAGCAAAAAACGACGGGCCGCAACCCGCGCTCGACCGTCGGGACGGTCACGGAGGTGTACGATTTTCTGCGGCTCCTCTTTGCCCGGGCGGGCGAGGCTTACAGCCACGTCACCGGTGAGAAGATGGTCAAGTACACCGAGGAGCAAATCATCGAGCGCGTCTCGACCGACTTTTTGGGGAAGAAAATTGTGCTGCTCGCCCCCCTCGTCCGCTCGCGGAAGGGGCATTACCGGGAGCTTTTCGAGCAGATCAGGAAACAGGGCTACACCAAAGTCCGCCTCGATGGCGAAATCCTCGACATCACGCCGGGGATGCAGGCCGACCGCTACAAAATCCACGACATCGAGGTGGTCGTCGACCGGATTGCCGTCGCGGCGGACAGGCGGGACCGGGTCTCCGAGTCCGTCAAAACGGCGATGCGGATGGGCGACGGGATGATACAAGTCGTTGAAAGTCAATCGGAAAACGACGAGGTCGACGCGGAGGCGCGGAGTTTCAGCCGCCATTTAATGTGCCCGGACTCGGGGATTTCATACGAAGAGCCGTCGCCGAACACCTTCTCCTTCAACAGCCCTTACGGGATGTGCCCGCATTGCAAAGGCCTCGGCGAGATCCCCGAGGTGGACATGGCCCGCGTCATCCCCGACCCGTCGAAATCGATAAACGACGTCGCCATCGTGCCGCTCGGCGAGGTGCGCGAGAACGGGATGTTCAAGCAGCTCAAGGCCATCGGCAAGAAGCACAAGTTCACCTTTTCGACCCCGATAAAGGACATTTCGGAGGAGGGCATGAACGCCATCCTGCACGGCGGCGACGACAGCTTGAAGGTTGATTCGACCTACGGCGGCGAGGAGTACATCTACAACATCGGCTACGAGGGCCTCCTGAAAATGCTCAAACGCTGGTTTTCCGACACCGGCAGCGAGCGGATACGGCAATGGGCAGAGGATTTCATGATCGTCGCAACCTGCCCCGAGTGCCACGGGACGCGGCTGAAACTGGAGAGCCGCTGGTTCAAAATCGCGGAGAAGAACATCGCCGAACTGGCCGAGATGGACCTGACGGAGCTGGCCGTCTTTCTCGAAAACATCGAGTCGAAAATGTCGGAGCGGCAACGGGCCATTGCGCGAGATGTGCTGAAAGAGATTCGGTTCCGGCTCAAATTCCTCTTGCACGTCGGCCTCGACTACCTCTCGCTCGACCGCTCGGCGCGGACGCTCTCGGGCGGCGAGAGCCAGCGCATCCGCCTCGCCACCCAAATCGGCTCGCAACTCACGGGCATCACCTACATCCTCGACGAGCCGAGCATCGGCCTGCACCAGCGCGACAACCAGCGGCTCATCGAGGCCTTGCGCGACCTCGCCCGGATCGGCAACACGGTTTTGGTCGTTGAGCACGACCGCGACATCATGCTCGCCTCGGACTACCTCGTCGACCTCGGGCCGGGCGCGGGAAAGCACGGCGGGGCCATCGTCGACGAGGGAAGCCCGGCCGAGTTTCTCAAAAAACCGACGCTGACGAGCGATTTTTTGTCCGGCAGAAAGAAAATCGAGGTGCCGAAAGCCCGGCGAAAAGGGACGGGGAACTGGCTCCGCCTGACCGGCGCGACCGGGCATAATTTGAAAAACGTCACCCTCGAAATCCCGCTCGGCACCCTCACTTTGGTCACGGGGGTGAGCGGTTCGGGCAAGTCGAGCCTCGTCAACGAGACGCTGTACCCGATTTTGCAGCAGCACTTTTTCAACTCCCTGAAGCGGCCGCTGGCCTATGAAAAAATCGAGGGGCTGGAGTTCTTGGACAAGGTCATCGAAATCGACCAGGCCCCCATCGGGCGCACACCGCGCTCAAACCCAGCGACTTACACCAACGTCTTCACCGACATACGGAAGATTTTCAGCGAGCTGCCCGAGGCGAAAATCCGGGGCTACGCAGCCGGCCGGTTCAGTTTTAACGTGAAAGGCGGCCGCTGCGAGGTCTGCGAGGGCGGCGGCCGACGGGTCATCGAGATGAACTTCCTGCCCGACGTGGAGGTGAACTGCGAGCGGTGCAACGGCCGCCGGTACAACCGCGAGACGCTCGAAGTCCTTTACAAAGGCAAGTCGATTTCGGACGTGCTCGACATGACCATCGACGAGGCGGTGGAGTTCTTCCAGCCCATCCCGGCGATTTTCCGAAAGATGAAGACGATTCAGGAGGTCGGCCTCGGCTACATCACCCTCGGCCAACAGGCGACGACCCTTTCCGGTGGCGAGGCGCAGCGCGTCAAACTGGCCGAGGAACTGTCGAAAAAGGACACCGGAAAGACCATCTACATCCTCGACGAGCCGACGACGGGGCTGCACTTCGAGGACATCACGCACCTGCTTTCTGTATTAAATAGATTGGTTGAAAAGGGAAACACCGTTGTCGTCATCGAGCACAACATGGACGTGATAAAGGTGGCGGATTGGGTCGTCGACGTCGGGCCGGAAGGCGGGCGGCGCGGCGGGACGATTGTCGCGGCGGGGGAGCCGGAGGTGGTGGCGAGGGTGAAAGGGAGCTTTACCGGGCAGTTTTTGAAAGAGGAACTGGCGACCTGAACCGTTGGCCGTTGCTTCCACAACTGGTTGACAGTCAATTAGTTTGATACGGGACCCGCGCCATGATTGACCGCCCGAGCGTCACCTCGTCGGCGTACTCCAGCTCTCCGCCGAAGGCCACGCCCCGTGCAATCGTCGAGACGGCCACGCCGAGCGGCGCGAGTTTTTTCGAGAGGTAAAAAATCGTCGTCTCCCCCTCGATGGTGGGGCTGACGGCCAGAATCGCCTCCCCGATTTCGCCCCGCCCGACGCGCTCCACCAGCGAGTCGATGTTCAAATCGGCCGGGCTGATGCCCTCGATCGGGGAAATCACGCCGCCCAGCACATGGTACACGCCCCGAAACTGCCCCGTCGCCTCGATGGCCATGATGTCGCGCACGCCCTCGACGACGCAGACCACCGTCCGGTCGCGCCGCTGGTCGAGGCAGATGTGGCAGGTGGCCTCGTCCGAGAAGTTGTGGCACTCCGAACACTCGCGGATGCCGCGCCGCATCTGCAGGATGCCCTCGGCGAACTGCTCGGCCACCTTTGGGTCCTGCCGGACGAGGTGCAGCACGAGGCGCAGGGCCGATTTGCGGCCGATGCCGGGCAGCGAGGCGAAGGCGTCGACCGCCTTTTCGATGAGCTTCGATGAAAAAACCATGAGGTCGCGGCCCTTTTTCGCGGGCCGTTGCAAAGGTAGAAATGCCCGCTTCCCAAACTTGTTCGGCCCGATTGGCGACTGACCGGCAGCGGCCCGTGTAACTTTGCGCAACCCCGGCGGTCAAACCCGGCGTTCCTCACACAAAAAAATTCGACTCATGCAAACGACGCTTTTGTTCCTCAATCTGGGCGGCCAAGAGATTTTCCTCATCCTCATCGTCGTGCTGCTCCTCTTCGGCGGCCAGAAGATTCCCGAGCTGATGCGCGGCCTCGGCAAGGGCATCTCCGAGTTCAACAAGGCCAAGAACTCCGTCGAGGACGAAATCCGGCAGGGCATCCGCGATGCGGACAAGACGGATTAAACCTCTCGCCAGCTTTTTCACCAACTAACGTCGGAAGGGTTTGAAACCCTCCCGACGTGTTTCGTTTCAAAAAACATGAACATCGACAAGCTCCGCCGCGACACGCCCGGCACGAAGAACCGCGTCCATTTCAACAACGCCGGAGCCTCGCTCATGCCCCGCCCCGTGGTCAAAAAACTGGAGGAAGTCCTCCGCCTCGAATCCGAGATTGGCGGCTACGAGACGGGCGACCGCCTCGCCGCCGAGCTGGCCGATTTCTACTCCGTGATGGCCAAGTTTCTGAACTGCGAGCCGCGCAACATCGCCTTCGCCCACAGCGCGACGGATGCCTTCGACCTCGCCCTTTCCGCCATCCCCTTTGAGCCGGGCGACTCCATCCTGACCACGCTCAACGACTACGCGAGCAACCATATCGCCTTTTTGAGCCTGCAAAAGCGGTTGAAAATCAACGTGTTGACAGCCGACGACCTGCCCGACCACGCCGGTGTCGATGTCGCCGATCTCGAACGGAAGCTGAAAAAGCACCGCCCCAAGCTCGTCGCGGCGACCCATGTTCCGACGAACAGCGGCCTCGTCCAGCCCGTAGAAAGGGTTGGGAAAATCTGCCGCCGAGAAAACGTCTGGTTCCTCGTCGACGGCTGTCAGAGCGCGGGCCAGTTGCCGCTCGACATGGCCAAAATCGGCTGCGACTTCCTCTCCGCCTGCGGCCGGAAGTTCTTGCGCGGGCCGCGCGGCTCGGGCTTCCTGTTTGTCTCCGACCGGGCGCTGGAGGCCGGTCTGGAGCCGCTTTTTTTGGACATGATGGGCGCCAACTGGCTCGGCGACCGCTACGAGGCGCGGCTCGATGCCCGCCGCTTCGAGCAATTCGAGAACGCGCCCGGCCCTATCCCGGCCTGAAAGCCGCGGTCGAGTACGCCCAAAAAATCGGCTTGAAAAAGATTGAGCAAAGGCTCGCCGAGCTTGCCGGTCATGCCCGTTCGCGCCTCGCCGAGCTGCCCGGCTGCCGCGTTCTCGACTTTCGGGAGCGGCGGTGCGCCATCGTCACCTGCCATCTGGAGGGACGCAAAACCGGCCGAAATCATGGCCCACCTGTCAAATTTCAACATCAACTGCCGCGTCTCGCCGCGCTACGCCGCCACGTTCGACCTGCGGGCGAAGGGTGTCGATTGGGTGCTTCGCGTCTCGCCGCACTATTACAACACGGTGGAGGAAATCGACTTTTTGATTGCGAAACTGGCCGAATTGCCCTGACCCCGTACACCCTTTATTGCAACTCCACGACCTTAAACGTCGTCCGCCGGTTCGCCTGATGCTCCTCCTCCGTGCAGCGCGGGCAGTTGCAGCCGACGGCCGGGCTGCTCTCGCCGTAGCCCCGCGCCGCGAGCCGCTCTGCCGCCACGCCTTTCGAGATAAGGTAGCCGACCGCCGCCTCCGCCCGCCGCTGGGAGAGCGACTGGTTGTAGCCGTCGTTGCCCCGGCAGTCGGTGTGCGAGCCGAGCTGGATCTTCACCGAGGGGTTCTGCTGCAAGACCTCGGCCAGCCGGTTCAGCGTCGGCTCGGCGTCGGGGCGGATGTCGGCCTTGTCGTAGTCGTAGTAAATGTTCTCGAGGGTGATTTCCTTTTCCTTGAAAATCTTGTCGAGCACGATTTCAACCTCAAAAACTTGGGTCGGGTTTGCAGGGTCGCGGGCGATGCCGCGCGTCGAAAACTTGGCCGTGTTGCTCAAAAAGCCCGTTTTCGAGGCCAAAAACTGGTAGTCGCTCGCCTCCTCCAACTCCATTTTGAAAAAACCGTCGTCGCCGATTGCCAGCTTCCTTTTGTTTTTTCCAACGGAAACGGTCACCTCGCTCCCGCCGAGCGGCCGCCTGCCGAGCAGTTTCGAGTTCGGGTCGTCGGCCGTCTGGAAGATTTTTTCGAGGACGTAGCCCTCCAAAACCAGCCGGTAGACAACTTCTTTTTTGACTGTGTCAATCGGGGTTGGCGGCGCGGGCGGCGGCGTTTTTTTGGTGAAACGATAGATGTCGTCGCCGCCCGCCCCGCCCGGCCGGTTGGAGGTGAACCAGCCCGCGCCGAGCAAATCGGCGGCGAGCGCGGACTTTTTTTCCATCAAAATCCCGAGGTCGTCGGCCCCCGAGTTGATGGGCGCGCGGAGGTTTTGCGGCGGTGCCCAACCGGTTTTGTCCATCCGGTAGGTCTTGAAAATGTCCAGCCCTCCCATCCCCGCAAGGCCATCGCTGCTGAAATAAAGCGTGTCGCCGTCGAGCGTCGGGAATCGCTCGTCGCCTGGCGTGTTGAGGTTTCGGGGGAGGAGGACGGGGGATTGCCAGCCGTCGCCGTCCGAGTTTTTTTTCACGAAATAGAGGTCGAAGCCGCCCAGCCCGTCGCGGTCGTCGGCTGAAAAGAAGAGCGACTGCCCGTCGGGCGAGGCGGCCGGGCCGGTGTAGTTGACCTTCTCTTTTTGAAAATCGAGCATCTCCGGCACGTCCCACGAGTCGCCGTCGCGGTGGCTGACGAAGATTTTGTTGAGCGCGTCGTCCCCCTTTTTCGAGGCGACGGCGCGGACGAAATAGACCACCGTCCCCGTCGCATTGAACGACGGCGAACCCTCGTTGGCCGTCGTATTTATCTGACTGTCAAAGAGTTGCGCCGCCGAGGAGCTGTTCGGCTCGGCCGCGAAGATGTCCATGAACCGCTCGCCCGTCCATTGATAGGTGGCTTTCCCGACGGCGGCCGGGCGGTCGCTGGTGAACGCGATTCGCCCGTCGGGCAGGCGGGCGGAGCCGAAGTCGTTGGCAGGCGAATTGAAGCCGGCCGGCTCGACCGAAACGCCCGTTCGCGGGGCCTGCGCGAGCCAGTCGGCGGCGATTTTGCAGTTGGCGATCTCCTTCCGGTACTCATACGGCGAGCCGATTTCGATGCCAAGCTGGCGGAAAGCCTCGGCGGCCTCGGTGTACTTCTCCACCTTTTTCAGGCCGAAGGCGGCGGCCCGCAGCGCATCGGGGCCGAAGTTGTTGTCGGCGGCAGCGCGGTACCACTTGTTGGCGCTCTCCGTCTGGCCGGTCTTCGAGCAGCTTTCACCGGCCATCCAAGCCAGCTTGCCGCGCTCGGAGCGGGTCTTCGCGCGGTCGAACTCTTTTTGGAGGAGGGGCAGTGCGGCGGCGTATTGCTTCCGCTCGAAGGCAGTTTTTCCGTCCTTTATTTTTACAGTGTAATTGCAGGACGAAACAAGCACCAACGAAATGAGGGGTGGCCAGATTTTTCCAAAGGAGAAGGAGGAAGAAGAGAAGAGCATGGCACGTCGAAATTTTTTCATCTGAATAGAACCGGCCGGGGAAGGCGGCGCGGCCACAACGGCGCAATTTCCACAAAATTTCTCCCCCGCGAGACCCACGCCGTCGCTCGCCCAATCTCGTTCTTTGCCCCGACCGGCGGCGCAAATCGTTGACAGTCAACCCCTTATTCACCAATCACCGTTCACCACTCATCATTCAAAAAGTGAACATCCCACTCCTCGACAACGCCAGCGGCCTCTTCAAGCTCGACCTGCCCGAGCGGGAGACGATGGACCAGTACCTCGAATACATCCTGCCGAAGGTGCGCCAGTTCTCGGAGGACGTGCGCGAGGGACAGTATTTTCAGGACATCCGGTGGAAGGAGGTGCGCGAGGGCGACACCTTCCACGAATCGGTGCTGCACATCCTGCGGCCGGGCGGTGAGTACATGCTCGTCGTCGACGGGAACATCCAAAAAGGCGGGTGGAAGCAGCTCGGCGACTACAACACCATCATCCTCGAGATGGGCGCGCGCTCGGAGATGTTCGACCTGATTTTCCTCAACGGCATCTTCCTCATCCTGAAAAAGCACGGCGACCAAGTGCGGAAGGGCAACCGGAAGTACTTCGTGCTGGCCAACGAGCAAATCACGCACGGCCCGAACGGCCCGCTCGAATGGCGCGACCTGATGGAAATCCTGTTCAACACCTATCGGGAGAACAACAACCCGTTCACCTACGTCCTTGCCCTGATTCTCATCATGGCAGCCATCTTGATTTACAGCTTGTGGAAGTGAACTGGACCGGCGCTAGTAAAAGCAAAGAGGGCCAGTTTCAATTGAAACCGGCCCTCTTTGCTTTTACTGGCATCGCCCCAGCTCACTCCCTTTTCCCATCCACCCGAATCCGCCCCGCCCGGTTCGCCACCTCCCAAGCGGTGGCCATCGCCAGCCGCCCGATATGGGCCATCTTTTCAAAATTAATCTTCTCGATGGTGTCCGACGGGCGGTGGTAGTCGGGGTGGACGCCGTTGAAATAGAAGACGACGGGGATGCCGTTCTTGGCGAAGTTGTAGTGGTCGCTGCGGAAGTAGAACTGGTTGGGGTCGTCCTTCGCGTTGTACTTGTAGTCGAGTTTCAGTTGGGTGTACTTGGCGTTCGACTCCTCGTTGATTTTGTGGAGGTCGGTGCTCAACCGGTCGGCGCCGATGACGTAGACGTAGTTCGGGTCGCCCGCGTGGGCCTCGTCGATGCGGCCGACCATGTCGATGTTGATGTCGGCCACCGTCTTGTCGAGCGGGAAAATCGGGAACTGCGTGTAGTAGTCGGAGCCGAGCAGCCCCTTCTCCTCGCCGCTGACGAGCATGCAGACAATGGTGCGCTTCGGCCCCTTGCCCGCCTTTTTCGCCTCGGTGAAAGCCCGCGCGATTTCGAGGACGGTCGATGTGCCGCTCGCGTTGTCGTCGGCTCCGTGATAAATGGTCGAGTCGCGCTTGCCGAGGTGGTCGTAGTGGGCGGTGACGAAGACGTACTCCTTTTTGTACCGGTCGTCGCTGCCCTCTATGAAGCCGATGACGTTCGAGCCTTCGATGGCCTTCACCGACTTGTCCAGATTGAGGTTGACCTTGGCTTTCAGCTCGACCGATTTCGGCTTGCCCGAGTCGCGGATGGCCTCGCGGGCGGCGATGACTTTCTTCAGTTTCTTCCCAATCATCTCTTCTGCAATCTCCTGCGAGATGAAGACCGTCGGCGCGAGGTTGGAGTCTGAAAACCGCGTTTTCGGGGTCATTTTATAGCCGGAAAGCTCTGATTTGTTCTTTTTGATGCTCTCCTGGATGTTCGGGTCGATGACGAACAAGGCGACCACGCCGCGCTTTTTGGCAGCCTCGGCCTTCTTCTTCCAGTCCTTCGACCACGCGCTGCCGACCACCTTGTTGCCCGTCAAAACGAACGCGCTGTCGGCCCGGCGCGGCTCGCCGTCGTAGACGACGACGGCCTTCCCTTTCCAGTCCTTTTCGGTGGAATAGTCGCTGTACTTCGGGTCGTCAATGCCGTAACCGGCGAAGAAGAGGTCGTCGATTTTGACCGCGCCCACGTCCGGCGTCTGGCTCGGGTAGACGTAGTAGTTGAACAGGTTCTTGAACTCCTTGCCGTCGACAGAAAGCTCGTTCTTGTCCCAAGTCTCGCTCGACAGGAAGATTTTTTGGAAATAGGAATTGTTGTCGCCCATCTTCGGAAGCCCCATCGCCTCGAAGCGGCCTGCGATGAAATTGGCCGCTTTCCACTGGCCCGGCTGGCCGGTCTCGCGGCCTTCGAGCGAGTCGCTGGTCAGCACGTCCTCGTACCACTTGAGGTTGTTCACACTGATTTTGTCGAGCCACTCGGTCGGGTCGGGGGCGGTGAGGTTTTCATAGACGACGCGCTTTTTCGGCATCTCCGGTGGCGTCGTTTGTGAAAAAAGAAAAGCCGACAGCAGGGCCATCGGCAGCGTGAGGAAGGTCTTTTTCATTGAAAAATCCAATTTCGGAAAAATTAGTCGGAAGGTTTTGAACGGCACTTGAACGAAAAAAGGCCGCTCGGGGTGGCCAAAAAGGCCTCATTTTCTACCAAACCGGCCCAAACCGGGGCGGTTCGGCATCTTTCAGCAATCAATCTTCCCAACCCGTCCCGCGTGCCGCCCGCCCTCGAAATCGGTCTTCGAGAAGATTTCGACCATCTCCAAAGCCAGTTCCAATGAGACGAACCGGGCGGGCAGGGCAATCACGTTGGCGTTGTTGTGCGACCGGGCGAGGCGGGCGACCTCGGCCGTCCAGCAGAGCGCGCCCCGGACGTGCGGGTGCTTGTTGACCGTCATGTTCACCCCGTTGCCGCTGCCGCAGATGACGACGCCCCAATCGGCATGGCCTTCGCTGACCGCCAGCCCGACGCGGTGGGCGAGGTCGGGATAGTCCACCGAGTCGGTCGAAAAAGTGCCGTACTCGAAGACCGTGTGGCCCAGTTCGAGCAGCTTCTCGACGATGGGAGCTTGGATGGGGAAGCCCGCGTGGTCGCAGCCGATGGCTACTTTCATTGGATGGTTGATTGGCTGATTTGTGATGACGGATGTTTTTTTGATCAACGATTGATGAGTGACGAACTACGATTTTCGAGCGGCCGGGAGCGCGGTCAAATCGTAAGTCGTAGCTCGTCAATCATCAATCGTCAATCAATTCTTCTCCATCGGCAAGACCGGCTCCTGCGGAACCTTCACCCCGTACGGAGAGAACATGTCCTCCAATTCCTTCTTCAAAGCCTCGTCCTTCATCTCCTCGGCCGAGCGCAACAGGTCGGTCGCGGTGCGCATGGTGTACTGCTGGTCCTGCTCGTAGCCCCGGTTCACGTCGTCGCCGAGCGACTTGTAGTATTTCAGGTTGGCGGCCATCTCGGCGGCGTAAGGGCGGATTTTGTCCTTTGCCTTGTCGTACGCCCCGGCCTGGACGTAGATGTTGATGAGGAAGTTCGAGTTGAAGTCCCAGGGGAAGTTCATCGGCGGGAAGGCGGCGAAGTACTTGTCGACAAGGTCGATGGCCTTCTGTTTTTCGCCCGCACGGAGCAGCTCGTTGGCCGTGCGGATGAACAGCACGCGCATCGTCTGCACCGAGGGCTGGTAGCTCTTGTCCACGAAGAGCCGCTCCTTGTCGAAGCCGCCCCATTTGAAGTTCTCCATGATGTTCCGATAGGCGATGTCCGTCTCGACACGGCCCGCGCCCATGACCGAGAAGCGGCGGTCGCTCGGGTTGCGCAGCGGGACGAGGCGCAGGCCCATCCCCTCGAGCTGGAGGTAGTCGTTGAGGTTGAGCAGCTTGTCGGGCTGGACGGTCACGGCGAAATAGATGGGGCGCTCGGGGAAGTTCGAGTTGATGATGTCCATCACCGCGAGGTCGTCCTTGAGGATGTAGTTTGTGTTTTTCCCCAAATCAAAGGCGATTGCCGGGACGATGGCCGCCGAGTCTTTTGCCGAGAGGACGCCTTCTTTCAAGATTTGCTCCTTGTTGATGGGGATGTAAATCTTCCGCGTCGGCAGGTATGTGTCGAACGGGCGGCCGCTCTGCGCGGGCAGTTTGTCTTCCGAGAGGAATTTCATCACGTCCTTCAGCGACATCGGCTGGTCGGGCGCGTCCTGCCCGGCGGGGTTGTAGAACGGGATTTGGATGCGCTTGAAGCCCCGGATTTCGTCGGTCGTCAGCGAGAGTTTAATGGGTGCCGAGTCGTTCACCTTGCGGCGAAGCTGCTCGATGTACCAGTCGACGGCGATGAGCGAGAGGTTGACCACGCGCACGTCGCGGCGGATGTTCTCGACCTCCTGACAGTACCAGAGCGGGTAGGTGTCGTTGTCGCCGTAGGTGAAGATGATGGCGTTCGGGGCGCAGGAATTGAGGAAGTTCGAGGCGTAGTCGCGGGCGGCGTAATGGTTGCGGCGGCTATGATCGTCGAAGTTCTGCGTCCCCATCAAGAAGGGCGCGGTAAGGCCGAGCACCGTGCAGAGCGCGGCCGCCGGGATGCCGCCGAACTTGATTTTTTCCGAAAAAAGACCGTAGAGCGCGGGAATCGCCAGCCCGACCCACATCGAGAAGGTGAAGAACGAACCGGCCAGCGCGTAGTCCCGTTCGCGCGGCTCGTTCGGCGGCTCGTTCGTGTAAAGGACGATGCCCATCCCGGTGATGAAAAAGAGGCCCAGCACGCCGAGAAAGTCCTTCGGCTTGCGCGACGCCTGCCAGAACAGGCCGATGAGGCCGAGCAGGAAGGGGATGCCGTAGTATTTGTTGTTGGCCTGGTTGGAGCGCATGGTCTCGGTCAGCTCGGCGCGGTTGCCGAGGCGGGCGCCGTCGTAGCCGTCGATGCCGGTGAGCCAGTTGCCGCTGGTGATGTCCCACGAGTAATAGCCCTGCTCGCCGTTCTGGCGGCCGGTGAAATTCCACATCAGGTATCGCCAGTACATCCACATCGTCTGGTACTTGAAGAAGAAGGCGATGTTGTCGCCCAGCGTCGGCGAGCCTGATTTCCGGTCAATCCACCTTTTGTAAATATCAGGACGGCCTTGCGAGTAGTCCTGCATCCGGGGGAAAAGGGTCAGGTCGGAATTGTCGTAGTCGTAGTCGATTTTGTGGTCGGTCACCTCGTAGTGGTCGCCGACTCGGTTGTAGCGGTCGGCGGTGGTGGTCTCCGAGGGCTTCGCGTCGTAGTTGGGGCCGCGCAGGAAGGGCCGTTCGCCGTACTGCTCGCGGTTGAGGTACGGCAGCAGGCGCATGGCGTCGCTCGGGTCGTTCATGTTGATGGGCGGGTTACAATGGTGGCCAGCGCGACGACGATTTTTTGCAAAAACCCGTTGCCCGTCCGAGCTGCGGTGCGCAGGCCGAACCAGATGGCCCCGCCGAAAATCAGGAGGACGAGAACCAGGCCGCTGTGAAACGGCAGCCCCATGCCGTTGACCGTCAGCATTTCCATGCGGCTCCACAGGCCGGGGATGCCCGCGATGATGAGCGTCTGGATGAGCAAAATGGTGACCACCCCGATGGCCCCCGCGACAATCGCCCCGACCAGCGTCGGCTTGACGGACTTTTTGAAATAAAAGAACATCGCCAGTGCCGGGAACGTCAGCAAGCTCAACAGGTGGACCCCGATGGAAAGCCCGGCCGCGTAGAGCGCGAAGACAATCCAACGGTCGGTCTGCGGCGTGTCGGGCAGCGAGTACCATTTCATCATCGCCCAAAACACCATGCAGGTGAACATGGTCGACATCGCATAGACCTCGCCCTCGACCGCCGAGAACCAGATGCTCGTGCAAAAAGCGGTGGTCAAACCGGCGACCAGTGCGCCGCCCGCGATGGCGATGGCCTGGGCGTCGGTCGGCTCCTCGTCGCGGCCGACGAGGGCCAGCTTGCCGAGGATGCCCGTCGACCAGGCGGTGAACATCGCCGCCGCCGCCGTGCAAAGCCCGCTCATCACGTTGACCGAGAAGGCGACCACCGAGGGGTCGGACGAGAACATCGTCCCCACCCAGGTGAACAGCCGCCCGACGAGCAAGAAGATGGGCGCGCCCGGCGGGTGGACGACCTGCAGTTTCCAGGCTCCGCTGACGAACTCGCCACAGTCCCAAAGGCTGCCCGACGACTCCGCGGAAAAGAACATGACGACCGCGCTGATGGCGAAGACGAGCCACCCGGCCAGGTTGTTGAGCTTGCGATATGACATGAAAAGGGTCTCTTTTTTGAGAAAAACCGGCTTCGGGGCGAAAGACCGCACGGCCCGCAAAAGGTCGCATCCTGCCCGAAAAGGCGGGCAAAACTAACAAAAAAGGTTTCGGCGCACCGGGCGCCGATCCGTGCTCAAATCTTCCCCATCACGATGGCAATGATGGCAGCCTCGCGCTCGTCAGCGAGCTTGGCGAGGGCCTCGGCCTCGGCGACGGCCCGTTCAGCGAACGCCTTGTCGGTCAGCCCGGAGGCGTTCACTTTCACGTTCAGAAATGCCCCTTTTGCCGCCGCCCGGGCGCAGAGCGCACCCACGCCCGCATCGGTCACGGAGTTCGGGTTGCCGGTCGAGGCCATTTTTTCGATCAAATCGAACGACTGGACGGCCAGCCGCAGCGTCCGCAGCGGCACGTCGATAGCGCCTTTCGTGGCGGTCTGGACAGCGGCTTTTCGGGCGGCCTTTTCCTCCGGCGTCGTGTTCGGAAGCTGAAAACCGGCCATGATTTGGTTGAAGGCCCGCGTGTCCTCGTCGACGAGGAGGAGGAGCGCGTCTTTCAATTTTTGCCCCTCGGCGGCCTGCTCGCCGAACTCGCGCCAGCGGGCGTCCCATCCTTTTTTGTGGGAGGAAAGGTTGGCGACCATCGTCGCAAGGCTCGCACCGAGCGCGCCGACGTATGCCGCGATGCTGCCGCCGCCGGGCGCGGGGCTTTCGGCCGCCGTCTCGTTGGCGAACTCGCGGAGGTTCTTTTTCAACAACGGCTGGTCGGCGCGAGCGGCGGCGATGTTGTACTCGATGATCTTCTGCCGAGGGTCGAACGGGCCAAGCTCGGCGAGGCCCATGCTTTTCACGGCGATTTTGATGAGTTCCTCCTCGCTCACGCCGGTGCTCCTTTCCTGTTTTTCGAGAAAATACCGCCCCGCGTCGAGCATGACCGAGAGCGGCACGAGGCCGACCAGCTCGCTGCCCGTCACGCGCATCCCGCGCCGCTCGGCGCTCTTGCAGCATTCCTCGAAGGCGAGGTGGAGCGGCGTCCGGCGGATGTCGGTGATGTTCATCGAAATCTGCGCAACGCCGTACTCCTCGATGAACCAGCCGATGGCCTTCACCCCCTCGAGCACGCCCGGCAGGCGGACCGGCTCGCCCGATTCATCGGTGACGATCTTGCCGTTTATCGGGTCGCCCTCGCGCAGGACGCGGCCTTTTTCCCGGACATCGAAGGCGACGGAATTGGCCCGCCGGACGCTCGTCGTGTTGAGGTTGACATTGTAGGCGATGAGGAAGTCGCGGGCGCCGATGACCGTCGCACCCGATTTCGGGTTGAAACGGGCAGGGCCGAAATCGGGCTTCCATTCGGGGTCTTTCAATTTTTCGGAAAGCCCCTCGTACTCGCCCGCCCGGATGGTGGCAAGGTTTTTCCGCTCCGGCCGGCTGGCGGCCGACTCGTAGAGATAGACCGGCAGGTGCAGCTCGCTGCCGACCATCTCCCCGAGTTGTTGGGCAAAAACGACGGTTTCCTCCATCGAAATCCCCGAAATCGGGATGAGCGGGCAGACATCGGTCGCGCCCATCCGTGGGTGCTCACCCGTGTGCTTCGACATGTCGATAAGCTCGGCGGCTTTTTTGATGGCCAAAAAGGCGGCCTGCACGACCGGCCCCGGCTCGCCGACGAAGGTGACGACCGTCCGGTTGGTCGCCCGCCCGGGGTCGACGTCGAGGAGCGAGACGCCTTCGACGGACTCGATGGCGTCGGTGATTTGCTTGATGACGGTCAGGTCGCGGCCCTCCGAAAAATTGGGGACGCACTCGACGAGCTGGCGGGATTGCATGGTCAGGTTCTTTTTAAATTTAGGGCGGCGAAGGTAGACGGGCATCGCCTTCCTCGGGCTTTTCAAAACTTGCGTACAATTGCGCATTCACCCAAAATTGCTTTAAAAATGGAGGAAGAAACACCCTTTTACAGCCAACCCGCCTCTGAGGTCGAACTGGTCATGGCCGTCGGCGAGCGCGTGAAGGAGCAGCTCCGGCAGGTCGTCGTCGGGCAGGAGGAGGCGATGGACTTTTTGCTCGTCGCGCTGCTGACGGGCGGCCACGTCCTCCTCGAAGGCGTGCCGGGCATCGCCAAAACATTGACGGCGCGGCTGCTGGCTCGGGCCGTGTCGAGCGGCTTTGGGCGGTTGCAGTTCACGCCCGATTTGATGCCCGCCGACGTGATGGGAACGAGCGTTTTCAACATGAAGACGAGCGATTTCAGCTTCAAGCCCGGCCCGATTTTCAGCAACCTGATCCTGATCGACGAGATAAACCGCGCCCCTGCGAAGACGCAGGCCGCCCTTTTCGAGGTCATGGAGGAAAGGCAGGTGACGGTCGACGGCCGGACGCACCCGATGGGCCGCCCCTTCTTCGTGATGGCCACGCAGAACCCCATCGAACAGGAAGGCACCTACAAGCTGCCCGAGGCGCAGCTCGACCGCTTCATGTTCAAAATCGTGATGGGATACCCCGATTTGGCGGGCGAAAAGGCCATTCTTCGCCGCTTTGCGGAGGATTTTCAACAAAAATCAATCGAGGACGTGCGGGCCGTCGCCTCGCCAGAGGAACTGGAGATCTGCGCCCGCATCATCGAAAAAGTGTCGATAAGAGAAGAACTGCTCGACTACATCGCCACCATAGTCGAGCAAACGCGGCACAGCGGCGACCTGATGCTGGGCGCCTCGCCCCGCGCCTCGCTGGCGATTTTGAAAACGTCGAAAGCGGTGGCCGCGCTCTCGGGCCGCCAGTTTGTCACGCCGGACGACGTGCGCTACGTCGCCCACCCGGTTTTGAACCACCGAATCATCCTCACGCCCGACCGCGAGATGGAGGGCGCGACGACACGGGAGGTCATCGACGAGATTTTGAAGAAAATCGAGGTGCCGAGGTGAGCCTTGATTGGAAAGGCCGCCCAACCCGCCATTTACAATTCACAACTTACCATTAAAAAAAAGCCCTTCCCGGTCATCACCGAGAAGAGCTCAACAGTCTCTGTACTTCTCATGAAGCAAGAACTTATAGGGAGACAAATAACATCAATTGAGTTTGGACAGGTCCGGATTGGGATGCTGTGCCGGTTGAAGTAGATGAGGTTCGACTTGCGAAGCTCGTTGAGGACGGCCGTCACCGTCTGGCTTCTTCCGCTCGACGAGGCTGGCGATGTCCTGCTGCGTGAGGCTGTGCTTGAACAGGGTCTCGTAGCCCACCTGGCGGCCGCGCACCTCGGCCGATTCCTTGATGAAATCGACGATGCGGGTGCGGACATCCTTCAGGATGAGGCTTTCCCATTGCCGCTCGGCGCGGCGCAGACGGTTGCCCATCTCGATGAGCAGGGATTGTGCAAGCTGGAAATTGGAGTTGACGAGCCGCCGGAAATCCTCCGTCCGCACGGCGATGTAGGCGGAGTCGGCACCCATCGTGCAGGCAAACTCGGCGCGGCTGCGCTCGCCGGTGAGGCCCAGTTCCCCAAAAATCTGGGTCGGGTGCATGATGGCCTTGACCAGCTCGCGGCCGTCGGGGGTGTGCAGGCCCGTCTTGACGTTGCCTCGGACGAGGAAGTAGACGTACTCGGAAGGCTCGTCGGCCAGATAGACAAAGTGGAACTTGCCGACCTCCTTGAGTTCGGCGCGGGAGGCGAGGTGCTGCATCTCCTGCTCGCTCAAAGCCTTCAGGAGGGAGACTTCGCGCAGCGCGTTGATGAGCGCGGTCTGCATTTCCGACGGGGTGGAAGGGGCGAGCGTAGCAGTTTTTGTCATGGGAGATAAATTAAAAGAGTTAATCGGTTGTGGTTGAAATTGTGGGTACGAAGCTACCGCATGACATTTTCGACTAATGTCTTTGTATATCTGGCAGCCCCGTTTTTATACTTTCTGTCGGCTGGCTTCTACTTTTGGGGAAATACGGGAATGCCCCGCCCGGGGTATGTTTGCCCAGCAAAAACCCGCGCCTCGCGCCATGATGCAGTTCTCCAACCGCTCGCTCGAATGGATTCTCGGCAGCCGCTACCGCTGGGTGCAGCACCTTATTTTCTGGGTGTTCATGTACATGCCGCACATCCTGCTGTTCTCCGGGCTGACCGGCAAGCCCCCGCGCGGCTTCGTCATGGCCGCCTACCTCGGGGTGATGGCGATGGACATGGGCCTCATCTACTTCAACCTCTACTATCTCATCCCGCGCCTCTTTTTCAGGCGGAAATACTGGGGCTACCTCGTCGCCACGAGCGGCATGGTCGCCTTCAACTCCTTCTTTTCTACGACCATCGTGCCGTTCGTGATTTCGGGCGGGCAGCGGTTTTCGGCCACCCTTTCGGGCTTCGTCGAGAGCTTCGTCATCACGACGACCATCCTCGGGACGGCCGTCGGGTTCAATGTCATCAAGCGTTTCCTCCGCGCCCAGTCGCGCCTGAAGGAGCTTGAAACGACCGGCCTGAAAGCCGAACTGGCCTACCTGAAAAACCAGATAAACCCCCACTTCCTGTTCAACTCGCTGAACAACATCTACGTCCAGTCGCGCACCAACCCGGCCGACGCGAGCGAGAGCATCCTCCAGTTGAGCGACCTCCTGCGCTACCAGCTCTACGACTGCGCCCGCGACCGCGTCAACCTCGACGACGAAATCGAGTACCTCGAAAACTATCTGAAAATCGACAAGCTGCGCAAGACCCGCGCCGAGCTTGACTTCACCGTCACCGGCTCCCCGCAGGGGGTGAAGGTGGCCCCGTTCCTGTTCATCCCTTTCGTTGAGAACGCTTTGAAGCACGGCATCAGCCTCGAAAACGAGTCGTTCATCCGCATCAACTTCGACATCCGCCCACAGGAACTGGTCTTCGAAATCGCCAACTCGAAACCCCAGCAGCCGATGATGGCGCATTTAAAAGGAGGCATCGGCCTTGCCAACATCAGCCGCCGCCTCGACATCCTCTACCCCGGAAAGTACCAGCTCGACATCGACAACCAGCGCAGCCAGTACAAGGTGAGGCTGGCCATCAGCCCGAATTGACTCCTCTATCCAAACAGAAAATCGAGACTATGAAATGCATCATCGTTGACGACGAGCCACTCGCCCGGCAGGGCATCCTCCTCCACGTTCAGGAGGTCAGTTTTTTGGAGGCCGTCGGCGAGTTCTCCAACCCCATCGCCGCGAACAACTTCCTCGCACACAACGAGGTCGACCTCATGTTCCTCGACATCGAGATGCCCGGATTCTCGGGCCTCGACTTCCTCCGCTCGCTGCAAAAACGCCCGGCCGTCATCATCACGACGGCCTACCCGGAGTTCGCGCTCGCCGGCTTCGAGCTGAACGTCGTTGATTATCTGGTCAAGCCCATCCGCCTCGACCATTTTTTGAAGGCCGTCAACAAGGTCAAGGAGCACGCCGACCTACAGGCCGCCGCCCGCGCGCATCAACCCGAGGCCTCCGCGACGCCCGACTACATCTACATCAAGAGCGACCGGAAGTTCGTCAAACTCTTTTTTCGCGACATCTCCTTTATAAAAGGGATGAAAGACTACGTCGTCGTCCACGCCGGCAAGGAGCGCATCATGACCGCGATGAACATCAAGACCATCCACGAGCAACTGCCGCCCGCGACCTTCGCCCGCGTCTCGAAAAGCCATATCATCAACATCGACTACATCGCCTCCATCGACCAGGAAAGCATCCAGCTCGTCGGCCTGTCGACCGAGGAAATCCCGCTCGGCGACACCTACCGCGACGACTTCATGGCCCGCTACGTCCGTTCAAACCTCGTCCAGCGCAAATGATTCGACGGCTTTGGCGTGAAAATCGCGGCGGCCGCACCGGCCTCGCCATCCTCGCCGGTCTGGCCTTTTCGGCTCTTTTCGGCGACTTTTTGGCGACCGACCGGCCCCTTTTCTGTGTTTTTGATGGAAAAACCTACTGGCCCGCCCTGCGCGGTGCCGCCGTCGACCTGGGCCTGACGAAATGGCCCGAACCCTTTCTGACCGAGAACTGGCGCGACCTGCGTTTTGAAAAAACCGTCCTCGCCCCCATCCCCTACGCCGCCACGAACCTCGATTCGAAGAACACCAATTGCCGCTCCCCCTTCGGTTTTCAGGACGTCCCGTCGAAAAGGTATCGCCACTGGCTCGGCACCGACTCGCAGGGCCGCGACGTCGCCGCCGGTCTCATCCGGGGCGCGAGGGTCGCTCTGACGGTCGGCGTGGTTGCCGTCTCGATTTCCGCCTTTTTGGGAATCCTGCTCGGCGGGCTGGCCGGGTATTTCGGCGACAACCGCCTCCGCTGGTCGCGCATCCGGTTGATTGTCAACAGTTTGTGTGCCTTTGCCGCCTTGTTTTGGGGACTCATCGCCCGCAGCTTTTGGCTCGATTCGGGCCTCGAGTGGCTGAAAAGCGCGGCCCTCGCCGCCGTGATTTTTTGGGCCGGAAACCTTCTTTCTAAAAAACTCGAAGCTGCCAGCCCCTCTTTTTTGAAAAAGAAGCTCACCATCCCCGCCGACCTGATCATCATGCGATTGGCCGAGGTTTTCAACGGCATCCCGCGCCTCATCCTGTTTTTCGCCGTCGCCGCAATCCTCTCGAAGCCGTCGCTCGGCACCATCGTCGCCATCATCGGTGCGGTCGGCTGGACGGGCATCGCCCGCTTCACCCGCGCAGAGATGCTCCGAATCCGCGAACTGGGCTACATCGAGAACGCCCGGATGCTCGGCTTCCCCGACTGGAAAATCCTCCGCCGCCACGCGATGCCGAACGCGCTCGGCCCGGTGCTCGTCGCGCTGACCTTCGGGGTCGGAAACGCGATTTTGCTCGAGGCCTTCCTCTCCTTCCTCGGTATTGGCGTGAGCGGCGATGTCGTCACTTGGGGATCGATGCTCAACGAGGGGCGCAACCACTTCGAGGCGCCTTGGCTCGTCGTACTGCCGGGGCTGATGCTGTTCCTGACGACCTTCGCATTCAACCTTTTGGGCGAGGCGGCGGGGCAGGTTTTGAACAACCTTTTGGGCGTGGCGGGGGGCCTGGTTTTTAAACCGATCCCCGTCTACCGTGGCCGTTGTTGGCGACCCCCCAAACAACGGCCACAAGTCATTGATTATCAACAAGGTAAAAGTCCATGTCTACCGACATCCTCGAAAAATACGCCCACCTCCTCGTCCACTACTGCCTCGGTGTGCGGAAGGGCGACAAGGTGATGGTTTCATCCTCCACGCTCGGCGAGCCGCTCGTCCGGGAGGTCTACCGCGAGGCACTGGCGGCGGGCGCAGCGGTCGTTGAGGCGGAGCTTTCTTTTCGGGGAAAAGAACTCATTTTCCTCCAAAACGCCGACGACGCGGCCCTCGCCACCCCGCCGCCCGCCTATCAAAACGCGGTGGAAAACTTCGACTGTCACCTGACCATCCGCGCCCCGTTCAACCTGCGCGAGATGCAGGCCGCGCCCGCCGACCGCTCCCGGCTCCGCAGCGAGGCGATGGCCCCGATTTCAAAGACTTGGAGCGAACGAACGGCCACCCGCGCCCTGCGCCGCACCCTCTGCCAATGGCCGACCGACGCCTCGGCGCAGGAAGCTGCGATGAGCTTGGAGGAGTACGAAAGGTTTGTCTTTTCTGCCTGCAAACTCTTTGAGCAAGACCCGCGAGCCGCTTGGCTCGACGTGCGCAAAAACCAGCAGCGCATCGTCGACCGGTTGAACCGCGCCGAGCGGGTGCGCTATCGAAGCCCGCTTTTCGACATCAGCTTTGGCACGAAAGGGCGCGTCTGGATAAATTCCGACGGCCAGACCAACATGCCCTCCGGCGAGGTCTACACCAGCCCGGTCGAGGACTCGGTTGAGGGCGTCGTGCATTTCACCCACCCGTGCATCTATCAGGGGAACGAGGTCGAGGGCGTGACGTTGACCGTCAAAAACGGCCTGATTGAACGTTGGGAGGCCCGGCGCGGCGGCGACTTTTTGGACGCGATTTTCGACCTGCCCGGCACCCGCCGCTTCGGCGAGGCAGCCATCGGAACCAACTACGGCATCGACCGACTGACGAAAAACATCCTCTTCGACGAAAAAATGGGCGGAACGATCCACATGGCCATCGGGCAGAGCTACCTCCAGACGGGCGGGCTGAACCAGTCGCCCGTCCATTGGGACATGATAACCGACATGACCGACGGGGGCGAAATCCTCGCCGACGGCGAAGTCATCTACCGAGACGGCCAGTTTTTGATTTGAAAAAAATCAAACCGCCGCGCCCTCTCGCGCTGCGTGGGCAACCGAAAGGCGGATTTGCTCATAAGAATACCGCCCGGCGAAGTGGTCGAAAATGTGCGAGAGCTGATAGGGCTTTTCGAAGTTGGGCAACGACCCGCAGATTATGTCCAGTTCCTCCGCCCTCACCCATTTATCAATCGGCACCTCGCCGCCGCGCTCGTAGACGGTGGCGAGGTGCGAGACGATGGTTGTCGGGCTCAACCCCCGCTCGAGGGCGATGGCCTCCACGTTTTTTCCCTGTTTGAACAGGTCGAACGTGATGTCGAACGTGCGCGGCTTCGGCGCGGCGGGGTCGGCGGCGGCAACCGGCCCGGGCGGGCTTGCCAATCTGGCGGGGCCGGGCGCGGTGGTGACCGGTTTCGGCATAGCCGGTCGCGGCGGGGTCGGCGGCGGGGCTGCTTGAACGGAAACCGGCCTCGGCAGCTCCTTTTCCTCCGAAAACTGGACAATTGCCTCCAAAAACTGCTTCCCGTAAAGCTCCCATTTTTTCTCGCCCATGCCCGGCACCTGCATCATCGCGGCCTCGTCGTGCGGGCGGCGGGCGGCCATTTCTTGCAGCGTCGCGTCGCCGAAGACGATGTACGGCGGCACGCTGTTCTTCTGCGCGACCTCCCGCCGCAGCACCCGCAGCCGCTCGAAAAGCTCGGGCAGGAACTCGGGCCGCGCCCGCTCGGCGACCGGCTTCGACTGTGTCTTTTCGAGGAGTTTTTGAGCAACGGCCTCCGCGTCCTTTTCCATCTTCGTCATCGGGCGGACGAGCGAGACGGGCTTCTTTTCAAACAAAACCGCGTTCGCCGCCTCCGTCAGCCGCAGCACGTTGCCCTGGTCGTAGGCGACCTCCAAAAGACCCAACTGGAGGAGCTGCCCGAGGTAGGCCGTCCATTCCCAAACCGAGAACTCTCGGCCCGCGCCGAAGGTTTTTATCTTGTCGAAACCGGCCCGCAGAATCTCCTGCCGGTTCGAGCCGCGCAGCACGTCGATGAGCAGGTTCATGCCCACTTTCTCGCCGCAGCGATGGACGGCGGACAGTGCTTTTTGCGCGATGACCGTCCCGTCGATGTACTGCGGCGGGTGCTTGCAGACGTCGCAGTTGCCACAGTTTCTATCGAAATTCTCTGAAAAGTAGGCCAAAAGCATCCGCCTCCGGCAGATTTTGGCCTCGGCGTACTCGAACATCCGGTCGAGCTTCGCCAGCTGAAGCTCGCGCTGGGCGGCGGGGATTTCGTCCTTCGAGAGCATCTCGCGCAGGCTCGTCAAATCGGCCCAGCTCGAAAAAAGCAGTGTGTCGGTCGGCAGCCCGTCGCGCCCGCCGCGCCCGATTTCCTGATAGTAGCCCTCGATGTTTTTCGGCAGGTTCCAGTGGACGACCCAGCGGACGTTCGACTTGTCGATGCCCATCCCGAAGGCGATGGTGGCGACGATGACCGGCGTGCGGTCGTTGATGAAATCCTCCTGCACCTGCGCCCTTTTTCTCGGCTCCAAACCGGCGTGGTAGTGGTCAGCGGGGATGCCCTTCGAGCGCAGTTTTTCAGCGACCTGTTCGCAGGTGTTGCGCGAGAGGCAGTAGACGATGCCCGACTGGCCGCCCTTGTTTTTGAGAAAATCCATCAGCTGCTCGAACCGCTTCTGCCCCGGCCGGACGGTGAGCGAGAGGTTGGGCCGGTCGAACGAGGCGAGGTGGACGAACGGCTCCCGCAGCCCGAGTTGAGTGGCGATGTCGCGCCGCGTGATTTTGTCGGCCGTCGCCGTCAGGGCCACAATCGGGGTGCCTGGAAACTGCTCACGGATGATTTTGAGCTGCGTGTATTCCGGCCTGAAATCATGCCCCCAAGCACTGATGCAATGCGCCTCGTCGATGGCGAACAGACTGATTTTCAACGACTTGCACATCGTCAGGAAACCGCCGCTCAACAGCTTTTCGGGCGAGACGTATAGCAGTTTCACCTCCCCGGCGAAGAGCTTGTCCTCCACTTCTTTTTGCTGCGCGAAATCCTGCGAGGAGTTGAGGAAGGCCGCCGCGATGCCGTTTCCGCGCAGGCCCTCGACCTGGTCTTTCATCAGGGAAATCAGCGGCGAGACGACGACGCAGACGCCCTCCATCGTCACGGCGGGGATTTGGAAGCAGATGCTCTTCCCGCCGCCGGTCGGCATCAGCACGAGGGTGTCGATGCCCGCATAGAGCTGCTCGATGATTTCGGCCTGCCCCGGTCGGAAGGTGTCGTAGCCGAAATATTTCTTCAGGGCGGCCCGTGCGTCGGTCAGTGTCATAGCCGTTCTCGATAATTGTTGCAAAAGTGGAAAGGCCGGCCGGGATTTTTGGATATTTTAAAAGAAATTGTTTTTCATAAATTGAGTTCGCACACAGGTTTGGCGGATTGGGCGCGGTTCTTTTCGTGTGCAGATCCGCGCCCAACCCGCCCCGTCCGAGTGCCGTCGAAAATCAGAACTTGACGAATCGCCCCGTCCAAACCGCCCTTTCCGACCGGGCGACGGCCACGAAACTGCCCGACGGCAAATCCGCGAGGTCGATTTCACGCCCGCCGTCGAGCCGGATTTTTTTCAAAAAGACCCCGGCCGCGCTGAAGATTTCCACGTCGAGCGGCCCGTCTTCGGCGACGGAGATCACGGCATTTTCAAAAACCGGGTTCGGCTCGATGGCCATCGCCCCGCCGACCGCGCCCGTCGAGACGGCCCGGACGGGCGAGTAGCAGGTCGTCGAGCAGCCGGCTTCTTCCTCGAAAAAGAGCCGATAATAATAGGACTGGCCGGGCCGGGCATCTTCATCGAGGAAGGAATAGGCGCGCTCCGAGCGGCTTTCCCCAGCACTTTTCACAAAGCCAAGTGGTTGAAAATCAACGGATTCGCCCGTCGCCCGCTCGACGAGGAAGCCACGGAGGCCGCTCTCGGAGGCGGTCTCCCAGTCGAGCCTCACCTGATTTTTTGAAACCGGCCGCGCCGAGAAGCCGGTCAGCTCGAGCGGCAGCGCGGCACTGATGGTGAAGTTGCTGTTCGACACGTCGTAATAGTAGTTGCCGACGGCGCGGACCATGATTCGGTTGGTCGAGCCTTGCGGCGTGCCGACGGGGAGCGTGACCATCTGTGAGCCGTCGTTCGCGGTGGCGGTGGCGAGGGTGGTTGAAAAATTGACCCCGCCGTCGGTCGAGAGCAGGATGTCGACCGTCGAGGCGGTGCCGATGGGCGTCCATGTTACCGTCGGGTTGAAGTTGAGCGGCCAGTTGACGCCGGCGAGGGTCGGGTAGTTGACCGTGAACGGGGCGCCCGTCGTGGAGGTCGTCAGCGAGATGGCGGTCGTGGCCGAGGCCGTGATGCCGAGCGAGGCGGCTGGGAACTGAGTGGTGCAGCCGCCGAGGGGGTTGTTGTCGAAGACGGAGAGGCGGAAAAAGAGCGTCCGCGCGACGGTCGGCAGCACCTCCCAGGTCGAGGTCGTGCCGGCGACGACGGTGGCCAGCTTCGGGAAGTAGCGCGCGGCCGCGCTCGTGCCCTCCCATGAGCGGAAGAGCGGCCCCTTTGTGTTGCTCCCGACAGGCGGCATGGTGGCGAGGCTGCCCGAGGTGTGCGGGTTGTACTGCTCCCAGAGATAGGCGACGGCGTCGCCGTTCGGGTCGGTCGCTGCGCCTGTCAGGACGAAGGGCGTGGCCGTCGGGATGGTGGCGCTGGAAATCGTGGCAATGGTCGGCGGCGAGTTGCCGTTGGCCGTCTCCACTTCGCAGGTGTGCGCGGCCACCTGGATGCCGATTTCGAGAAGGCTGGCCGTGTGGAAATAGGCGTCTGAGTGCGGCTGGATGTCGGTCGAACCGCAGATGCCGGCATAGGCCATGATGGTCGTGCCGCTGCCCGGCTCGAAGGCGCGGGAGTTGCTCATGTTGCCGTTGCAGGAGCCGACGTTGGAGTAGAAGGTGTGGTTGGCGCCGAACTGGTGGCCCATCTCGTGCGCGACATAGTCGATGTCGAACGGGTCGCCGACGGGCGAGGAGCTGCCGGTGACGCCCCGCGCCTTGAGGGTGGAACTGCACGGGCCGTTCAGGTTGGCCACTCCGCCGCCGCCGGTCGAGAAGACATGGCCGACGTCGTAGTTGGCCGTGCCGATGACGGCGTCGCAGTTCGTCTGGTTCTCGCCGAGCATGGTTGATCCGCTGCTGTTGGTGTAAGGGTCGGTGGCACCGTTGAGATAGATGATAGCGGTGTCGTTGGCGACCATCGTCATGTGGACGGCGAGCTGCTTTTCATATACACCGTTGACGCGGGTCATCGAGGTGTTCATCGCGGCGAGGGCGAGGGCCTTCGTGCCGCCGCAAAAGGTGGCGTACTCGCCCGTGCAGGCCAGCGCGAGCCGGTAAGTGTGGAGCTTGCCGCAGTCGCCCGCCCTCCAGTTGTTCGATACAGGCTCGTCGAGCGGCGCCCGGTCGTCGAAGGCGCACTCCATCGTCTTTTGGCAGGTCTTGTAGAACTCGCTGCGCTCGTAGACGATATAGTCGCCCACGTTCCCCCGGGCATACGGGTCGATAAAAATAGACCCGAAGACGGGCGAAAGGATCATCGCATGGAACCCCATCGGGGTGTGGTCGAAGCGGACGGTCGTCCCGTCTCCCGCCGTGCTCTTCCCAGAAAAGGAGCGTATGTCGGGGAACGCCCGGCAAAGCTCCGGGGCCATGACCGGCATCTCCCAGACGAGGAAGTCGACCGTCCGGCCGTCGGCCAGCGGCAGGGCGAGGGGCAGGCCCTCCGTCTCGTGCGCCACGATCTTCTCCATCGGCGGCGCGGCGGCGAGCCAGTTCTTCAAGTTTTCAAACTCAAAACCGACCGTCCGGTAGCTGGCCGGGACGATCCAGCGCGGGGCGTTTTGAACGATGGAGGATTCGGCGACGTCGCGGAAAAAAACGGGCGACTGCGCCGTCAGTGGCCGAGCCAAAAGCAAGGCGACCAGGGCGAGAAAAGGAAAGCGCATGGGCGGACAGGGAATGTTGGAATAGTTTGAACCGACCGTTTCCACTGTCTTCTGGTGCGCGGCCGCAAAGGAACCAAAACCGCCCGTTTTCGAAGGGCTTCTCGCTCAAATCGGGGGAAGCCGCAGTTATGGGCTGTGCCGCACAGACAACGCTGCGCAACCTGTGCATCTTTGGCCCCGTTCGGGGCCGGGCAGCGGTTCGGGCCGGCCTGGCATCTTTTCGAGCGGCCACTTTTGACAAAGTTGCCTGCTCGCTAAACCATCGCCCCTTTTGATGGTCGAAACTGCGTCCGCAGTTTTTTCAGCCCCTTCCTTCCTTCTTCGACGAATAGACAGACTGAAGTCTGTGCTACGCCCAACTATCTGATTTTCAATTCTTTACAAACAAATTTCATTTCATGAAACGCTTGTTCCTACCTCTTTTGGTGTTCCTGTTGGCCGTATCGAGCGGCCGCGCCTCGGGACATCTTTTCTCGAACAACGACCATCCGGTGGCAGCCGGGTTCGTCTGTCCGCCGCCCACCGGCCTTGACGTCACCGACATCACGGCCACCTCCGTCCTTTTGCAATGGGACGCAGTCATCGGCTCGACGGGCGGCTATCAGGTGCAAATCCGCATGGCGGGCACCAGCGTCTGGGCCACGCTCCCGGCGACCACCAATTCGCTCGCCGTGCAGAACCTCTCGCCCGGGTCCGTCTACCAGTGGCGGGTTCGAACGATTTGCGACCCAGGCGGCAGCGGCGGCGACTATGGCGACATCGTCACCTTCACCACGCTGCAATCGACGGCCAACTGCCCCATACCCGTAGACCTCTCGACAACGAGCATCACCGCCACCTCGGCTCAACTGAACTGGGTCAGCGTGGCGGGCGCGGCGCAGTACGAGGTTCAAATCCGCGTCGGCACCTCGACCGTTTGGACAAGCTATTTCACCAACAGCCCGCCCTACGTTGCGCAGAACCTCGCCCCGGCGACCGTCCACCATTGGCGCGTCCGCGCGATCTGCAGCAACACCGCGGTCAGCGACTGGTCGAACGAAAAGGAGTTCAAAACCCTCGCCGTCGCCCCCGACTGCCTCGCCCCGACCAACCTCAAAGCCACCAACATCACCTCAACATCCGCCATCCTCTCTTGGACGGGTTCGGCCGGCGCGCTCGGCTATCAGGTTGATTATCAAACAGTTGGCTCCTCCACTTGGACGACGGTCTACGCCAACGGCACGGCCACGACGGTCACCATCGGCAACCTTGCTCCCTCCACCGGCTACATCTGGCGCGTCCGCGCGAAGTGCGACGGCGGCATTTTCAGCGACTGGTCAAACTTGAGCGACTTCACGACGCTCGGCACCGGCTGCCCGAAGCCCGTCGATCTTTCCATGACTAACATCGGCCACCTCGGTGACCCTTTCGTGGAACGCCGTCGCGGGCGCCCTCGGCTACGAGGTGAACTACCAGACTCTCAACGGCGCATGGGTCAGCGTCACCTCGGCGACCAACAGCATCACCGTCAACGGCCTCTCGCCGAACACGCAATATTTCTGGCGCGTCCGCGCGAAATGCGACGCGGCCGGCTTGAGCGACTGGTCGGCCCTCGAGGATTTCTGGACGCTGACCGGCGGCTCGAACACCTGTCCCGCGCCGACGGACGTGGCCGTTTCGAACATCACCGCTACCTCAGCCACCATATCGTGGAACGCCGTCGCTGGTGCGCTCGGCTACGAGGTCAACTACGCCGTCGCCGGTTCGGGGGCGGTCAACTGGATCTCTGTCTTTGTCGCCGCGCCTGCCACGTCGGTTGTTTTGAACAACCTGACCCCGCTGACGGGCTATCTCTACCGCGTCCGCACGAAGTGCGACGGCCAGATCTGGAGCGACTGGTCTACCGTCCACGACTTCAAGACCCCGCAAGGCACTAACGCTTGCCCGCTGCCGACCGACTTCAAGGTTTCCAACATCACGGCGACCTCTGCTACCTTCTCGTGGACCGCCGTGGCCGGCGCGCTCGGCTATGAAATCAACTACCAGACGGCCAACGGCGCGTGGCAATCGGTCTTCGTCGCCGCGCCCGCGACCTCAGTGGTCGTGAACGGCCTGACCCCCGCGACGGCCTACAACTGGCGCATCCGTGTGAAGTGCGATGGGCAGATTTGGAGCGACTGGTCGGCCATCCACGAGTTCAAGACCCTCTCCTCGACGACCGGCTGCAAGGCTCCGGGCGATTTTGCGGTAAAGGATTTGACTGCGCACAGCGCCCTTTTGGTCTGGAACGCGGTGGCCGGAGCCGTCGGCTACGAGGTGCAGATCAGGAAGGCCGGCGCGGCCAACTGGTCGACCTTCACGGTTTCGACCAACTCCTTCCTCGCCTCGAACCTCATGGCGGAGAGCGACTACGAGTGGCGCGTCCGCACCATCTGCGACCCCGCACAGACGAGCGACTGGAGCGACACCCACCACTTCATGACCCCGCCCGAACCGGGCACGGGCGGCCCCTGCGACACGCCGGGCGACTTCACCGTCAGCGATGTGACGCACCACTCGGCCAAGCTCTCGTGGAACGCGGCAGCGGGTGCCTTCAGCTACCAAATCGCCTACAAGCCCATCAACACGGCCGTTTGGAAAATCATCACCGTCACCGGCAACCCGCTGCCGACGATGTTCATCCTCGACAACCTCGCGGCGAACACCACCTACGAGGTGCGCATCCGCAGCCACTGTGGTATCGATTTGAACAGCGACTGGTCGGACTCGATCCTGTTCACCACCCTCCAACTGACGCCGTGCGGCGTGCCGACCGACCTGACAGCGAGCGATATCACCCACTTTTCGGCGCAGCTATCGTGGTCGGCCGTGCCGGGCGCGGTGAGCTACCGGGTGCGCTACCGCAAGTTCGGGACGCAGGCCTGGAAGAACAAGACCATCGCCGGCAACCCGCCCGCGACCTCGACCGTCGTCGGCCCGCTGCCCGCCAACAGCACCATCGAGTGGCAGGTGAAGACCTTCTGCGGCGGCGGCTCGGAGAGCGACTGGTCGGCGCTGGCCACCTTCCAAACCCTGCCCACACCGCCGTGCGACGCGCCGACGGGCATCACATTCGACAACATCACGCCGACCTCCGCGACGATAAACTGGGGGGCCACGCCAGGCGCCCTCTCCTACCGCGTCCGCTACCGCCGCATCTCGCCCATCGGGCAGCCCGGTGCGTGGAAAGTGAAGCTCGTCACCGGCACCCCGCCGCCGACCACCACCTCGGTCGACGGCCTCACGCCGAACTCGGCCTACGAGGTGCAGGTCCGTGCCAATTGCGGCCCGGCCTCGCAGTCGGTCTGGTCGGCGACGGCCACGTTCACCACGCCGCCGAACCTCGACGACCCGAACGGGCCGAAGTCGCTGGCGAAACACCAGGTGCTGACAAACGCCGCCGTCGCGCCCAACCCGACGGGCGATTTGACGACCTTCCGCTTCCAATCCTCGGAGGACGGGCAGGGTGCTTTGCAGGTTGTCGATTTGAACGGCCGGGCTGTCTTCACGGTGCAACTCGTGGTCAATCGGGGCCTCAACGAGGTCGAGCTTTCCCTCGGTGAACTCGTGCCGGGTGTGTACGTCCTGCGCTTGCAGGGAGCGGCGGAAGTGCTGACGGAGAAAATCCAGATTGTCCGGTAAGCGGTTTTGGGGCACTGGAGACCGGTTTTGATTTCGAAAAAACCGGCCTGCCGCGCCTTCTTTTTTGAAAATGTCGCCCGGGGCTTGCCCTCCGGGCGACATTTTTCTTTTATGAATGAACCAAGAAAATATATAAACGCAGGGAAATGTGGCTGGCCGAAATGCGCTTCGGCCGATTCTACTTTCGCACCGAACAGACACAAAACAGGCTTCTTTCAGATGGAAAATTTTCTCAATTCTCCGCTCTTTTTGGCGGTGCCCATTCTCATCGGGTTGGTGGTCGGCTGGCTTGTGCGCGAACGGATGCTGCTGCGCGAATTCAACGCCCGCCTTTCGACGCTCACCCGCGACCTCGAACTGGCACGCACCCAAGCCGACGGCCTGCGCGAGGAGGTCAGCCTTCTCGAAGTCGACGCGAAAAAGGCCGCCTTCGACAACCAGACGCTCGCCGACCGCCTCACCCTCGCCGACGCCAACCGGCTTGAACTCGAAAAAGCAGCCCGCGAAGCGAACCACGCCGCCGAGGCTTTGAAAAAAGACCTCGCCGCCGCCGCCGAGCGCGAGACGGCTTTGAGCGAGCAAATCCTCGGCCTGCGCTCGCAGCTCGGCCGGGCAACGGAGCGCGTGGAGGATTTTTCTGAAAAAGAGGTCGCCGAAAAGCGCATCCACGAGGACTTCGCCGCCGCCGTCCAAAAGGTCGCAGAGCTGGAAAAACAGGTCGGACAGCTTTCATCCTCCAATTCAAGATTGACCCAAGAAAAAGAGTCGCTGCAAACACAACTGCTTGACTATCAATTGAAAACCGCCGAGATGCCCGGCCTCATCGCCCTCGCCAACGGCAACGGCGCGTCGAAATCGCGCGGCAAAAAGGGAGCGGCACAGCCCGTCGCCGCCCCGCAGAACGGCGAGCCGAACGGCGAATCGAACCCTGAAAAGACGGCCCCCGCCGCCGTCGAGGCCGACGACCTGAAAATCATCAACACCATCACCGCCGCCCACGAATCGGAGCTTGCCAGCCTCGGCATCACGACCTTGCGGCAACTGGCCGAGCTTTCCGAGGGGCAGCGGCTGGAGATTGCCGAAGGCTCGTCGAGGCTGGCCAAGAAGATGGAAAAGGAGGACTGGGTCGGCCAGGCGCGGCATGTGGTCGAGGTGGCCAGATGAGGCACCGGCCCTTCTTTGTTCTAAAAACTACCGTCAAATCGCCCGCGCCTTCTCAATCAACCAGTCCTTCGAGATGATTCTCCCCTTCTCCTCGATGCGCCGAAGGATGATCTCGCCGCGCTTCTTGTCGCCCGGTTTCGACTGGGCGAGCTGCGAGAGGATGTTGAGGAAGTTGTTGTTCATCTCGTAGTTGTGCTCCGAAAGGAGGCCCTTGCGGCCCCGGTGGAGGGTCATCTTGAAGGCGTTCATTTTATAGGGCAGCAGCTCGGAGCCGGTCTCGTAATAGGCCTTCAGCTCGAGCCGCCTTGCGATGAGGTGGAAGTCGAGGTTGGCCGAGGCGGGCGGGATGAGGTCGAGCGCGCGGCCGAACTCGCCCGAGTGGAAAAGGTGGTAGGCTTGGCAGAGGCGGTAGTAGTCGCGGCTCTCGTTCTCGCCCGCGATTCGGTCTTTGTGCTCCTCGATGAACTGGAGCGCCCAGTCGGCGCGGTCGGCCTTGAGCGCGGTGTTGAAGATGTTGAAAAAAGAGCCGGGCGCGAGGAGGCCGTTCGAGTAGAAATGCCCGTCGGCGAGGTTGGCCTGCTGGATTTTCGAGAGCAGCGGCCAAAGCCCGGCATGGCCCGACTGGATGAGGATGGAGCAATGGCTGCGCAGGAAGGCGTAGCACTCGGCCAGCTCGTCGGCGGCCATTTTTCCTTTGAGCGTTTCGAGCCTGTCGACGAGTTCGACGAGCGGCGCGGGGTCGGCCGGGCCGGAGAACATCTCGAAGATTTTCTTCCCGATAAAAATGGCCGGGCTTTCCTCCGCCCCGACGTCGACGGCGGCGAGCAGGGCTTGCTCCCTTTCTATGTCGATGGAAAGCTCCATCCGCGCCAACTTCGACAGGAGGAGGTACTGGTTGAGCAGCCCGATACGGTTCGCGATGAAATGCAGGTCGAGGTAGCGCAGCGATTCGCCGATGCGCAGGTCCTTTTTCCAGGTGTTCTGCTGCGAGTCGAGGCCCCTGTGGAGGCTGGACAGGCGGAAGAGCAGGTCGAAGTCGGCCGCCGATTTTGCCTCCATCTTTTCGATGCTCGACTGGAGCGACTGCGCCACGTTCGAGGCCCGCTTGTTGAGCCTGCGGCGGAGGAGGCTCTTGGCGAAATCGGCCTGTGCGTTCGGCTGGTTCTCCTCCCGCAGGTAGTCCTCGACGAGGATGAAGGCTCGCAGCGACTTCAAAAGTTTGACCATCACCTTCTCCAGCCGCGCCTCCGTAAAAGGAAGACCGGGGAAGACGAGCGGCGAAAGGGCCTCCTTCGTCAGCTCGGGCGAGTCGAAATGGGGGGCGTGCGGGGCGAGCGCGGCGAACAGGGCCTGCGCCTCTTTCCAGTGCTTCCCCCGGTTGAAGTGGCCGACGGCGAGGAACTCGGAAAAGCCACGAAGCTCGTCCGCCGTCAGCGTCTTAAGCAGTTCAACCAAGCCGGAGTTGTCCATCGTCGAGCGGAAAAGGCGGGGGAAGTTCGAGCAAAATTCGTTACAAAAAATCCGCCCCGGCCGAGGGAACTTTGCTTCGACCTCTCCAGCTCCCCAACAAGCGACACTCATCCGGCCAAAATCAGCCACCTATCATGCGACTGCTTTCCATTCTCTTCCTGCTCTGTGGACTCGCCTCGCGGGCCATCTCGGCCCCGAGCACAGCCGACCCGATGGCCGCCGTCGCCTATTGCGACCTGCCCGCACCGCTCAACCTCCAAATCACGGGCCTCACGCCCAACAGCGTCACGGCGGTCTGGCAAGACGTTGCCGGGGCCGTCGGCTATCAGGTGACGGTCATCAAAGTCAGCACGAGCCAGACGATTTTTACCGGGCAGATCTACTCGACCTTCATCACCGTCGGCAACCTCCTGTCGCAGACTTCCTATGAACTGAAAGTGCAGGCCATCGCGCCTGGCGGCTGCATCAGCCCGAACACGGCCAGCGCGGCCTTCACCACGCCGTTCATCATCATCGACGAGATAATCGTGGAGTTCCCCAACCCCGTGCCCATCACGCCCTCGACCAACATCCCCTGGCAATGGGGCACGCCCATCCGGCTGGCCTTCGACGACGGGCTTGATTACGTGGTCTTTGAGTACGCCGTCGGCAAGCCCGGCCAGCCCAACACCCTGCGGCACGAAAACCCAAGCTGCTCGCACCCCGGGAAACCAGCCTGCTACTCGTCCGGCTGGCACTTCGCAGGGGTCGCGCCGCCGCCGCTCGTCCCGTATTCCACGAGCCAGAACGCGATGGAAATCCAGTGCTTCCACCTGACGGAGGACACCGACGTGTCGGATTTCCCGATGACCCAAGAACTCACCTTTGTCGTCGCGCTGAACGGCGACCACATCAACGTCGAGCAGACCTCGGGCGAGACCCAGCACAACTTCTTCTGGAACCGCAAGTCGAAGAACCGCTCCTCGGATGGGGTTTCGGGCGAAACCGAGGTGGCCGGCATCAGCCCCAACCCCTTCGACGACATCCTCTCCGTCAACCTAGCCCCCGGTCGCCACGGCCCGACGACGCTGCAGCTGACCGATGCCAGCGGCCGCACCCTCCGCCTCCAAGAGGTCGGGGAAAAGGAACCGACCGCCTATTTCGGCACGGCCGACCTCGCGCCCGGAGTCTATTTCGTGAACTGCGAGTCCGAGCAGGCGACGGAGGCGCACAAGGTTGTCAAGCTGAGAAATTGACGCACCCAACAACAGGCCATCCCATGAAAAAGCAGGGCCGGTCTCGGGTGAGACCGGCCCTTTTTCGTGGAAAAATCACCGCCTGACGGCGTAAAAAAGCTCGTCCTCGAGCACTCCGTTTTTTATCAAGGTCTTTTCAAAACGCGCCTCGAACCGGAAGCCCGCCTTCTCCAAAACCCGCTGCGAGGCGATGTTCGAGCCGAACGGTCGGGCAAAAATCCGGTCGATGTCGAGGTTCTCGAAGCCCCATTCCACGATTTGGGCGATGGCCCGCGAGGCGATGCCGTTCCCCCAAAACGGCTCGGCGACCCAGTAGCCAAGCTCGGCGTTGCGCCGCTGGATTTCCGCCTGCGGGTGCAAGCCGATGCCGCCCGACGCCTCGCCGCCGATGTCGATGGTGAAGACGGAGACCGGCTCCATGGCCATCGTCATCTCGATGAAGGCCCGGCCGTTCGCCTCCAGATAGGGGTGCGGGAAGCGGTCGGTCAGGTTCTTCGAAATGTTGAAGTTGTTGGCATAGCGGACGAGGCTGGGCAGGTCGTCTTTAGTGAAAGGGCGGAGCTTGAATTCCATCGGCTCGAATTTTAGTTGTTGGAAACTAAAACGCCCGTCCCGAAACCTCGGGGCGGGCGTTTTTGAAAAGAGTCGGGCTGGTTTCACCACGCCATCTCGT
>JBGAWE010000313.1:0-4178 GCA_044227705.1 Saprospiraceae bacterium
GCCCGCCAACGCTCTGGCTGCGCGCGCAAGGAGTCCATGTCGGCGTCCTTTTGCACCCAGTCGTGGTCAAAGCCCTGTCGCAAGCACTTTTCAAGCGCGTCGTAGGCCTCGTCCACCCTACCCGCGACGGCGAGGCAACAGGCAAGTTGATAGTAGTTGTCGTTGGAGGGAAAGGCGGCCGCAGCCCGTTCGGCGTATTCTACTGCGGCACCCAGCCGGTTGGAAGCCTTGTAAAGAGAACTCATCATGTACAGGCCAATGGCGGAGTCCACTTCCATCAGCTTGATGGCATAAGGCCATGCTTTTTCCAGTTCGCCTTTTTCCTTGTAGATTTCGGCCACGTTGGCGTAGCCATTGGGATTTGTCGGGTCTGCTTGTATGGACATGAGATAGAACTCCTCCGACTGCTCCTTTTTGCCCTGCCCGTAATAGAGGTTGCCCAGTTCGTTATAGGCCATGCTCTTGTCGCGCTCGTTTTTGGCCAACCGTATCTCCTTTCGGAAGGCCGTCTCCGATTCCTCATACTTGCCGAGCCTGTAATAGGCCTTGCCCAGCCGGTTGAGCGTGAGGGTGGAAGACGAATCTAGCGCAACGGCTCGCGAAAGGACAACCACCGCCTCGGCATATTGACCGGTGTTGATGTACGAGTCGCCGAGGAAGGAGAGGGCGCAGTTGAAGCAGAAGCTCCCACCCGATGTCGAGACAGCCTTTTTGACCCATTCGATGGCGGTCGGCAGTTCCCCCGTCCGTTCGTAGAAGCGCCCTTTGCTGTACCAGACCAGCTCAGAGGCGGTGTCCACCTCGCCCGCTTGCACGAGCAGCGACTCGGCCATTTTGATATCCTTCGCCCGCTCATTCGGGGCGGCCCTCATGGCCAGTTGCGCGTACCACTCGGCCGAGTCGCGCTTCTCGACAGGGAAGGTCGTCACCATCTCCACCAGCGCGTGGGGCATCTCCGGCTGCCATTGCAAGGCTTTTTGGAAGAACGGCTTCGCTTCTTTCCTCGACGGCTGAATCTTTCCCTCGAAAAAGGCCTTCCGCGCTTGCAGCGTCGCGTACATGTAGTGGCCGCTGCCAAGGAGTTCGGCAGCGCGGCCGAGCCACTGGGGGTATTTGCCATAGGCATCAACGGGCCTCACGCCGTTGAGCAGCTCGGTGGTAAGCCCCGTCTTGAGCATGGTATTTAGAACCTGCTGCGCCTCGTCCTGTAAAGCCGCCGCGTAGTTGCGCGTCATCATGCCGCGCAAAGGCGCAAGTGATTGGTTTTGAGCAAGTTGGGCATAAAGCTCATCGGCGGATTGGGAGGGCCCCTCCGCCACCGAGGCTTCGGCGGGTGAAAAAAAACGCTTCTCCCTCACCGCTTTTTTGAAAGCCAAATACATCGCCCGAACGCTGGAATCGGCTTTCGCCAAAATCTCTTCCTCCAAGCCACGCGCCTCCAAAGGGGCAAAAACGGGCAGTCCGGTGGCCTTTGCCTTTTTCAAACCGGCCAGGGCCGCCTCGTTGACCTTCGCCAGCCGCTCGGTCATGCTGCCCAAGACCATCGGCACTTGGCTCTGTGGCGCGGCCTCGGCGACAACATGGTCTTCGAGATAGCGGAAAATCTCGGAGAGCGTCACCGAGCCGTCGGTGTTCCGGTCGGCCAAGCCGAACAGCCCGTCCACCAAATGGTAGGAAAAACAGCCGCGCCCGCCGCCCCATTGCTCGCCCTCTAAACTGAACTCGTTGGGCTGGCAGGAGAGGATTTTCACCTCGTTGGCGAACTGCTTGGCGAGGTTGGCCGCCGTGGCCTGCGAACCGCCGATTTGGCTGCCCGCCAATTTTCCCGCGTGGCAGGCGTCGGTCACGACCAAAACCTTTGCCTTGTTTTGGGTGGAAAGCGTCGAGACGATTTCCTGCAAAAACGCCAGCGAGTACGTCCCGCCGCCCATGTACACGCGGGCGGGCGAATCCCAGCAAAGCAAAAAACCGGGCTGCGAAATGGTCTTCCGCTCCACGTCGCCGTGGCCGGAGAAATAGATGATGACCTGGTCACCCTCTTTGGTCTGCTCGACCAGCGCATCCAACGCCTCGGCGACGCGGCCTGCGGTGGCGTTTTGGTTGGTCAAAATTTGGAGGTGGTCGTTGTCCAAACTGCCGCCCGCTGGGGAGCGGAGGAAATTGGCGAAGGCCTCCGCGTCGCGGTCGGCGAAACGGAGGTCGGGGATGTCCTTTTCTTGGTAGTCGGAGATGCCAATGACGACGGCGCGAGTTTGGCCGGTCGGTTGAGCCGTGGATTGGTTGACTGGCTTTACGCCTTTTTCGGTTTGCGAAAAAAGCGGGGCGGCTGCCAGCAAAATGGCGACGGCAAGATTGAGTGTCTTATTCATTCTGGTTGGTTTTCAGTCTTTTACCTTGTCGGGGAAGTGTTTTTTCATCAAAGCCTTCCACTTGCGCGCCTTTTTTTCCCGGATGAACTGGAGGTCCGGGTCTTCCTGCATTGCCTCAAAATCCTTGAACCCGTTTTTGAGCGCAAGTTCGAGCTGGTCAAAAGCCGTGTGGGTGTTTTTCCGAAGGCTGTTGACAGCGGCCAGGCCATAAAAGGCCGCCGGGTTGTTGGCCTCCAAAAAGAGCATCCGCTGGAAAGCCGGTTCCGCCTCCGCCAGCCGGCCCATTTGGGTCAGTGCCTTTCCGAGCCCTTGCCAGGAGACCACCCGTTCCGAGTTGATTTTGAGCGCGTTGCGGTAATGTTTTTCGGCCAACAGGAATTGGCCGGTCTCGCGGTACACATCGCCGAGGGTAGTGTAGGTCTCGGGGTTCGTGGTGTCCAGTTCGATGGCTTTCAGGAGGTACTCTTCGGCCTCTTTGTACCGCTTGTTCATGTAGTAGCCCTGCCCGAGGTTGCTGTAATTGACCGCGTTTTTGGGCCGCATCTGGATGCACTTCTTCAAATATTTTTCCGCCTCCGGCATGTTTTTCAATAGGATTAAAATGGTCCCGAGGTTTTGGTAGGCGGGGATGAAGTTCGAGTCCACCTCGATCGCCTTTTTGAAACTGACAGCCGCCTCGTTCAGGCTGTCCATCATCCAATAGCCGATGCCGATGTTGACGTAGGCGCAGGGGTTGCAGAAGCCTTTGGTGTTGCCGCTGTTTTTGGACAGTGCCAGACCGCTACGGAAATAGACTTGCGCATCTTTTGGCCGCCCTTTTTGCATGTTCAACCGCCCAAGCTCCATGTGGGCGCAGGGAAAACAGACCTCGTCCGAGGTGCTTTTTATCACTTTTTGCAAAAGGGGTTCCGCGGCGTCGTAAAAATGCAGCAGGCTGTTCAGCCCGGCCTTTTCGTACCAGACCAGCACCGAGGTTGAATCCAACCGCCCGGCGGTTTCGAGGGAAGCAAACGCGTCGTCGAAGCGGCTGGCCTGGGCGTACAGGTTCGACATTTTGACGTGTGGCAACACCCAGATCGGCAACTGTTCGGCAGCGGCCATGAGGTAAATTTTGGCGGAGTCTAGATTTTTTGGGCCCTCGTTCACGCCGAGTTCGAGCAGGGCGAGGGGCATCGCGGGCTGCCATTCCAGTGCCCCGAGGAAATTTTGCTTCCGTTCCTCCCTCGTCCTGGCCGTTTTTCCCTTAAAAAAAGCCTGCCGGGCCATCAAGGTTTTGTAGAGGTAATGGGTCGGCCCTAGCAACTCGGCTGCCCTGCCGAGATTGCGCGGGTAGTTTTCGTAAAGCCTTTCCTCCATCGCCCCGGACAGGACGAGCTCGGTCAGGCCGGTTTTGAGCATGGTGTTTATCACCTGTTGAGCATCGTCCTGCAAAGCGGCGGCGTAGTTTCTTTTCAAAGAACCGTGCAGCGGGGCGAGGCCCGGTTCAGTCGAAAGCGAGGCGTAAAAAGCCTCCGCGCAATCATTTTCAGGCTGGAAAAACCGCTTTTCTGCCACCGCTTTTTTGAAGTCAAAATATCTTTTGACAATGCCGGAATCGAGTTTCGCCAAAACCTCGTCCTCCAAGCCGCGCCCCTCCGTCGCGGCGAAAACGGGCAGCCCGCTGGCCTTCGCCCTTTTCAACTCAGCCAAAATCGCGGCACTGACCGTCGCCAACCGCTCGGTCTTGTTGCCCAAAAGGATGGGGACTTGGCTCTGCGGCGCGGCCTCGGCGGTCACTTTGTCCTCCAAATAGCGGTCGAGCTCGCCGAG
>JBGAWE010000314.1:0-4174 GCA_044227705.1 Saprospiraceae bacterium
CTGGTCGTTGTGGTATTCGTGGCTTTCGAGTTCCTCGGTCTTCGCCGAAATCGTGCGGACGTAGTAGGCCTCGGCCTCCGCCGCCTCGGGCGAGATGTTGCGCAGGGCGACCTGTTCGCCGACCGTCGCCGAGCTTGATTTTCCGAGGTAGAAACCGACCATCCCGACCAGCAGGAAGGAGGCCGCCGCCGCGAGGAACCACAGCCGACGCCCGCCGCCAACCGGCCGGAGCTTGCCGGGCATCTTTTTTTCCTTTGAAAAATCGGCCTCGTCGAGGGCCCGCTCGATGCCCTTCCAGACCTGCGGGCCGGGCGCGTCGCGGTCGAACTGCTCGCGGTTGTCGATGATGAATTGCTCGATGCTCATCTTTTTGGATGAATTGAAAATGGTCTTTTGACAAAAAATCAGCCCAACATCTCCCTCAATCTCGCCCTCGCCCGGCTGAACTGGCTTTTCGAGGTCTGTTCCGAGATGCCCAGAATCTGCCCGATTTCCTCGTGGTCGTAGCCCTCGAGGACGTAGAGCGAGAAGACGACGCGGTACCCGTCCGGCAGTTCCGAGATGGCCCGGTGGATGCGGTCGACGGTGGCCTTCGGGACGAATTCGGCTTCTTCCTCGACGACCGGTGCCCCGTGCGACTCTGAAAGCTCCGTCAGTTGGAGGCGGCGCATCTTCATGAAGTTGATGCACTTGTTGACCACGATTCGCTTTATCCAAGCCCCGATGGTCGACTCGCCGCGGAAGCCGTCGAGCTTCGTGAAGACCTCCGTGAACGCGCTCTGCAGGAGGTCCTCCGCGTCGCCCGTGTGGCCCACCATGCGCAGCGCGGTGTTGAACATAGCCCTCGAATAGAGGCCGTACAGCTCGAACTGCGCCGAGCGCGCGCCTCTCCGGCAGGCTTCGACGAGGTCGTGATGTTGGTGCGTCGCGTTGTCCAAATCGCAGGTGCTTGTGGGAGGCTCCCCCCGTTTTTCAGTGTGTGTGCCGTCAATGACAGCGCGGTCGGTCGGGGGTTGCAGCAAAGGTTGGAAAATCTGTTTTTCGAGCTTTCTTTGGCCGTCGCTCTGGCCGTTGTTGGTTTCCCCGCCAAGAACTCACACGACGGTTGTTGGCGAGGACGCCAACAACGGCCATTCCATCCAACTCGTTGAAAATGAACAACTTGCCCAGCTACGTCACCGAGGAAAAGCTCGACTGGTTCATCCAAACCGCCCTGCGCGAGGATGTCGAGACGGGCGACCACACCTCGCTCGCCACAGTCTCGGCCGACAGCCGCAGCCGTGCCATCTTGAAGGAAAAGGACAGCGGCATCCTCGCCGGTCTGGAGATGGCCCGCCGGATTTTCGAGAAGACCGACCCGACGGCAGAACTCCTGTTTTTGAAAAAAGACGGCGACAAGGCCGTGCCCGGCGAGGTGGCCTTCGAGGTGAAGGGGAACACTCGCGCCCTGCTCACCGCCGAGCGCCTCGTGCTTAACACGATGCAGCGGATGAGCGGGATTGCCACGCTCTCGTCGCGTTTCGCGGCCGAGGTCAAGGGGCTGCCGGTCAAGATTTTGGACACGCGGAAGACCACGCCGCTCGTCCGTTTCTATGAAAAATGGGCCGTCAGGATTGGCGGCTGCGAAAACTACCGCTTCGGCCTTTTCGACCGGATAATGATAAAAGACAACCACGTCGAGGCCGCCGGGGGCGTTGGCCGGGCCATCGAAAACGTGCACAAGTACTTGAAAACCAACGGTTTGGAGCTGGAGATAACCGTCGAGGTGCGCAGCCTCGCCGAAATTCGGGAGGCCATGTCGGTCGGCGGCTTCGAGCGGCTGATGCTCGACAACTTCGATTTGCCGCTCCTCGCGGAGGGCGTGCAATTGGTCGGCAAAAAATTCGAGACCGAGGCCTCCGGCGGAGTGACGCTGGCGACCGTCCGCCCCATCGCCGAGACGGGCGTGGACTTCATATCGGCCGGTGCACTGACGCACTCGGCGCGGCCGCTCGACTTGAGCCTCAAGATTGTCGGGTAAAAAAAAGGAACTGCAACCCGGGGGCGGTGGTTGCGAAATCGGTCAATTGGCCTTCAAAAAACGATTCCAGAGATATCAAGTGGCACTTGCCGCGAGGTCGGGTGGCCTCAAAAGTGGTTGCGCAGTACCGGTCGGATTAAATGGCCTCGTCTAAAGGCCGATGGTCTGGCAAGTGCGTGGATGGTCTTCCACTCGATATAGGCTCAAGGAATGGTCACGACGCCCGGCTCGGAGCCGAACAGAACCCTGAATGCGAACAGGGCGAGGGCGAAAACTATCACCCAGAATCGCGGGTCTTTCAACAGCGATTCGTCCTCGTGGCGTGAAGTCATGGTTTGTGTAAACGTGTTGCTCTTCATGTGATGTGCCAGTGTTTTGTCCCGTGTTTTGGCTGGGGTTCGCCAGGTGTTTGGGGTGCCCGGTTTTTTAAAAGCGGCTGCAAGATTCTGCAAAAAACGACGGACAGCCGCAACCCTATGTCACATATTTATTTAGCGAAATTTAAGGCCGTCAACCCCGCCAATGCCCGCCGCGCCAAAACCGGCCCTTCGTAGATGAAAGCCGTATAAACTTGAATCAAATCCGCTCCATCGCGCATCCGCCCAGCGGCCGACTCCGCCCCGTTGATGCCGCCGACCCCGATGACGACCGGGCCGGGGCCGAGTTTCTCCCTCAAAAAACGGGCGACCTCGGAGGCCCTTTCGCGCAGCGGTTGGCCGCTCAAACCGCCCGCGCCGATGGCCGAAATTTCGTCCTTGCCCGTCGCCAGACCGGCCCGCGAGATGGTGGTGTTCGTCGCCACGACCCCCGCGATTCGGGTCGATTTCACGATTTCGACCACGTCGGTCAACTGGCCCTCCGTCAGGTCGGGCGCGATTTTCAGGAGGATGGGCTTCGGGGCTTCCTTTTCGAAATTCAACTTTTGCAGCCTTTCCAAAAGGCGGGTCAGCGGCTCCTTGTCCTGCAAGTCACGCAGGCCCGGCGTGTTGGGCGAACTGACATTGACCACGAAATAGTCGACCCAAGGAAAGAGCTTTTCAAAGCAGAGCGCGTAGTCGTCGGCCGCCTGCTCGTTGGGTGTGTCCTTGTTCTTTCCAATGTTGCCGCCGAGGATGACGCTGCCAGGCGAGCCTTTTTCGCGCCACGTTTTCAGGCGGTCGACGAGCGCGTTGAGGCCCGAGTTGTTGAAGCCCATCCGGTTTATCAGGGCGTTGTCCTTTGGCATACGGAAAAGTCGCGGTCTCGGGTTGCCCGCCTGCGGCCGGGGCGTGACGGTTCCGACTTCGATGAACCCAAAGCCGAGCATGGCCAGTGCCTCTATCCATCTTCCATCTTTGTCGAAACCGGCGGCGAGTCCAAGTGGGTTGGGGAATTTCAGGCCCATCACCTCGCGGGCGAGCGACGGGTCGTTCAGGCAGAACATCTTTTGGAAAAACCAGCGCAGCGGCCCGATTCGGCGGGCAGTGTCGAGCAGGCCCATCGTCAGATAGTGGGCGCGCTCGGGAGGAAAGAGGAACAGGATGGACTTGAGGAGGCCGTACATTTTTCGTTCTAAAAATTTGAAAATCAACCGCTTATGAGCGCCCGCAGGTTGTCGAGGTCTCGAACCAACAACCGGCTGCGGTCGAACTTCAACAGCTTCGCCGCCCGCAAATCGTTCAGCGTCGTCGTGACCGTCTGGCGGCTCGTCGCGCAGACGTTGGCGATTTCCTGGTGGGTGATGAAGTTGCGGACGACCCACTCGTAGCCGACGCGCTGCCCTTTTTCGACGGTCAGATTGACGAGGAACTCGACAATCCGGCTGCGCGAATCCTTGAAGACGAGCGACGTGAGCCGCCTTTCCAGCTCCAGTTTCCGGCGGCCGAAGATTTTCAGGAGAAAGAGCGTCAGGTCGTTGCGCTCGACCATCAGGCCGCGCAGTTCGTCCATCGAGAGGGTGCAGCAGGCGGTCGGCTCGAGGGCGGTCGCGAACTCGTTGCGCCGCTCCTCGCCAGTGAACAGGCCGCCCTCGCCGAAGACCTCGCCCGCGTCGAGGATGGCCAGCGTGACCTCTTTGCCCTCGGCGTTCATCTCCGTGATTTTCACGCGGCCCATGTCGATGAGGAAGATGCGGTCGGCCATGTCGGCGGGGATGTAGATGGCCTCGCCCTTTTT
>JBGAWE010000315.1:0-4125 GCA_044227705.1 Saprospiraceae bacterium
AGGATTATTTGGATGGGGATTACTGGTTTTCGGGTTGCCGGATCTTTCCCGGCGGTGGAACCTCGAAATTTTGAACAAAAGTAGCACAGCTTTCAAGCTGTGTCAATTGCCGGGCGGCTTTTATGGCCTTCTCAAAATCAAATCGCGGCATAAATGCCGTGCTGCTACCTTCGCCTCCCGTATTGGGTGCAGATGCCTGATTGTCAATGTTTTATGAAAAGAGCAACGTTCTTGGCCGCGTTCATCGTCCTTGCGGCAACTGCCTGCAAAACCGGTAGCAACTGGGCTGAAATTGAGAAACTGCAGGCCGAGGTCGAGGCCATCCACGACGCGCCGATGATGAAAATCGACGAGCTTGAGTCCCTCCAAAACCGTGCTGGGAAGGAGCTGGCCACCGCCCCGCCCGCCCGCGTCGCCGAACTGAAGACTTTCATAACCGAGTCGCAGGCGGCGCACGACGCGATGTTCGACTGGATGGCCCAATACCGCGCCCCCGAAAAGGGGAAGACCGACCCGAAGGCCGCCCTCGACTACCTCAACCAGCAAAAAACGCTCGCCCAAAAAATGAGCGAACAGGTCATGGGAGCCGTCGAGAACGGCCGTAAACTCATGGCCGCAAATTGAATCTTTATGAAACCATTACTTTTCGTCTCTCTGTTTTTAATAGCGCTCGGCTCCTGCGAGAGCGATTTCAACAAGCCGTTGCGCTATTACGGAATACCAGTTTCCGTCGATGGGCGCGACACAGTTTGGCCGAAAATCCCTGATTTCGAGTTCGTCAACCAGGACAGCCAGTTGGTGACCAACAAGACTTTCAAAAACAAGGTCTACGTCGCCGATTTCTTTTTCACCCACTGTCCGACCATCTGCCCGAAGGTGACAAAGCAGATGATGCGCATCTATGAGAAATACAAAAACGACGACCGCCTTTCCCTTCTTTCGCACAGCATCGACCAAAAGCACGACACGGTGGGTCGCCTGAAATGGTACGCGCAGCAGCTCGGCATCAAAGCCCCGAAATGGGAGCTGGTCACTGGCGAAAAGGACAAAATCTATGGCATGACCCCAGCCTACATGAGTATCGCCGAGGTTGACCCCGACGCGCCGGGCGGTTACGCGCACAGCGGCTACATCGTCCTCGTCGACAAGAATCGCTACGTCCGCGCCTATGCCGACGGGACGAAGGAGGAGGCCGTAACCAAGTTCATGCACGACATCGAGCGGCTGCTCAACGAGCAGTTCCCCGCCGGAACCCATTGATTATGAGGAAGTTGCTCCCAATCGCCGCGCTCTTGTTGGCCTCGCTCGCTGCCGGTTCTGGCTGCGATCAGAAGTTTCCGGACGGCCAGTTCCTCTACAAACAAATATGCGCTAACTGCCACATGGACGACGGCAGCGGCCTCGGTCTGCTCATCCCTCCGCTCGCCGGGGCCGATTTCTTGCGCGACCATCAGGCCGAGCTTCCGTGCATCATCCACCGGGGCCTTTCGGGCAAAATCACGGTCAACGGAAAAGAATACGGCGGGCAGGAAATGGCTGGCCTCCCGACCCTGACCGACGTGGAAATAACGAACATCTGCAACTACGTGAACACGAGTTTCGGCAACGCCGGCCGCGTCGTCAGTTTGCAGGAAGTCCAGCGGGCCCTTGCCAATTGCCCGAAATGAAGGTCGCGCTCGTCAACACGTATGCCCACGGCGGCGCGGGCACCGCGGCCATCCGAACAGCCGAGGCCCTCGCCTCCATCGGGCACGACGCGCGGCTTTTGGTTAGAGAGGGAAAGCGGTCAAAGTTTGTCCAAGTTGTTGAAAACCAGCGACTTGCGAAGATCCCCTTCCTCGCCGAGCGATTGGCTTTCCTTCCTTTTGAGAAAGACTGGTCGGTTCGCTTCGCCTTTTCACCAGCCAATTTTGGGCTGGACTTGAGCCGCCATCCGCTCATCAAAACCGCCGATGCCATCCATCTTCATTGGATAAATCAGGGCTTTTTGGGCTTGAAAAACATCGCCCAGCTCGCCGCGCTCGGAAAGCCGCTCGTCTGGACTTTGCACGATATGTGGGCGTTCACCGGCGGCTGCCATTACAGTCGGGGTTGCGAGAACTTTCAGACCGGCTGCGGCGATTGCCCTTTTTTGAAATGGCCGTCGAAGGGCGATTTGTCTCGTCGGGTTTTGAAGAAAAAGCACATGCTTTTCTCTGATAAAATCAAGTTCACGACGCCTTCGGAGTGGCTGGCGCGGATTGCACGGACGAGTTCTTTGATGAAAGACGCCGACATCCGGGTCATCCCGAACCCCATCGACACCGGTTTTTTCCGTCCTTTTTCAGATGAGGAAAGGCTTGCCGAGCGGCAAAGGCTCGACATCGCACCCGGTCGGGCCGTCCTTCTTTTCGTCGCGATGAACGTGGCGGAAGAGCGGAAGGGCTATTCTTTTTTGAAAACGGCACTGGAAAAAATCCGTTCGCAACGGCCTGAATTTCAGGCGGATATGCTCGTTTTGGGGAAATGCGACGCGGCTGTTTTGGCGGAGCTTCCCTTTCCCGCACGCCCGCTCGGTCTGGTGAAAGAAGCGGCGGAGATGCGCCGTTTCTACGCGCTGGCCGATTGTTTCATCATCCCTACTTTGGAGGACAACTTGCCGAACACTGTCATGGAGTCGCTTTCATGCGGCACGCCCGTCGTCGGCTTCAAGACGGGCGGGATACCCGAGATGGTCGGGCATCTGGAAAGTGGCTTTCTCGCCGAGCAGCGCAACGCGGAGGAGCTGGCGGCGGGCATTCTTTATTTGTTCGAGGAAAAAGGGCGGCTGGAAAAGGTGCGCGATGTGGCGCGGCGAAAAGCGGTCAACAGCTATGGCCACGAGACAGTGGCCAGGCTTTACGAGCGGCTTTATTTTTGAAAACCGCCTATCCAATCAGCCAATTGACCAGAAAGAACAGGGCCAGATAGAGCCAAAGCCCGTCCAAAAAGTGCCAATAGATGGTGAGCAGCCGCAGCCGCAACCGTTTCTCCGGGTCGCTGAAATAGACGAGGACGCTGACGGGTTCCACCATTTCCTTTTTCGCCGTCTTCCAAAACAGCCACAAAAACGGCAGCCCCACGACAACGTGGCAGAAGTGCAAGATCGATATGACGTAGAGGTAACTCGTTGTCGTTGAGGCAGTTAGGCTCTGGTTGTTCGAAAACAGCCACCACCAGCCGATTGCCTGCGCCGCCATGAAAAGGAGCGACAGCCAGATGGTCTGCAGGAGCCGCCGCTGGTAGCCCTCGGTGTCGTCGTCGAGGTAGGCGCGCTTGGCAAGGACCATCGTCCAACTGCTGGCCAGCAAAATAGCGGTGTTGAGCACGAAAATCAACGGCAGCCGGACGGGCGCGAGTCCCATCTGGACGCGCGAGTAGACGTAGGCCGCCGTCAGGGCGAGGAACATAAAGCCCAGCCCGATGAGCAGGAAAAAGAGCATCACGTTCCAGGGATGGAAGGCGAAGTTGTCGGCGTTCGTCTGTTTTTCTTTCTCCATAAAATGAGCGGAATCGTGCTGCGAAGGAAAGCGATTCGACCGCTTCCCGCTCGATTCCACGGTCCCTTGCATGCTCGATCATTCAACAAAAAAAAAACCGGCCCACTTGCGCGGGCCGGTCAGCTTTGGGAAGGAATTCCCCACTTTAAAAATTGGTTGTGGTCGAGGCGCGACGGTCGTGAAAACCGGCTACAGCCCCGTCAGACGGGATGGCCTCAGCCTATCGGAAGGATTAAGAAATATCCGGGCGATGGTTGGCTTCGAAAAACCGACGATGTGCAAGTCTGGGAATATTAAAAAGGCGGCAGAGCTGCGCCGACGATAACTGTCGAGGCAAAGGTGGCGCCAAGCCGCGCCAAGCTGTCCCCCCACATGGCAAATTTTTTGGATGGCAGCGGTCAAAATTGGATTGGCGCGGAACAAACAGAGGCCCGCAATCCGCATTCCGGCCTCTATTTTCGCCCCAATGGCGGACGTTCATTTTGTCGACATATTGGTCAGTCTGGTGCTGGGGCTGGTGATGTTCGGGGTCGGGCTGGCGCTCACGGCCGCCGATTTTCGGCGCGTTCTGCGGCGGCCGCGCAACCTCCTTCTCGCTCTTTGCTCG
>JBGAWE010000316.1:0-4106 GCA_044227705.1 Saprospiraceae bacterium
TTTCCCCTTAAACGTCGCCTTCGGGTACTTCTCCGACTCCATGTAGTTCTCGTTGAAGTGCTGCTCCATCAGCGCCTTCTCGAACTTGAAGCCCTTGATGGTCACGCCGAACTCGACCGCACCGGTCGAGCCGTCGAAGGCCGCGTTGGCCGTCGTGTTGGCCGCCTCGATGGCCTCCATCTTCGTCTTCGAGTAGAAGTGGATTTTGCCCTGTTTGGTCAGGTAAATTTGGGCGTCGGCCTGATTGGCCAATGATGCCAGCGCGAACGAGGCCAAAAACAATACTTTTTTCATTTTTTGAAATTATGCTGGTGAATGATTTTTAGTCGCTCAAGTCCCAATGGTTGCGCCGCGTCACTTTACCTCGACGCAGTTCTTCATTTCGAGGGTGAACAGGTTCTTTCCGGTGCAGGTGCCCTTGAGGCTGGCCTTGTCGCCCGCTTTCAGGGTGCAGGTCGTGCCGCTGCCCATCTCGGCCGAGACCTCGTTGTCGCCCCCCGCGTCGAGGTAGACGACGGTCGTGGCGGCCGCCTCGACGCTTTTGACCGTCCCGGTCAGCGCGATGACGCGGTCCTCGCCGTTGGCCCCTTTCGTGAGGTACTTTGCGTTGGCCGCCGCCTCGTCCTTTTCGAACTCGGCAAAGAGGGCCGTCGCCTCGACCGCCATCTCGGCCTTCGCGGCGGCGATGTCTTGGTGCGGTTTGTTCCACATCCGGTAGCCGGTGTAGCCGCCGACAAGCCCGGCGACGAGCAAAAAGATGAGCACTTTCTTCATGTTTCGATAAAATTGGTTCGCCGTCAGTTCGCAAGGCAGCCCGCTCGGGTTGCCTTGCTGTTGTTGACGCAAGAACGGAGGGCTGTTTCCCGGCGAACTCCTCCCCGTTCCGTTTTTTAAGGTGGTTAACGAACCCGCCGGCCCGCTTCACAGAAATTCACATCCCGCCCGCTCGCGGGGCCGCCCGCCTTTTCAAAAAATTTGAACGCACATTTGCCGAAAAACAGCGTCGTGGCAGAAAAACCGACTCGCAACCATTGGCTCAAACGGCTCGGCTGGGCCGGCTTTCTTTTCTTCTTCATCAAGGGCCTCGTCTGGCTGGCCGTGATTTTCGGGGCGACGAAATGGCTGGATGCCTGTTGAGCTTCCCTCCCAAAAACTTGAAAAAGCGTTCGAATGGAGGCCAATCCAACCAAAAAGTCCTTCCGAAACCGCCTTCCCCGCTGGCAAAAAGTCCGCTGGTTCATGGGCGCAATTGGTCTTTTTTGGCTGATGAGCCTCCCGTCGCCGCTTTTCAAGGAGCCGGTCAGCCACGTTTTGGAGGACGAGAACGGCGACCTCCTCTCCGCCCAGATCGCCGACGACGGCCAATGGCGGTTCCCTGAATCCGACTCCTTGCCCAAGAAGTACACAACCTGCCTCACCGAGTTCGAGGACCGCCGCTTCTGGTGGCACCCCGGCATCGACCCCATCGGAATCGCACGTGCCATCCGGCAGAATTTTTCAAAAAGCCGCGTCGTTTCCGGCGGCTCGACCCTCACGATGCAGGTCGTCCGCCTCTCGCGCAGCAACCCGCCGCGCACTTTTTGGGAGAAAATCGTCGAGGTCTGGCTGGCCACGCGGCTCGAACTTTCCTCTTCAAAAAGAAAAATCCTGCGCCTCTACGCCGCCCATGCCCCGTTCGGCGGCAACGTCGTCGGCCTCGAAGCGGCCTCGTGGCGGTATTTCGGGAAGAAGACCTCGCTGCTGACTTGGGCCGAGGCCGCGACCCTCGCCGTCTTGCCAAACTCGCCCGCGCTCATCCACCCCGGCCGCAACCGCGACGCTCTTTTGACAAAAAGAAACCGGCTCCTAGACCGCCTTTTTCAATCGAAAAAAATCTCTGCGACCGAAGCCGAACTGGCCAAATCCGAGCCGCTGCCTGCCGAGCCGTTGCCCTTGCCCGACAACGCGCCCCACCTTTTCGACCGCATTTTTTCAAAAACCGGCGGCGGCCACGAGGCTGAGGTTTTCAGAAAAAAGACCTCCATCAACCCCCAATTCCAGCAAAAACTGTCCGAAATCCTCGCTCGCCACCAGTCCGTTTACCGCGGCAACGACATCAACAACCTCGCGGCCGTCGTCGTCGACGTGCGCAGCGGAGCTGTCGTCGCGTATGTGGGCAACGTAGTTGGCGCGGGTCGCGAGCACGGCGAGTCGGTCGATTGCGTCGCCGCGCCTCGCTCGACGGGCAGCATCCTCAAGCCGTATCTCTACGCCTCGGCCCTCCAGTCGGGCGACATCCTGCCCAACTCGCTCCTCGACGACGTGCCGATGAGCTTCGGCGACTACCGGCCCGAGAACTTCGCCCCGACCTTCGACGGCCTCGTGCCTGCCCGCCGGGCACTCGTCCGGTCGCTCAATGTTCCGTTCGTCTCGCTCCTCCAAAAGTTCGGGCTGGAGCGGTTCCATTTTTCGCTCAAAAAAATTGGCCTCACCACCCTTGCCCGACCGGCGGAGCATTACGGCCTCTCGCTCATCCTCGGCGGCGCGGAGGCAAACTTGCTCGACATCACCGGGGCCTATGCCTCGATGGCCCGAACCCTGTTGACTTTCATCGAGCGCGACAGCCGCTACGACCCGCTCGATTTCCGCCCGCCGGGCTTTCTTTTTTCAACAAAAAAGCCGGCATCGCCCGGTTCGAAACTGGCCACCGAGCCGCCCGTCCTCTCCGCCGGGGCCATCTGGTCGACCTTCGAAGCGATGCAAGAGGTCGAACGGCCCAACGCGCTCGGCGAGTGGGAGCTGTTCACCGCCAGCCGAAAAATCGCGTGGAAGACCGGCACCTCCATCGGCTTCCGCGACGCATGGGCCGTCGGCGTGACGCCAGATTTCGCCGTCGGCATTTGGGTCGGCAATGCGGACGGCGAGGGGCGGCCAGGCCTCATTGGGGTAGAAAAGGCCGCCCCCGTGCTCTTTGAAGTCTTTGAAAACCTGCCGCTGCGCAGCGCGTGGTTCAGCCCGCCCTTCGACGACATGGCGCGGATACCAGTATGTCGCCAGTCGGGCTTCCGGGCAACGGAGCTTTGCCCTGCCGACTCGGTCTGGATTCCGAAATCGGGGTTGGACGCGCCGCCCTGCCGTTTCCACCAAACCCTCCACCTCGACCCAACGGGGACTTGGCAAGTGACCGCCGACTGCGAACCGCCGTCGTCGATGCGGCACGTTGCCTGGTTTGTGGTGCCGCCGCTGGCGGAGCATTTTTTCAAGGCAAAAAATCCTTCTTACCAACCGCCGCCGCCTTTCCGCGCAGATTGCCAAGGCGCGGCCGATTCGCCCAAAACCGGGCCGATGCAATTGATTTATCCCAAAAACCCGACGAAAATCTTCGTCCCCATCGAGCTGGACGGGCGGGTCGGGCGGACGCTCTTTCAGGTCGCCCATCGCGAGAAGGGGGTCAAAATCTTCTGGCACCTCGACAACAAGTTCATCGGCACGACGGTCGATTTCCACCAGATGCCGCTCGCGCCGCCGCCGGGCAAGCACCTCCTGACCCTCGTCGATGGCGCGGGGAATCGGCTCGAAATGCCTTTTGAGATTGTGGGGAAATAACTGCCGTCAGAAGGGCAGGTCGCCGCCCTCCTCGGAAGGCGGTGGGGCATCGGTGGTGGACATTTGCGGCGAAGCGGCCTCGTTTCCACCAAAAGACTGGCGGGCGGGCGGCTCGTTTTCCGCTGACATCGGAGCGGGTGCATAGGCACCGCTGCCCTCGCGCTTTTCGAGCGAGCGCATGCCATTGGCGACCACCTCGGTGACGTACCGCTCAACTTGACTGGCGTCCATGTACTTGCGGTGGGTCAATTTTCCCTCGATATAGACGAGACTGCCCTTTTTGAACAGCCGTTCGGCCTGTTCAGCGAGGGCGCGCCAAGCGACGATATTGTGCCACTCGGTCAGCTCTTGCCACACGCCGTCTTTGTCTTTGTACGATTCGTGGGTGGCGATGGTGAATTGGGCAACCACCGCCCCGCTGTCCAGTCGGCGAAGTTCAGGATCCTTACCCAGACGGCCTATCAAAGTGACTCTGTTGACCATGACTTTCAGATTTTAGAGATGAAATTTTTTGTGTTTTC
>JBGAWE010000015.1:0-34627 GCA_044227705.1 Saprospiraceae bacterium
GTCGCAAAAAGCAGGGAGGACGAATCGGCCGGTCGCGTCGAGGGTCTCGTCCGCCCGCTCGGGGCAGTCGGCCATCGGGCCGAAGGACTTAACCCGTTGATTTTCAACCAACAAGAAGGCGTTTTCGAGCATCGGAAGGGCGGCCATCTCCGCGCCCCGGGCGACGGTCTTTTCAGCGGGCCAGGTGCCGACGAGGCATTTGATGTTTCTGACGAGAAGGGAGTTTGCCACGAAAGGAGAGCGGTTTGAAAAGGCCCCGAATTTGCGCATCAATGAAATTCGCGGCCGAAAAACAGGGCGAAACTACCTTTCGCCCAATCTGAAATTTCATGAAAATAGCCTCGCTTGTCATTCTGTTCGCCGTGCTTTTGGCCTGCAAGAACTCGGAACCGAAGTGCCGCTTCGGCGAGCCGACGCCCATCCTTTCCGACAAGCTGCCGCACGTCAAGCTCCACGAGTTCGAGAAAAAGGGCGGCGAGAGCGTCGAATCGGTCATTTTCGACAACCAGGTGGCCCTCGAAATCGCACAATCGGGCTGTGAGAGCATCCGGCAGGAGTTCCGCTTCGCCGCCCCGGGCGACCGTCGGCAGGTGGCCGACAGCCTTTGGGCAAAAGAGGCCGTGCGGCAGCTCGTCTTTTTAAGCTCGCTCGGCCCGAAGCAGGCGCCCCTCCGAGCCTGGGCCGACGCGCTCGAAAAGGCGCGGCCCGACATGAAGCTCGGCGAGGAGACAAGCCTCGGCGGTGGCGTGGTCGCACAGGTCAACAAGGTGGCGGGAGCCGACCAATCGGTGCTGACGCTCGTTTTTTCTCAAAAAATGGAGTGAGCCGACCCCAACCTTTTTTCAACACTTTTCGTCAATGAAAGCAACCGCTCGGGCAGCGGCCCGCATGTCGCCCGGCTCTCGGCTCTGAATCATTTCATCAACCAATTTTTCTTCCATGAAAAAAGGAATACTCTTTCTCTGCTTCCTCGCTTCGGCACTCTCCATGAATGCCCAGCTTTTCGTCGACACGGCCTACACGCCGTCGCAGATGATTACCTCTTTTTTTAATCAAAATGGGACGGCCGTCTCCAATGTCAGCTACACCGGTGCGCCGGTCAGCATCGGCTTTTTCGAGGGCAGCCAGTCGAACATCGGACTGAACGCGGGCCTCCTATTCACCTCCGGCGACGCGACCCTCGCCCCCGGCCCCAACGACTCGGGCAGCTCCGGCCTCTCGATGGGCATCCCCGGCTCGACATGGCTCGACGCGCTCATCCCCGGCTACGTCACGCACGACGCGTCCATCATCGAGATGGACGTGACGCCCTCGACCGACACGCTGGCCTTCAGCTACGTCTTCGCCTCCGAAGAATATCAGGAGTATGTCGGGACGAGCTTCAACGACCTTTTCGCCTTCTTCGTCACCGGCCCCGGCCTGCCGCAGGACGACTCGATTTATGTCGCGCCCGACACGGCCATTCAGGTCATCTACAACGACAGCCTCTGCTGGGTCTGCGTCGACACGCTCATCGTCAACCCGCCGACCATCTGGTGCGACTCGCTTCCCGGCGGCGGCATCTGGTGCGACACCATCCCTGGCGACACCATCACAACTTGGTGCTATTACGACCCGAACTGCGTCGGCACTTATGACACCGTCGTAACTTACTATCCCGGGTACTGGTACGTCTCGCCGGGCGGCCTCAACATCGCGCAGGTGCCGAACTCGAACCTCCCGGTGGCCATCAACACCATCAACCAGAACCTCAATTCGCAGTATTTCGTGGTCAACGAACCCGGCCAGACGGTCGAGTACGATGCCTTTACCACACCGCTTTGGGCTTCGCTGCCGGTGCAAGCAGGTCAGACCTATCATGTCCGGTTGGCGGTGGCCGATGCGGGCGACGGGATTTTCGACAGCGGCGTCTTCCTCTCCATCCAGAGCCTCGGCGGCGACTCGCTGCTGCCGACGGTGCCGCAGTTCAGCGCACTGGTGCAGCCGGGCAGCACGTCGGTCACCTTCGACAACAACACCCTCTGGGCGACCTCTTGGCACTGGGACTTCGGCGACGGCACGACCAGCGACGAGAAATACCCGCCCGCCCACAAATACCTGTTCGCGGGCAGCCAAAAAGAGGGCAGCTACACCGTCAAGCTGACCGCCAAGAACTGGTGCAGCACGAAGACCATCGAGCACGTCGTCAACCTCAACACCTCCTCGGCAAGCGAGCCGGTTGCCGCCGACGTCTACTCCGTCTACCCGAACCCGGCTCACGGGCAACTCGTCGTCGACTTGAAAAAAGAAGCCGCCGCCGACCTCCGACTGTTCGGGACCGACGGCCGCCTGCTCCTCTCGAAAAACGTCGGCGACGGCGAGCGCATCGACCTCGACCAGTTTGGGAAGGGCCTTTTCGGCCTCCAGCTCGTCGTCGACGGCCGGGTGTTCAACCAAAAGGTGGTCAACAATTGAACTTTTGGTTTTAGAGAAACCACGTCATGAATGCGGGTCGCGGCAGAGGTCGCGGCCCGCTTTTTTTTTGAAAAGAACCGGGCGGCGGGCCGGGCTTGGCCGTTGTTGGCGAGGACGCCAACGACGGCCAGCCTCTACATTTGCGCCATGCTCTACTATTCCACGAAAGGCCAAAGCCCCGACGCGACCCTCGAAGAAGCCGTCCTGCGCGGCCTCCCGCCCGACAACGGCCTCTACATGCCGCGCGAAATCAGGCCGATGCCCGCCTATTTTTTCGACACCCTCGGCAGCCTGGCCTTCCCCGAAATCGCCCTCGAAGTGGCCGACCACCTCATCAGCGACGACGTCCCCCGCGCAGATTTGCAGGGAATCGTCGACCGCGCCTTCGACTTCGACAGCCCGCTCACCGACCTCGGCGGCGCGCAAATACTCGAACTCTGGCACGGTCCCTCGATGGCGTTCAAGGACTTCGGTGCCCGTTTCATGGCCGGGCTGATGGGCCACTTTTTGGAAAGGAAAAAACAAGAGGTGCGCATCCTCGTCGCCACCTCGGGCGACACGGGCGGGGCTGTCGCGCAGGGCTTTTTCAACGTGCCGGGCATCAACGTGACCATCCTCTACCCGAGCGGCCGCGTCTCGCCGATTCAGGAAAAACAGCTCACGACCCTCGGCGGCAACATCTCCGCCATCGAGATCTCGGGGGACTTCGACGACTGCCAGCGGCTCGTCAAACAGGCCTTCCTCGACCCGGATTTGACCTCGAAAATGACGCTCGCCTCGGCCAACAGCATCAACATCGCGCGGCTCATCCCGCAGGCATTCTACTATTTCAGAGCCTATGGACTGTTGACGGCCGACGGCGGACGACTGACGGCCGAAGGCCCTCGGTTGGCTGTTCGTCGTCCGCCGTCCGCCGCCCGCCGCCCGCCGTCCATCGTTTTCAGCGTGCCGAGCGGCAATTTTGGGAACCTCTCTGCCGGGGTCTGGGCATGGCGACTGGGCCTGCCGGTGGCGAAGTTCATCGCCGCCTCGAACGCGAACGACGCGGTGCCGCGCTGGCTTTCGAGCGGCGAGTTCGCCCCGCAGCCGACCGTCCCGACCCTCTCGAACGCGATGGACGTGGGCAACCCGAGCAACTTCCCGCGCCTCGAAATTCTCTCTGAAAAAAACAGCAGCGGCATCCTGACCGGTGCCAGTTTCACGGACAAGGAGACGGCCGCCGCCATCCGCTCCGTCCATGAAAAGACCGGCTACGAAATGTGCCCTCACACGGCCGTCGCGTGGCTCGGCTGGGAGGAATTCAAAAGGAAAAACCCGGGCGACCACACCGGCGTCGTCCTCTCGACGGCGCACGCGGCGAAGTTCCCCGAGACGATGGAGAAGATTTTGGGGCGGCCCGTCGAGATGCCTGCGCGTCTGGCGGAACTGCTCGAAAAAGAGAAGCGCGCCGACCGCCTCCCGGCTGATTTCGGGATGTTCAAAAACTGGCTCCTTTCCATGGCAGCCTGACCAACTCCCCAATCCCGAATCGCCAATCCCAATTAGCTTCGCCCCGGTTTTCAATCAAAAAGCCCGATTTCAATGAGAAATTTCAAAAAAACCGCCCCCGCCCTCCTCGTCCTGCTGGCCCTCGTGATGTCGAGCTGCTTCAACATCATGGAGGAAATCACCCTCAAAAAAGAGGGCAGCGGACACTACAAAATGTCCGTCGACATGAGCCAGATGAAGGAGATGATGGCGATGCTGAAAGGCATGGGGCAGGACTCGACCGGCGGCGCACAGCCAGAGATGCAGGCCGAGCAGATTGGCCAATCCTTCACCCAAATCGCCGACGTGCTCAAGGGCGTTCGCGGTCTGACGAACCAGACGGCCATCAGCGACACGACAAATTATGTTTTCGGCTACGAGTTCGATTTTGCCGACGTAGATGCCCTGAACCGGGCCATCAAAAAAGTCGGCGAACAGGGCGAGAACGGGGGGAAGGACGTGCCGGACGCGGTCTTTTCGCTCAAAAAAGGCAAGTTCGAGCGACAGGAAGCAAAGGGCGGCATGGTCGACGAGATGAAAAAGGCCCTGTTCGGCGGCGACGCGGGGGCCGATGCCGAGCAGGTCAAGATGATTCTCGGCGACATGACCGTGACGACCACCTACCATTTCCCCGACCAAAAAGTGGACAAGCAAGACCACGGCCTCGGCCAAGTCTCGGAGGACGGGCGCACCGTGAGCATCGAGCAGAAGCCCTTTGCCGATGGAGCCGACCCGAAAAAGATGGGCGCGGGCATCAAAATCAAACTGAAATAGGCCGCATGAAATACGACCTGCGCGGAGTCAGCGCCGACAAAAAGGAAGTCCACGCAGCCATCGAGGGGCTTGACCGCGGGCTTTTCCCGAACGCATTCTGTAAAATTCTGCCAGACGTGGCGGGCGGCTCGGCGCGGCACGTCAACCTCATGCACGCCGACACGGCCGGGACGAAAACAAGCCTCGCCTACCTCTTTTGGAAGGAGACCGGCGACCTCTCCGTCTGGGGCGGAATCGCGCAGGACGCCATCGTGATGAACCTCGACGACATGGGCTGCGTGGGCTGCACGTCGGACATCCTCTTAAGCTCGACCATCGGGCGGAACAAGCTCTTGATTTCGGGCGAGGTGATTGCCGAAATCATCCGCTCGGCCGAGGCTTTCATCAGAAAAATGGCGCAGCACGACGTGCGGATTTTTTCCGCTGGAGGCGAGACGGCCGACGTGGGCGACATCGTGCGGACAATCGACGTCGGCTTCACGGCCTTTGCCCGGATGCCGCGCAAGTCGTTGATTGTCAACAACATCAAGCCGGGCGATGCGGTAGTCGGGCTGGCCAGCTACGGACAATCGACGTATGAAAACGAGTACAACAGCGGCATCGGCTCGAACGGTTTGACGGGCGCGCGGCACGATGTTTTGTCAAAAATCTACAGCACGAATTTCCCCGAAAGCCACGACCCGAACCTGCCCGGCGAGGTTGTCTACACCGGCTCGAGCCGCTTGACGGACACGCTCGAAATCGACGGAAAGGCGCACCAAATCGGAAAGCTCCTGCTCTCGCCGACGCGGACCTACCTGCCCTTTTTGGCGAAGCTCTTCGAGACGCACCGCGCCAAGGTTCACGGCATCATCCACAACACGGGCGGCGGGCAGACGAAGGTCTTGAAGTTCGCGCCCGGCCTGCGCGTCGTGAAAGACAACCCGCTGCCGGTGCCGCCGCTGTTCCGTTTCATCCAAAAAGCGAGCGGGACGGATTGGCGGGAGATGAACCAGGTGTTCAACATGGGCTGCCGGTTGGAGATTTACCTTTCAAAAAAAGAGGCTCCGGCCGTTGTCGAACTGGCGCGTTCGATGAACATCGACGCACAAATCATTGGACATGTCAAGCGTTCAAAAGATGGGCGTTCTTCTGTTGAATTAAGATCAGAACAAGGCAAGTTCTTGTGGCACTCGGATTGATTCGAGATCTATGGGAGTTCTCCCAAAACCGAGTTTTCGTTTTTACTGAAAAAATGAGTCAACAGGATAGTCATGATTAATAATAGCATTTTCGTCGCGGCCGTCTTGCTCGCGCTTTTTTCATGTAAATCAGATCCGACGGCTGCCGTTAAAAAGGCAGAGGCTGAATTCAACGCGACCCGTTCGCGAGACAGTTACGAAGCCCTCGTGACCGCTGCCCGGAACTTCTCAAAGGAGAACCCAGACAACAAGGCCGATTGTGTCAAGTACCTGTCCGCCGCCGCCGCCGCCGCGTTCCGTTTCAAGGAGTCGCAGACCGCCCTTCGCCTCGCCGCCGACGCGGTGTCGAAGTTCGGCGACGGCCAGAACATCGCCGAGCCGATGACCACGCTGGCCCTCATCTCGCGCGACGTGACCTATAAGGAAATGGGCACGATGCGCTTCGAGCAGCCCGACTACGACCAGCTCAACGCTTTGTTGAAAAAGAACCTCAACTGGCTCGACACAGCCCTCGCGGGGATGCGAAAGCGCCTCGTCGTCGACTCGACCAACCGCGTGGACAAGGAGCTGGCGCAGCGCTACGCCTTCACGGCCGAGGAAGCCGCGTCCATCCGCGCCGACCCCGAACGCAGCCCGAAACTGCTGATGGAAGCAGCCGAGGCGGCCATCGCGGGCGAGAATTTTTTGAAGGCGGTGAGCATCTACGACCGAGTCGGAAAGGACTGGCCCGACTCGAAAAAGGCCCCGCAAGCGGCGTTCATGATGGCGTTCACCATTGAGAACAACCTGAACGACCTGCCCGGCGCGAAAAAGGCATATGAAGATTTCATCAAGAAATACCCGAACGACGAGTTCACGGATGATGCGCAGGCCGCGCTTCGGAACCTCGGCAAGTCGCCGGAGGAGCTGGTCAAAGAGTTTGAAAAGAAGCTGAAAAAATGAGCAAACCGCTGATACTCGTCACCAACGACGACGGCATCACCGCCCCGGGCATCCGCAATTTGATTGAGGCTGCCTCCGAGATCGGGGAGGTTGTCGTCGTCGCGCCAGACGCGCCGCAGTCGGGCAAGGGCCACGCGCTGACGATCAACGCGCCGCTGCGCCCTAAAAAGGTCAAAGTCTTCCCCGGCATCGAGGCATTTCAAGTGGACGGCACGCCGGTCGATTGCGTCAAACTGGCGCGGCACGTCCTGTTGAAAGGCCGGCAAATCGACCTCTGCGTGTCGGGCATCAACCACGGGTCGAACGCTAGCATCAACATTCTCTACTCGGGCACCGTGTCGGCGGCGATGGAGGCATCGCTCGAGGGCATCGACGCGATTGGTTTTTCACTGCTCGACCTTTCTTTCGAGGCCGATTTCTCGGCGGCGAAACATTACGCCGGGCGCATCATCCGCTGGATGCTCGACAACCCGAAGCCGGGCGGCTGCCACTTATTGAACGTGAACGTGCCGAATTTGCCGCTGGCGGAGATAAAAGGCGTGCGCGTCTGCCGACAGTCGGACGGCCGCTGGAAAGACGAGTTTCAAGAGGGGAGAACCCCGTCGGGACAGCCATATTACTGGATGACCGGCAAGTTCGTCAACGAGGACCGAGGCGAGGACACCGACGATTGGGCGCTGGACAATGGCTTCGTTTCCGTCGTGCCGAGCCAGCACGATTTGACCGACCACCGGGCCTTGTCGAGGGTGAACAGAATGGAGAAGGAGTTGAAAAATTAATTGTTAGGCTTGGTCAGCTTTCCAAAAACGACAGCCGCCCCCCGAACACCGCCACATAGAACAGACCGGCCATCACCCCCGCCGCAATCGACACGGCCATCAGGATGAAATAGCTGCGCGGTACTTTTGACCGTTCGACCGCCTCGGCGAGCAGCGAAATGAGCAAAACCGCAATCATCACCGCTGTCAGGACAACCGCCAAGAGCGCGGCTGCGTAATCGCTGACGAGCCAAAGGCCGAGCCAAACGACGGTCTCGAAAAGGAAAATCTCCAGGTATCGACGGTGGGCCATGTGGCGGGCGCGTTTTTGAGCGTTCAAACCAAAACTGCTGGCAAAGAAAATGACGAAGCGACTGCTTTTCTCCCTCCTCATCGCCCTCCCGGGCGCGGCTGCGACGGCGCAAGAAACCAACAACCTCCCCGGCTCCGACTCCGCCGCGCAGGCCGAGTACAACCGCCGCATCACGCTCGAAAAAATCAACGGCGTCTACATCCCGAAGAACCTCGACGACGTCTTCTCATCGCTCGACAAGATGGTCGACGCAGAGTCGAAGTTCAAAGTGAAAAGCCTCCCCGAGGAAAAGGTCGACAGCGTCCTCACCCCGCGCCTCGGGCTGTGGATGACGCTCAACTGGTCGTTCTACGAAGGCTCCCGGTTGAGCAACTACCTGCGCTCGGCGGGCGTGAGCTACCCGGAGGACATGGCCTCGTTCCTCGTCGTCGCGTGGCACCGACACCTCAACGGGCGGCCCGTCGAGATAAAAGAGCTGGCCACCTCGTTCCGCTCGAAAAGAAAGGCTGAATGGGATGCCGAGATGAAACAGGGCAAGGTCATTTCCGAGCAGAAAATCTCCGGCTCGGCAAAGCACTGACGATGGTCGAGACGACTGAAAATCAACCTTTTACGAACGAAAACCCCGCCGCCGCCCCAATTTCGGAAGACGAAATCAAGCGGGCCGTCGTCCCCTTCCTCCGCAATTTTTACAAGAACCGCTATGCCATCAGCTATGGCACCGTTAGCGCCGATTTCGACGTGGAAGATGCCGCCGGGCACCACGTCGACAGCCGCCTGACCTTCAACAAGGAGGACGGCTCGCCCTTCTCCTGTGCCGTCGAGGCGACTGCCGCCGACAACCTTTCCGAGATAAAATATGAATTGAACGGACCGTACTTCGGTTGGGCGGTCGGCGCTTCGGCCTGTTTCACGCTCGGGGTTTTCTACCTGTTCATGTGGCGGCTGCGGCCGGTTTGGGTCTACGAGCTTGGCCTTTTAGGCAACCTCGGCATGGTGCTCTTGATGGGCGCGATGCTGGCGACGGCCTATTTCTACGGCCTGCGGAACCGGGAGAAGTTCCGGTACATCTACGCCGTCGAGCAGTTCAAGACTTTTCAGGCGGATGAAAAATGGTGCGCCGTAGCGTCCGCCGCCTTTCCCGAACCCGATGACAAATGGCTGGCAGAGCTGCGCAAACAGTTGGTTTTCAACGGCAACGGCCTACTCCTCGTCAGCGACACGGGCGAGGTGCGGCCGCTCGTCACCCCGTCGCGGCTCGGCGCGTTCGGCGAGAAGCACCGGACGTTCGACTACTTTCTAGACAGCGATTTCATCTGGCGCGGCTATCAAATGACGCGGTCGCGCCCTGCCCGCTGGTTCGGCTCGTTCCTCGGCAAAGGCTGGCGGATGTCTAAAGCCAGCCGCCTGACCGACCCAACGCACCGCTTCATGCGCTCCTATTTCCACCAAAAACTGCTGGCCGCTGCCGGGCTTTGCATCGTCGGGATTGTCGTTTGGAAAACCCGCGACTACCGGGCCGTCGATTTTGTCGATGAAAAACAGCACCGCGCCGCTATGCTGAAAGCTGCCGACCTGCCGGAGGACGAGTCCTACATGCCGGGCGACAAGATTTATTTCAAAAAGAGACCGCCCGAGTACCTCCCCGCCGACGCGCCCGCCCCCGAACCTGATTTGAGCGGCGAGCCGGACCTGTCGAGGCCCGATTCGGAGGCCGTCTTTTTTGAAAAACTGGCCGGTCGGAAGCCAGCCGTCGTGGCCAAACGGCCGTTCGAACAGGGGCCTTTGGGGAAAACGCCGACGGCTCCCAAGCCCAGTGCGGCCCCGAAACCGGCCAGCGACGGCTGCGAAACCTGGTCGAACAAAAAGGGCTGGGTCGTGCAGGACAACTATTTCGGCACCCTCGATTTTGCGAGGGAGCGGCGGGCGGAGCTTTTGAAAAACGGCTTCGAGGCCAGCCTCGCTCGGCGAAACTGCCTTTTCGAAAACCAGTCCGGCGGTTGGGTGACGCTGCTCGGCGGTGTTTTTTCAAATGAGAACTCGGCTCGTTCGGCTGCTGCCTCCTTTCAAAAAAGACTGGCCCGGCTCCGGCTGGAGCGCGGGCCAGTCATCGTGAAAAAGCTGATCGGCCGTTAGTGGCCGTGGCCGCTGCCCTCCTCATCGCTGTTCTTCATCTTGGCCAGCAGGTCGAACGCGCCCTTCACCACGACGGCCGTTTTCGCGTCGAAGCTCGCCGGGAAAAAGACTTCCACGAACCCCTCGGCCGCGCCGCCCGGTGCCACTTCCAGCATCTCGAAATGGGTCAGCCCCGCCTCCCCGCCGTGCCCGGGCGCGGCGGCGGTGAAGACGTAGCTCTTCCCGTCGAACCCCTGAACCGCGCCTTCCGGCACGCAGAGGACGCGCTGCCCGCCCGCCTCGACGGTCGCCCGGAGGTAGCCGCCGGGCGTGGCACCAGTCAAATTTCCAACGGAACAATAGACCGGAACCGACCGGTCGGCCCCGATTTCAAAGCCGATTTGGAGGATTTTGCCCGAAAACTCGCGTCCGTCGCCGCCCACCAGCGAGAGGCGGACGGGCATCCCCGCCCGCAATCGGGGCAGGTCTTTTTCAAAAACCTGCAATCGGGCGAGTAGGTCGCCCGTCCCTTTTATCTCAAAAAGGACATCAGTCGGGCCGACCCGTTTTCCGTTGTTGACGTTGACCTCCGTCACCAGCCCGCCTTCCTGCGCGTGGATTTTCACCTCGGCGACGAAGCTCTCGGCCGTCAACTTGTCGGGGTCGATGCCGAGGAGGTGGAGCTTGGCGGCCAGCCCGCCCGACTTCGCACGCAGGCCCTCGATGCGCGCTTTCATCCCGTCGAGCGCGGATTTGGCCTGTTGGAGCGCCTTCCCGGCGTTGACGTTCTCTTTTGCCAGCTCGGATTGGCGGCGGAAGTCGGCATCGAGGAATTCGAGCTGCGCACGGTTCTCGGCGTTCTCGTGGACGGTCTGCAAATATTCCTGCTGCATCCCGACCAGCTCGGGGTTGCGGACGGTGGCCAGCAGCTGCCCCTTCGCCACACGGCTGCCCGGCAAGACCGACCCGACCAGCGCGACGAACCCCTCGACCGGCGACGAGACGCTTATGCGGCTGCGCGGCGGCACGTCGAGCTGGCCCGTCACCCTGACGGTGCTGTTGATTTGGCGCATCTCGGCATGGCCCAGCTCGATGCCCGCGACCTTCATCTGCACGTCGGTCAGCTCGACGGCCATGTGGTCGGCGGCGCGGTTTTCGGTTTCGGGTTTTTCGGATTCGTGGCTGTGGCCCGCCTCGTTTTGGCAGGCGGTGAAAAGGAGGGCGGCGAGCCATAGGCTTTTATCTTTTAGAGATTTCATTGTCGTGAACTTGGTTGTGAAAGTTGGGTGGTGGGTGGATGGGTGAGGTGGAGACTTTGACTCGCCATCTCACCTTTCCCTGTTTGTCAATTCCCCAAGATGAACTGCAATTGGATGACCGCCGCATTGAAATCGCGCAGCGCGGCCAGCCGCCCGGCCTCGATTTCTCGCGCCAGCGCGACGTTCTGCCCGTATTCGAGGTAGCCGATTTCGCCTTTTTGCCAAGCCGAAGAGGCCTGTTTCAAAATCAGTTCGGCTTGCGGCAGCCCCGTTTTTTCATAGAAATCGAGCGATTCGCGCTGTTTGCGGTACTCCTGTGCCGCGGCCCGGAAGTGGCCTTGAAGCTCGGTCTGTGCCGCCTCGAAATTGGCCCCGGCGACTTGCTCGGCAATCCGCGAAGCATCGACCCGGGCGTGGCCCGCCCTCCCGAAAATCGGGACGGAGACCCCGGCCGTCGCTCCCTGAAACCGTTTCCCGCCTCCATAAAAAACGGGCGAGCCGTCCACGTCCTGCGCCCCGATAATGCTCTGGTTGAAATAGCCGACGCGTAAATCGGGCAGCCGCTGCGCTTTTGAAACTTCGGTTTGCCGGTCGGCGATGTCGATTTGCCGTTTCAAAAAGAGAAGCTCCGGGTTGGCCGCGAGGGCCGCGTCGCCTTCCGGCAGGTTGAAGACGCGGGCCGTCAGAACCGTGTCGGCAAAGCGCGGCTCGGCTGTCGAGGCGACGAGCGCGGCCAGGTGCGAGCGGGCGATGCCGAGGTCGAGCGCGTTCTGCCGCAACCGGTTTTGGGTCGAGGCAAGGCGGCTCTCGGCATTGGCTTTTTCCAAAAAGGTCGACTCGCCGGTTCGGTAGCGCAGGTCGCTGGCGCTCGCAAAAGCAGAAAACAGGCTGTCCTCCCGCATCAAAAGCCGCCTAGGCGGGAACCGGTGGCGGCGATTTGCGCGTCGGCCAGTTCTCTCTTTTTTGAAAAGACTCCGGGCCACGGCATCGCCTGACCGATGCTGAAGCTGTTGTCGAACCGCCGCGAGTTGATTTGCCCGAGCGAGGCGTCGAAATCCGTCTTCGGGATGTCGACGGCGGCGCGTTTCATGGCTTTTTGATAATCAATCTCGTAGCGGTCGGCGGCGAGGCGGCGGTTGTTTTTGGTCGCCTGTTCGATGGCCTGCGCCTCGGTGAGCGAGGTCTGGGCGGCCGTTTTTTCTACTGAAAAAAGGAAAAGCACGGCGAGCGCGGCGGCGGCTGGCGGGAAGTTCGCCCCTTTCCGCCGGGCCTTGAATTTTTCGAAAAGGACAAAAAGCACAGGCAAAACCAGCAGCGTGAGCAAGGTCGAGGTGACGAGGCCGCCGATGACGACCGTCGCCAGCGGCTTCTGCACCTCCGCGCCGCTGCCCATCGACAGGGCCATCGGGAGGAAGCCGAGCGAGGCGACCGTCGCCGTCAGCAGGACGGGCCGCAGCCGGGCGAGTGTGCCACGCCGGACGATGTCGTTGAGGTCGACCAGACCCTCCGATTCGAGCCTTTTGAATTCGGAGATCAGCACGATGCCGTTCAAGACCGCTACGCCAAACAGCGCGATGAAGCCCACGCCGGCCGAAATCGAGAACGGCATCCCGCGCAGCGCGAGCGCGAACACGCCGCCGATGGCCGCCAGCGGGATGGCCGTGAAAATCAGGAGGCCCAGCCGCACGGAGTTGAACGCGAAAAAGAGCATCAAGAAAATCAGCAGCAGCGAGACCGGCACTGCGACGGACAGCCGCGCCCGCGCCTCGACGAGGTTCTGGAAGGACCCGCCGTAGGTCGGGTAGTAGCCCGGCGCGAACCTCACCTCCCGCTCGACGCGGCCGCGAAGCTCCTCGACGATGCTCTCCACGTCGCGGCCGCGCACGTTGAATCCGACGGTGATGCGGCGCTTGGCGTCGTCGCGCTGGATCTGGTTGGGGCTGGTCCGGAATGCGATGTCGGCCACCTGTTCGAGCGGCACGACCTGCCCGTTGGGCGCGGTGACGGTCAGTTTGTTCACGTCGTCGAGGCTCTGGCGGTCGGTGCCCGCGAGGCGGACGACGAGGTCGAAGCGGCGCTCGCCCTCGAAGACCATGCCTGCTGCCTCGCCCGCAAAGCCGGTTCGGAGGGCGCGGTTCACATCCTCGATGTTGAGGCCAAATTGGGCGATGCGGTCGCGGTCGAAGCCGACCACGATCTGCGGGAGGCCGGTGACCTGCTCGACGTACAAATCCGTCGCGCCCGGCACCGAGCTGGCGATTTTGCCCACTTTTCGGGCATAATCGGCCAGTTCGTCGAGGTTCTCGCCGTAGATTTTCACGACGACGTCCTGCCGGGCACCGGTCATCAGCTCGTTGAACCGCATCTGGATGGGCTGCTGAAATCCGAACGAGACGCCCGGCACGGCCTCCAGCTCGGCGGCCATTTTTTCGGCAAGCTCGTCGCGGCAACTGGCGGCTTTCCACTCGCTGCGGTCTTTCAAAATGACCATCATGTCGGCCGCCTCGAGGGGCATCGGGTCGGTCGGGATTTCGGAGGAGCCGATTTTTCCGACGACCTCGATGACCTCGTCGGGGAATTTTTCCCTCAAAACCTTCGCTCCGCGCATCGCCGCCTCGACGGTCGTCGAGAGGGAGCTGCCGGTCAAAACCCGGGTTTCGACCGCGAAGTCGCCCTCGTCGAGCGAGGGGAGGAACTCGCCGCCCATCCTCGAAAAGACGAAAAGGCTGGCGGCCAGCACCGCGCCGGCCGCGCCGACGACCAGCTTCTTTCTTTTCAAGACCCAGTCGAGCGTCGGCTGGTAGAGCTTTTGGAAGAAGGCCATCATGCGGTCGGAGAGGCTCTGTTTGTGCGCCGTTTTCTTGCTCAAAAAGAGGGCGGACATCATCGGCACATAGGTCAGCGAGAGGATGAACGCGCCGAGGATGGCGAACGAGACCGTCTGCGCCATCGGGCGGAACATCTTCCCCTCGACCCCGACCAGCGCGAGTATGGGCAGGTAAACGATGAGGATGATGAGCTGCCCGAAGGCCGCGCTGTTCATCATCTGCGAGGCCGATTTTTTGACCTCGCCGTCCATTTCGCCCTGCGAAAGCCGTGTTTTTGGCCCGAAGCCGCCCGATTCGAGCCGCTGCAGGACGGCCTCGACGATGATGACCGCCCCGTCGACGATGAGGCCGAAGTCGATGGCGCCGAGCGACATGAGGTTGCCCGAGACGCCGAACTGCCGCATCAGGCCGACGGCGAAGAGCATCGCCAGCGGGATGACCGAGGCCACGACGAGGCCCGCGCGTAAGTTGCCGAGGAACAAAACGAGCACGAAGACCACGATGAGCGCGCCCTCGGCGAGGTTGGTTGCGACGGTCGAGATGGCGCGGTCGACGAGCTTCGAGCGGTCGAGGAACGGCTCGATGGCGACGCCCTCGGGGAGGGTTTTCTCAATTTGCGCGATGCGCTCTTTCACGTTCTTGATGACGGCCGACGAGTTCGCCCCTTTCAGCATCATCAGGACGGCCCCGACGACCTCGCCCTCGTCGTTGCGGGTCATGGCGCCGTAGCGGGTGGCGTGGCCGAAGCCGACGGTCGCCACGTCGCGCACGAGGACGGGCAAGCCGCCGGGGCTCGACCTGACGACAATCTTGCCGATGTCGTCCAGCCCGCCGATGAGGCCCTCACTGCGGATGAACCAGGCGTTGGGCTTCTTGTCGATGTAGGCTCCTCCTGTGTTCTGGTTGTTTTTTTCCAAAGCAGTGAAGATGTCGGCGATGCTTACACCGAGGCTGCGCAGCCGGTCGGGGCTGACGGCGATTTCGTATTGTTTCAAAAAGCCGCCGAAGCTGGCCACGTCGGCCACGCCCTCCGTTCCGAGGAGCTGGCGGCGGACAATCCAGTCTTGGATGGTGCGCAGCTCCATTGGGCTGAAATTCTTTTCAAAGCCCGGCTTTGTGTGGATGACGTACTGGTAAATCTCCCCGAGGCCCGTCGTGACGGGGGCCATGGCGGGCGCGCCGCTGCCGGGCGGGATTTGCTCCTTCGCCTCGGTGAGCCGCTCGCCGACCTGTTGCCGCGCCCAGTAGACGTCGGTCTCGTCGCGGAAAACGACCGTGACGACCGACAGGCCGAAGCGCGAAAAGGAGCGCACCTCTAGGATGTCGGGGATGGTCGCCATCACTTGCTCGACGGGGAAGGTGACGAGCCGCTCGATGTCCTCGGCGGCGAGCGTGGGCGAGACCGTGATGATCTGGACTTGGTTGTTGGTGATGTCGGGCACTGCATCGATTGGCAGCTGCCGCAACGACCACGTGCCCCAAGCCACCATCGCGAGGGTGAGTGCGCCGATGAGGGCCTTGTTCCGGATGGACAAGGCGATGATTTTGTCGAACATGAAATTGTGGGAGTTGAGGAATGGAAGAATCGAGGAATCGACAGATGGGGAACCCGGAACGGTCAGTTCCTCGATTCCTCAAGTCCTCGATTCCTCAAAAAATCCTCAACTGAGGCGGGTGGTCGATGGCCTCCGACAATTGCTGCGGAAACGCGTCGCAGCTGACCGGCGACAAGTGTTTTTGAAAAAAGACAGGGGAAGGAGGGGCGAGAGGCGCGACCGCCCTGAAATCAAAAGCCGTCGAGCAGCACTGGCAGCCGCACAGCGGCGAGCAGGCATCGGCGCAATGCTCGTGGCTCGGGCAGCCGTGCTCGTCGGCGGAAAAAAGGGCCGCAGATGCCGGGCCGCTGGGTTGTTCATGCTCATGCTCGCCGTCGCTGCACGGCAGGAACGCGAGCATGAGCATGTAAAAAGCGAGGAACTTGCAGGTGAGAGCCGTCATTCGAGGGCGAAAATAGGACGGCTGAGAGTCAAATCTTCGTCGTCAGCGGCAGCACCACCTTGACCGAGAAGCTCCGCCCAGGGTCGAAGATGCCGGGCCGTCCCGTAGCCGGGTTGACGGGCGCGTAGCGCAGTCGGTTGAGGTGCGACTGGTAGGTCATGTCGAACAGGTTGGTCGCCCGCAGCGCGATGCGCGGCGCGAACTTCGCCGATAGCCGCCACTCGAACCCGGCCCCGGCCTCGCAAATCGTGTAGCTTTTGGAGGGCGTTTCAAAGTCGTTCTCGGTCAGCGCGCGCTTTTGGGGGAAGTAATGGGCGGCCTCCGCGTCCGCGAAGATGCCGCGCAGCCTGCCCGCCGAGCCGAGGTCGACGCGCAGCTCCGACCGCCAGACGGGGGCGGGGATGAAGGGCAGGTACCGCCCTTCGCCGTCCAACTGCCGGGCCACGACGGCCGCGAACGAGTTCTCGAAGTGCAGCCAGTCGAGCGGGTGCGGGTGCAGGTCGATGGTGATTTCGCCGCCCCAAAGGTTGGCCGCGTTCTGCCGGAAGCCGTAGGCCGCGACCGGGTCGTTGGGGTCGGGGATGCTGTCGCCGCCGCCGGCCGAGCGGAGCTTTTCCAAAAAGATGAAGTGGTCGACGAGGTTGTCGAACACGCTGGCCGTGAGGTTGACGTGCCGCGTGGCGAGCTCGAGGCCGAGGTCGAGCTGGTAGTTGTCCTCGGGCTTGAGGTGGGCGTTGCCCAGCTCGTAGCGAAAGGTGCCCTCGTGGACGCCGTTGGTCGCCAGCTCGGCCGCGTTCGGGCTGCGGAACCCTTTCGAGGCGTTGATTTTGAGCGTCAGCCGCTTGTTCAGCTCGTGCGAAATGCCCGTCGACGCGCTCGCGCTGCCGAACCTTCTGGTGATGGGCGAGAAGCGGGTGCTGCCGTCCTCGACGAGCGCGTCGGTTGCCAGGTGGCGGAGGTCGCCGCGCAGGCCGGCGCTGAAGTGCGTTCTGCCGAAGGTCTTTTTGCAAAAAATGACGGCCCCCGCGTCGCCCTGCCGGTACTCGGGGATGAGGAACTCGCTGCCCCGGTTGCGGTTGGCCTGCCACATCGCGCCGATGCCGACGGTGCGCTCCCAGCCGCGTCGGCCGGGCTGGATGAGCTTCACGTCGAAGGTCATGGTCTGCAAATCGAGGAAAAGTCCGGGCGGCCCCGGCTCCTCGAACTCGCGGCGGCGGTTGTGCTGCCAGCCCACGGTCGTCTTGAGGAGGCTGCCGCCGAAGGCCGTGCTGTTGTTCACTGAAAACTTCAGGTGGTCGATTTTTTGGAAGGGCGAGGCGTCGGTCAGGAAGGCGCCCGTGCTGTCGCGCTCGCCCTCCGGCAGCTCGATTTTTTGGGAAAAATAGCTGGCCGAGAGGCTCGTCACGCCCCGGCTGCGGCGCAGGCCGAGGTTGGCCGAGGCGTCTTTTTCGGAAAAACCGGAGTTGAAAACAGCCCCGTCGACTGGCTCGCGGAAGTCGCCCGCCTGTTTCGCGGTGGCACGGGCGGTGCCGCTCCAGCCGTTCTTTTGGGCGGCCGCGCTGCCCGAGATCGCCCGCAGATCGCCGTTGCTCTGATAATTCGAGAGAATTTGACAGAGCGCGGTGCCCTCCTCGACCGGCGGCGCTGACTGGAGGCTGACCACGCCGCCCATCCCGTCGGAGCCGAACACGAGCGAGGCCGGGCCTTTGAGTATCTCAACCCGGTCTACGCCAAACTCGTCGACCTCCACGCCGTGCTCGTCGCCCCATTGCTGGCCTTCCTGCCGGATGCCGTCCTGCACGACGAGGACGCGGCTGTGGCCCAGGCCCCGGATGACGGGCTTGGCCACCGCCTGGCCGGTGCCGATGGCCCCCACGCCGGGCGTTGTGGCAATGCTCTGAAAGAGGCTCGTGGCCGATTTTTGGAAGAGGTCGCCCGATTTCAAAACATCGACGGAGAGGGAGGACTGGCGTTTCTCCGTCGCCTTCGAGAGGCCGGTCACTATGACCTCGCGGGCCTCGGTGTGGGCCTCGTGGAGGGTGAAGTCGCGGTGGGTCTCGCCGGAGATGGCCACTTTTTCGACCGCCTTTTCATAGCCGACAAAGCTTATTTCCACCAAAAACTCGCCGCCGGGCAGCTTCGAGAGGCGGAAAGACCCGTCCGCCCCGGCCGTCACGCCGGTTCGTAGGTCGGGTAGGAAGACGGTCGCGCCGGACAGGGGCTGGCCAGCTTCGTCGGCGATTTTGCCGGAGAGGCTGTTTTGCGCAACAACAGTTTTTTGGGTGAGGAACAGAAAAAAGAACATGGCGAGGCAAAGGCCGCCTCGGATATCGAGCTTGGACATTTTTGAAAAAATTGAACGCCGGAGCCGCACGACGGGCAGCTCCGAAACGGGTTTTGAAAACTTGATTCAGGAAAAGCAAAGCCTCTCTCGGCGGTGCTTGGCCACCTCGGGCAAGCTGTCAGAGAGCTGGAGGGCCTCGAAGGAAATGGCCCCCTTGCGTCCAGAATGCTGCGTGCGCGGCAGGCGCTGGGGGTTTAAGTGCGGCAATAGCCGGGCATTTTTCCGGCCAATCAGGGGCTGCGGCAAGCTCTGGGACGGAAAACAGGAATGCACAGACCGGGCAGTCGTCGAGCTGGTAGCGATGGTCGTGGATGTGCGGATCGCTGTTGTTGCCCTCCGTTTGTATGCAGACAAGACGCGAATGCCCAGCATGAAAAAACACTTGGTGCGCCGACCGAAAGCCGATGGCAGCAGTCCATATGAGCAGCAGAAAGCAGCCCCAAAACCGGCAATGTGCAGGCCTTTTTTTCACGTGGATGAAAAGATGGGTGAATGTACCATCTTCCCAAGAGACTGGTTTTTTATTTTGACCGGCCAACCAAACCAACCGGCCAAGCTGCCTACATGGCGAAAAACCAGCTCCAACATGGGAAACAACAGCCGCCCCTTCCGCGCCCGGATCGAGATCATCGGCGTCAACCCGTTCGTCTACCTGCCGGACGACGTGCTCGAAAACCTGTTCATCTCGGCGGGCCGCGACCGGGGGCCGATTCCCGTCCGCATGGCCATCGATGGGCACGAGTTCCCGCAGACTCTGGTGAAATACGCGGGCCAATGGCGGCTCTACCTCAACCAGCCGATGCGCACGGCCGCCGGAAAGGAAACGGGTGACGAGGCCAAGTTCGAGGTCTGGTTCGACCCGGCGAAAAGGGAAATCGAACCGCACCCGAAGCTGCTCGCCGCGCTCGCCGCGAACCCGGCTTCGAGGGAGGTCTTCGAGAGACTGCCGCCGTCGCGCCGCCTCGAAATCGTGCGATACATTGGCCTCCTGAAAAGCGAGGAGAGCGTCGAGCGGAACGTGGCGCGGGCCATCTCCTTTTTGACCGGCGGTGAGCGGTTCGTCGGTCGGGAAAAGCCGTGAGGCGGCCATTTTCAGAAAACAGAGGAATGACGGGGCCGACATGCCAGTTTTGTGGCCAATAGTTCACCTTCAAAATCATTGAAGACATGGCAACTTTCAAAATCATCAAAGGCACCTTCCACGTCAAGGGCTTCCAACCAGACGGCGACAGCATCCGTTTTCAGGCCGAGAACGCAGCCAACTGGGACGGTTTCGCCTGGTCGACCGCCTCGGCCAAGAAGGCTAGGCTGAAGCAGCTCCGCCTCGAGGCCATCGACGCGCTCGAGACCCACTACGAGGGCTACCACCAGCCGCGCACCTTCGGCATCGGCGCGCTCGAAAAGCTGCTCGGCTACCTCAAAATCACGGACATCGAATACTCAATCGCCGTCACCGTCATCACGAAGGCCGCCGACGGACAGCCCGGCTTCATCGCCGCCGACGGCATCGACGGCTACGACAGGCCCATTTCCTTCCTCTTCGGCCCCGAGGCGCCGCTCGTCGACGGCCAGACGTTGACTGCCGACAAGCTCCCGCTCGACCACTGCGTCAACCTTCGGATGTGCGCCGACGGCTTGGTCTACCCGACTTTTTACACGACGACCGACCCCTTTTTGGCGAAGGCGTTTGCCGACGCGACCCGCTCTGCCCGCGAAAACAAGCGCGGCATCTGGGTCATCGACCGCTCGGAGGACTTTACCATCTGGGACATGAACACCCTCTACAACGACATCCTCATCCTGCCGAAGCTCTTCCGCCGCCTCGTCGTCTTCTTCGACACGAAGGGCGACCTCGCCGACCTGCCCGCCTACATGAAGCGCAACGGCGACAAGCTCCAACTGGCGGACGGCACCAAAACGACGTTCGACAAAATCGTGGAGGTGAAAGGGCGGCGATTCAAATTGCTGCAAAAACCGGAGGACGTCTTCTTCGTCCCGAAGGCGTAGCGATCGCGTTTCTCCACAAAAAGAAACCCCGGCGGTCCGCGCAGGATCGTCGGGGTTTCTTTTTGCCCAACCTGGAAGCCGATCAGTGCTTCGCCGGGGCGGCCTTCATTTTGTCGTCGGCCTTCATCTTGTCGGCACCGGCCTTTGCGTCCTTCTGCATCTTGTCGCCAGCGGCCTCCATTTTCTCTCCGGCCTGTTTCATCTTTTCGCCTGTGGCGGCCTTCATCTTGTCGGCGCCCTCCTGCATCTTGTCTCCGGCGGCGTTGGCGGCGTCCTTCATCTTGTCCGCGCCCTCTTGCATCTTGTCGCCAGCGGCGTCGGCGGCCTCGTTCATCTTGCCGGCGGCGTCGTCCATCTTCTTGCCGGCCTCCTGCATGGCGCCCTCCATCTTGCCCTTGTCGGCGGAGTTGGAGTTGTTGCTGCAAGCGGCCATCAGGCAGAGGGCAAGGGCCGCGAAAAAGAGCTTTTTCATAAAAATGAGCTGTTTAAAAAATTGAAGTAAAAGATTGAAAGTCAATGGTTTGTGGTCAGAGCGCGGCGTCGTAGACGTAGCCGCGCTCGTGCCAGTAGTCCCTCGGTTTGTCGTCGGAAAAGTACATCAGCCCGATGCGCTTCAGGTTCTTCACACCGTATTTCACCGGGATGACCAGCCGAAGCGGAGCCCCGTGCTCTACGGGCAGCGGCCGGCCGTTCAGTTCGTAGCAGAGGATGCTCTGCGGGTGCATCGCGCTCTTCATGTCGAGGCCGACGTAATAGCCGCCGTCGGGGGTTTCGAGGGCGATGTAGTTGTGCCAGTCGCGGCCGTCCTTCTGGCCGAGGTTGAAATGCCGGAGGAAGTCGGCGAACCGAACGCCACCATAGTGGACAATCTCGTCCCAGCCCTCGATGCACTTGAACTGGAAGCAGATGTCGGTTTTGGGCAGGGCTTTTATCTCGTCGATTGAAACCTCGAAAGGCTCGGCGCCCGGCTGTTTTTCGACCCGAAGTTTCCACGAAGCAGTGTCAAAATCCTCGTCCTCGACCCCGTATCGCCCGTTGACGCGCGGTTTGGCGGAGGCCATCGTGGTCGGGAAGGTCTTTGCGAGATGGCTTTGGCTGAAAATCCCGTCGTTCAGTTTTTCATCAAAATCGAGGACGCGGCGGGTGAAACCGGGCAGCCCGTTCTCGTCCTCCGGCAGCCCGCGAAACCACCTCCAAGTGCCGACAACGCCCAGCCCCAGCCCGGCGAACGCGGCAAATGAGAGGAACTGGCGGCGGCGGATTTTGCGCTCGACAGTCTTGTCGTCTTCCATGATTTGGCTGTTTTTGATTGAAAAATGGGCTAAAAAGGGTCAGTTTTCCGCAATCGGAGCAGAAGGCTCCTCGACGGACGGCGGCAAAACCTCCTTCACCTCGAACCCCGTGACCATCGCCTGAAAGTTGTTCCACCCAGCTTTTATCACCTGACCGATGTGGACGAGGAAGAACAAACAATACCCGATGGTCAACGCGAAATGGAGGATCCGGGCGAAATGGTACCCGCCGCAAAGCCATGCCAGCCAGCCGAGTTGGACGGGCTTGTAGATTGCCAGCCCCGTCAGAACCGACCCGAGGCCCATGACGATGATGGAGGTGTACGCGATTTGCTGCGCTGCGTTGAACTTCCTTTCAGGCAGCGACCGCTTGCTCAAGCGGAGGTCGTGGAGGACAACTTGCCAAGCTTCCCGAATCGCCCCGCGCCGCGGCAAAAGCTCCCGCCACTCGCCCGAAAAAGCCGTGTAAAGCACATATGCCAGGCCGTTGAGGAAGAACACCCACATGAAAACGAAGTGGATGGCCATGCCCTCAGCGAGCCGGAATTTGAGGTTCAAGGCCTCGTTGAAAGAGTTCGGGAAAAACCGGATGAGCGTCGTGTCGCCCCAGCCGACGCGGTAAACGTCGTTGGCCCAGTAGATGAGCAGGCCGCTCCAGATCATCACGAAGAGCACCGGGAAGTTCAGCCAATGGAACCAGCGGATGGCCAGCGAGTGCTTGTTCTCGACGTATTTCATCGCTTTTATGGGAAAATGGGGCCGCGTGGAAAGAAGTTGGTCTTGCAAAAATACCCGGCCGTTCATGGGCAAAACCCTCATCAGGCCTGATTTTTTGCAATGGTAAACTGCCCGGCGGCCCAATTATTTTGGAACAAGTCCTGCCCGTCCGTCGGCGGACATGTCGAGCGGCTTTAGGCGAGGTGCAGCCGGTTTTTCGAAAAGACCCCAACGACCCTCCCGACCAGCTCCCGCCCGATGAGCGGCGAGTTTTTCGACTTTGAAAAAATGTCCCTCTCGGAAAAAAGCCACCGGCGCTCGGGGTCGAAAAGGGTGAATTCAGCGACGGCTCCCTCTCTGATTTCGGGCACCGGCAGGCCAAGGACTCGGCGCGGGCCGACCGCCCATTTTTCGACCAACTCGTTGACGGTCAACAGCTTGCGCATGAACGTATTGGAAACAGCGAAACCGGTTTCCAGCCCGATGGCCCCAAACTGCGCGTATGGAAATTCAAGGTTTTTGGCCTCCTCGTCCCACGGGGAGTGGTTCGTCGAGAGGAAATCGATGGTGCCGTCGGCGAGGCCGTCGCGCAGGGCGGCGCAGTCGGCCTCCGAGCGCAGCGGCGGGAAGACCTTCCAGTTTGAGTCGAAACCGGCCAGCTCGGCATCGGTAAATCCGAGGTTCAAAGCAGCGGCCGAGGCGGTGACGCGCAACCCGCGCCGTTTGGCCGAGCGCACCAGCTCGACGCTGCCCGCCGTCGAAATCGTGGAGAAGTGGAGTCGGCCGCCGCAGTATTCCACCAATTGGAGGTTTCGCAACACCATCATCTCCTCCGCCAGCGCGGGGAATCCCTTCATGCCGAGCGCGGTGCTCACCAACCCCTCGTGCATTTGCCCGCCGGAGGCGATGGTTTTGTGGTGCGGCGTGTCCATCACGAGGCCGCCAAATGCTTGGACATATTGGAGGGCGCGGAGAAGAAAGCCCGCGTCCTGCACCGACTTCGCCCCATCGGAGAAGGCGACCGCACCTGCCATGTGCATGTCGAAAAGCTCAGCAAGGTCGCCGCCCTTCGCGCCCTCGGAGAGCGCGCCGATGGGCAGGATGTCGATGGGCAACGCGGTGGATTTCTCTTTCAGGAAGAAGACCGCGCTCTTCTTGTCGGCGACCGGCTCGGTGTTCGGCAGCGCGGCGACGGCGGCGAAGCCTCCGGCGATGGCCGCCCGGGCGGCGGTTTCGAGGGTCTCGCGATGCTCGAGGCCGGGTTCGCAGACCTGTGCGCCGATGTCGAGCCAGCCGATCGAGAGACAGGCACCGGCCGCATCGAAGGTTTCCAAAGCATTGATTTTCAGTGCTTTGCCTAAACTTTTGACCATCCCGTTTTCAATGAAAACGTCCTGCCGCTCGGTCGGGGAGGGGAGTCCGGGATGGACGATGCGGGCGTTTTTTATCAAAAGCTTCATCTGCGATACCAGCGGTTGTTCTTGGCCGCCGCCCAGCCATCGGCGGTTTTGTAGAAATCGACCCCTTCGGGCCGTACCATCATCTCGTCGAAAAAAAGCGGCTGCCGGATTCCGGGCTTCGGCAAGACGGCGAGCGAGAGAAAATCGCCCGTGTTTTTCACATCGAACGGAAACTCGAACAAGGCCCATTCCCCGACGATGCCTACCGTCCGCTCGCGCAAAGGCACGACCCGCCGGGCGATTTCCGAGCCGTCCGCAGCGGTTTCTTTCTCCAAAACGTCGGCCGTCCACGCTCGTTCGTCGCCGACAAACTGCCAGATGGAAAAGACGAACCGACCGGCTGGCAGCGGCATCTTGAACAGGGACGTCGTGTCCGAAAAGTTGCCAACCATCGCGCCCTGACCTTGAAAGACGCGGGTGGCCGGGTTCAAATCCCAACTGGCGGCGAAGAAGCCGGAGGCGGTGGAAGCGGTTGATTTCCAACCGTTTACGCTCGTTTTCGAATTCAAGCTGGCGGCCTCGGCGGCCACTTTTTGGCTTCCCTCCCGAATCGTGGCGAGGAGGCTGTCTGGCGAGAGGCTTCGGATCTCGAGGCTGTCCGACCGCCAGAGCGTGCGCGATTTTTCCAAAAGATGCGCATAGCGGAGCCGGTTTTCAGCCCTGTTTTTTCCCGAAAGAAGAATGGCCAGCGGCTCGTCGCTCGGCAACTGGTCGAGGATGGCAGGCACCTCCATCGGCTCGCCGACAAGCTGGAGGCTCTCGATGGTCTCGCGCAAACTCGTCCTAGCGAGGCGGCTGCCGAGGTCGGGCAGGCCGGTGGCGACGGCGGTCAGTTGGTTTTTTTCGAAAACGAACCTGTCGGCTGGGAGGTCGATTTCCTCCGAGCCTTCGTGGTAAAAGGGTAGGGGGAGGAGGGCCTGTGTTTTTGAAAAATCAACTGACTGGAGCCACGGGGCTGTGGCCTCTTTTTTCAAAAAGAAGTTGGGCGTCGGCCGAAGGTCAACCACCTTTTGAACCATGTGCGCCTCCAAAAAAAGGATGGAAAAGGCGGCGGCGGCGGTCAGGATTTGCAGCCAGTTCTCGCGCCAGCGGCGGGCCGTCTGCCAGAGGACGTAGAAAAAAAGGATGTTGCCGACATAAAACCACGGCCAGGCGAAACGCCAAGTGCCGCGGAACGGGCGCAGTGCACCGAGCCAACCCGCGTCGCCGCCGCCGAGCGGCCACGCATACGGGAAGCCGAGCGCGTAAACGAGCATCGCCAGGCCGGCGAAGGCCGTCCCGGCGAGAAAGCGCTTTTGGCGGCGGTGAAAGGCCTCGGTGTCCCAGCTTTTTTCGAAAAACAGGAAGCGGCGGGCGATTAGCCAGCCGGTGAAGATGACCGCCAACAGGCCGATGTACGCCCCTTTTTCGGCAAAATGAACGGGCAGGAACACGTCGGCGGGCATGGCCCGGCTGGCCGCGAAGCCCGGCGGCGATTCCGGCCGGTCGAACACCGAGCGGCCGAGGTTGAGCCAAAAGTGGACGATGCCGAAAGGGAGCAGCGCCATCACGACCCAGTGGGCGAGGCGTTTTTTGAAGTGCTTCCAGCTCGGCTTATTCACCACCTGAAAAATCTGGTACAGCGTCAAAAAAACGGAGGCGAGGACGAAGAAGACCGGGTGGACCATCGCCGAGGCGACCATCGCCGCGCCGATCATCAGGCTCCACGGGCGGCGGTAGCGACGCTCCTCGTATTGAATCAAAAAGAGAAGAAGGAGCGGGAAGACCCACAAATTGGCCTGCGAGATGTGGCCGAGCGATAGCTGCAAGTTCTGCGGCGAGGCCAGCACCAGCCCGGCGGCGGCCAGCGCGGCGAACCATGCGGGCAGGTGCAACCTCCTGAAAATCAAGTATATACAAGCTGCGGCGAGGAGCTGGCCGAGGACGATGAGCCAGTTGAGCCAGCCGAGGTCGCGGTTTTTGACAAACTCCGAGCGGTGGCCGAGCCAGCGGACGGCGTTCGAGAATAGCGGCTGGCAGTCGGCGAATGCGATATGCTCGCCCCAGGGCGCGTTCATGCCGGTAAAGTGGACGCTGCTCGGGTCGTGGCGGATGTGCCAGAGAGCGGCGGCGTTGGCGCGGAGGCCGTCGCCTGGGCCGCCGAGGAGCCAAGAGTTGGCGCTGCCGAGCCACACCGAGTGCTTCTGCCAGAGGAGGACGGAGAGCAGGGCGAGGAGGGCGACGAGGCCGTAGAATGTCCAAGCGGCTTTGCGCATTTTGATGGGCGACTATGGGCGGGCCAATATCCTGCAAAAATTGACCAACTCGGTCGCCAGCACGCGCAGCCCGACGCGGCCGAAGACCACCCCATCGCGCAGCACGACCGGCACCGGCGTGAGCACGACCTGCGGGTTTTTGGAGGCGATGACGAGGAACTCGAGGTCGAAGAGGAAGCGGTCGATGGTCGTTTTCAAAAACAGTTCGCGGCCCGCCCGGTCGAATGCCTTCAGCCCGCACTGCGAGTCGGCGACGGGGAGGCGGAGGGCGTTTTCCAACAGGAATCGGAGGGCCTTTGAGAGGATTTTTCGGAAGAGCGGCACTTCGTCGTAATAGTCCGCTTCGCGGAAACCGGCGACGATTCCGCCCACTTCCACAGCCTTTTTCAGCACGGCGAGCATGGAGGCGGGGCGGTAGGGGAAGTCCGCGTCTGTCAGCAGGAGGATGTCGGCTGCGGAGGCGGCGACGCCGGTTCGGAGGGCGTGGCCTTTGCCCCGGTTTTTTTCGTGGAAGATGAGCCGCGCCTCGGGCAGATACTCGCTGAACATCGCCCGCTCGACCTCGCCGAAGCTGACGGCCGGGCCGTCAAAGACGACGGTCAAGCGGAGGTCGTCGGGTTTTAAAACCGAGCACAACTCCTTGATTTCGAGGAACTTGTCGATGAACTCGACAGCCCAGCCAACGGGCGGGTTGTGGCAGGGAACAACGATTTCGACGGTGGCGGGCAAGGCTGTTGGCAGGTTTTCTTTTTGAGGAATCAATGCTTGACCGGTGACTCCGTCATCCCCAGCAACCCGAGCATCCAACCGTAATAGAGCGCGGTGTCCTCCAACCGCTTGAAGCGCCCTGACGAACCGCCGTGCGAACCCGCCATGTTGGTGTAAAAGAGGAGCGGGTTGTTGTCGGTCTTTGTCTCGCGGAGCTTGGCGACCCATTTCGCAGGCTCGAAATACTGAACCTGCGAGTCGCCGAGCGAGGTCGTCACGAGCATCGCCGGGTAGTTTTTCGCGGCCACGTTGTCGTAGGGCGAGTAGCTTTTCATCACCGCCCACTCGGCGGCGACGGCCGGGTTGCCCCACTCGGTGTACTCTCCGGTCGTGAGCGGGATGCTCGGGTCGCTCATCGTGGTCAGCACGTCGACGAAGGGCACGGCCGCTGCGATGCCCCGGAAAAGGTCCGGCCGAAGGTTGGCCACCGCGCCCATCAGGAGGCCGCCCGCGCTCACTCCGCGCGCAAAGAGGCGGTCGGGCGAGGTGTATTTCTCCTCGACGAGGTGCTCGGCGCAGGCGATGAAGTCGGTGAAAGTGTTCATCTTTTTGCCCATTTTCCCGTCCTCGTACCACTGGTATCCGAACTCCATGCCGCCCCGGATATGCGCGATGGCGCAAACGAAGCCCCGGTCGGCAAGGCTGAAAACGTCGCGGTTGAAGCCTGCGTCGTAGCTGTAGCCGTAGCTGCCGTAGCCGGTTAGGAAGCAGGGGTTCTTGCCGTTTTTGGCCATTCCCTTTTTGTAAAGGAGGGAAATCGGCACCCGCGTCCCATCCTTCGCGGTGGCCATGACCCATTCGGTCTCGTAGTTTTTTGGGTCGAAGCCGCCGAGGACGGGCTGTGTTTTCAGCACCTTTTTCTCTTTCGATTCCATGTCGTGCTCGACGATGGTCTCCGGCGTTTTCGGCGACGAGAAGGCGTAGCGCAGCTTCCGCGTGTCGAACTCGGGGTTCGCCTCGAGGTCGACGGCGTAGGTCGGTTCGCCGAAATCGACGTAATGCTCCGCCCGGTCGGCGAGGCGGATGACGCGGATTTGCGGGTGGCCGTCCTTCTGCTCCTCGGCAACGAGGTGGTCTTTGAAAAGCGCCACGCCTTTCAGCAAAACGTCGGGCCGGTGGGGCAGGAAGTCCTTCCAGTTCTCCACCCTCGGGTCGGCGGCAGGAGCGGTCATCAGGCGGAAGTTCTTCGCGCCGCCCAAGTTTGTTTTGATGAAAAACTGGTCGCCCGCGTGGTCGACGTTGTAGAAAACCTCCTTTTCGCGGGGCTTTATCAACTTGAATTCGCCCATCGGCGCGTCCGCGTCGAGGACGTGGACCTCGACCGTTTGGGTATAGGCGGAGTTGACGACGATGTACTTTTCGGATTTCGTCTTGCCGAGATAGGCGTACTGGGTCTCGTCCTTTTCCTCGTAAACGAGCTTGTCCTTCGCAACAGGCTGGCCGACGGTGTGCCGCCAAATCTTGTCGTTGCGCAGCGTCACCTTGTCGCGGGTGTCGTAGAAAAGGGTCTTCGAGTCGTTGGCCCACGCGCCGAGCGAGCCGGTGTCGCCGCTGTCGGCGAGGAGTTGGCCGGTCGTCAAATCCTTGATGAAGAACTTGAAAAGCCCGCGCCCCGAGTGGTCGACGCAGAAGAAAAGGAGCCGGTTGTCGGGGCTGACCTCGAGGCCCTGAATCGCGGTGTAATCATGCCCCTCGGCGACCTTGTTGCCGTCGAGCATGATCTCCTCGGCCGAGTCGAGCGAGCTTTTTTTGCGGCAATGGATGGCGTACTCCTTTCCTTTTTCGAGGCGGGTGTAATACCAAAATCCATTTTTCAAAAAGGGAACCGAGGCGTCGTCCTCCTGGATCCGCGCCTTCATCTCCTCGAAAAGACGCTGCCGCAGCCCGGCGACGGGGGCGAGCGCGCTGTCGCAATAGCGGTTCTCCGCGTCGAGGAACTGGCGCACCTTCGGGTTGTCTCGCTGGTTGAGCCAGTAGTAGTTGTCGATCCGCGACTCGCCGAGGTTGGTCAAGGTTTTGGGAACCTTCTCGGCGGCGGGTGGCGCAACGGCGGGCAGGCCGATGGCGGACTTTCCGACCAAATCCTTCGTCTCTTGACTGACGGTCGGGCTTTGACGGCAGGCGAAAAGGAGGAAGGCGAGTAGGGGAGCGGTAATGATTTTCATGATTGAAAAGCTGGGTGAAACGTGGGCCGAAGGTGCGAAGCCGCCGCCAACCGGCGGCCCTCCGTCTTGGGACAAAAAAAAAGTGCAACCATCTTTCAGGTTGCACTTTTCGCCAGATTGCTTTCTCGGCAGGGCTGTTTTGACCGAAGGTTTGTTCAAACTGCCCGCAACTCGTTTGTCCCAAAGTCGGATTAGTCGAGCGATTGGTTCGACCGTGCGGACGAGCTGCACAGCGTGGAGTATTCTTTCGTGGAGAGGCCGTCGTAGCAGAAATTGATGGGGTTGATGGCCTTGCCTTTGTAGTGGACCTCGTAGTGGAGGTGCGGCGCGGTGGAGAGGCCGGTGTCGCCGACGGCACCGATTTGCTGGCCCTTCTTGACCTTCTGGCCGACGCGGACGCTCATCTTGCTCATGTGCGCGTAGCGGGTGACGTAGCCGAAGCCGTGGTCGATTTCGACGCAGTTGCCGTAGCCGTGGTGCGGCCCGGCGGAAATGACGGAGCCGTCGCCCGTGGCCTGAATCGGCGTGCCGACGCGAGCGGGGAAATCGACGCCTTCGTGCATCTTGGCAATCTTGTAGACGGGGTGAATGCGGTAGCCGAAGCCCGAGAGCACGTCCATCCCCTTTTGCAACTGGTCCTGCCGGACGGGCTTGATGCTCGGGATGCTGGCCAGCATGTCCTCCTTCTTTTTGGCAAGGCCGAGCAGCGTGTCGAGCGACTTCGACTGAAGGCCGAGCTGGCGGGTGAGCCTGTCGACGCGCTCCTCGGTCTTCGAGACCGTCTCCCACGAGTTGGGGAAGAGGTTGCGCTCCGCGTCCATCTCGTGGCCGCCGACGCCACCGTTCCAGACGTTCTCGCTGATGGGGTCCATGCCGAAGACGGCGCGGTGGACGCTCGCGTCGCGCTCCTGAACCGTGATGAGCGCGGCCGACATCTTGTCGAACTGGGCGTTGATGTTGGCGTACTTGTACTCCATCTGCTCGATCTCGCGGAGAAGCTCCTTCTCGCGCGGCGATGGAAAATACTTGTAAAAGAGGGCCAACAAGATGACCGAGGTCACGACGACGCCCGAGAAGACGCCAAAAGCCTGAACGAGCCGAGTTTTGAGAGGAATGACCACGCGCTCGTAGGAAAGCGTGTGGATGTTGTAGATGAATTTTTCTTTTCCCATTTTGAAACGATTGCGCCCGCCCCAAGTGGGGGTAAGTTTTCAACGTATGCCTTGCAAAACAATAGAAAGGCCGAGAGCGGGCGATGGATTAAAAACGTAGTAGTCCCTTCTGTGTAAAAGTCGGTTTCAGAAGTTTGTGGATATCTCTGTGGAAAAACCGACGGGGCAAACGTAGAAAGAGACTCTGGGACGACCAAACCATTTTCAGAGATTTCCGTAGCAAAATTTTTTTATGCGTTGCAGGCTTGGGGATTTGCCCAAATTCCGCGTCTGGCCCACGTTTTTCGCGGAATGATGTTTGGCGGGGAAGGGAGGCGGGCGGTTTGTCAGCGGGCTGTTAAATCTCGGGGAGAGATCAGTTGCTCAACGGAAAAGGCCGTGCCGGTTTCGCCCGCTTTTTGAAAAATACCGCCGCCGGGCGACCTGTTAAATTTTGACAAAGCCGATGGCAATCCCTGCCCGACCGACCCGTTTTCGAATCAACCAGCCGAGCGAAAGGCCCCTTTCGAATTCGCTCCCGACAGGCCGCCCGGACGGTGGCCAGCTTTTCAAACCAACGCTATTTCCAACCATGAAATCCTCGCTTTCGATTAGAAACAATGCTTTCCTGCTCCTTTTTGCGCTCTTTTCAATCAACGGCCTCGTCGCCCAGCCGCTCGCTCAGCAACCGCCGTCGGTCTCCGTCAGCGGCACGGCGGAGATGAAAATCGTGCCCGACGAGATTTGCGTAAGCGTCTCCATCGAGACCCGCGACGCGCAGATGGGCCACGCCAAATTGATGAGCGACACCCGCGTGGAGAACGCCATCAAGTTTCTCAAACAGAACGGCGTGAAGGCCGCTGACATCCAGACGGGCAACTTCAACGTGCGCCCCGAGTTCAACTACGACCCCGAGACCGGGCAACAGGAGACCGTGAAATTCTACGTCATCAGCCGCCAGATGGAGTTCAAGCTGACGAAGGCCGACAAGTTCGACGACCTACTCACCGGCCTCATGGAATCGGGCGTGAACTACGTCAACGAGGTGCGCCTCACCTCCACCAAGCTGCGCGAAACCCGCGACGAGGCCCGCCGCCGCGCCGCCCGCGCCGCCCGCGAAAAGGCCGAACTTTTGACCGGCGAACTAGGCGCGAAGGCCGGGAAGGTCATCTCGATTTCGGAGAACATTCAGGACTACATGTCCAATTACTACGGGCGCGGGCCGGAGATGTACAACCAAAACGTCTCCCTGAACATGGCCCCGGCCGACGGCGGCTCCTCCGACGGCTCGCTCTCAGTCGGCCTGATTTCTGTCTCGGCGACGGTGAACGCAACGTTTTTGATTGAATAGAAAAGGGTTTGCTGCGAAAACGCAGAGGGCGCGGAGCCACACGACTCCGCGCCCTCTGCCCCTTTGCGGCCGTTTCCTGATTTTACATGGACGTGGACTCCAAAATCCCCGGCAGCGTCGGCCGCCCGAGCTTCACCTGCCAGGAGATGCGCCCGAAATACGCCCTGAAGTCTTTCACCGACTGCTTTTCAATCACCCGCAGATTTTTCGCGCTGGCGATGGGGAAGTGGATGGAGGCCCTTTTGAAGTCGAGCATCAGCCCGAAATCCCAGGTGTTCTCGATGTCCGTCTTGCCGTTGAAGGTCGGCGATTTCCACACGCCAAAATCGAAGTAGGGCTTAAGCGGCAGCCCGCCCGGCAGCTTCACGGGCGAGTCGGCGACGAGCGTCCCCGAGGCGACCCAGCGGTTCGACACGCCGAGGTTGCCCGCCTGCGTCCCATCGATGCCCGTGTGGAAGCCACCGCCGGCCGTGCTGATTTGCGAGGACGCGAAGGCACCGTCGCCGTTGCGGTCGAGCCAAAGCTCGTCGAAGCGGTAGTCGGAATAGCCTCTGTCAAAAAGCGTTGCCGTCCCGCGGGCGAGGCTGCCGGGGCCGGTGAAGCCGATGCGGTTGCGGTCGCCGACGCTGTTTTGCAGGAAGGCCGTCCCCCAGAGCCGCAGGTGGACGCCCCGGTTTTTGGCGTAGGAAAAGGTGTTCTTCCATTCCAAAATCGCCTTTGTGTACGACTGCTTTTGGTCAAAGACGTTCTTGTAATCCTGCTGCTCCAGTTTCGCCGAGAAGGAAAACGGGTTCACCCCACGCCGGTTGTTCATGAAAAAACCGAGTTCGTGGATGCCGGTCCAGTGGCTCGATGAGGTGTCGATTTCCGCGCTCGTGACACTCTCGGCGGTCAACTCCTGCCGTATGCCGAGGTATTGGTACCGTACCATCTGGCTGACCGGGGAGCCGAGTTTCTTCTTAAAATGAAATTCCACATAGGGCGCGGCCTTTTGAAAGTAGCTCTCCGAGTGGAGCGTTTCGTCGTCGCCAGCATAGTCGCGGCTCTCCTCCGTGAACGCCTTGCCCATCGCCCCGACGGTCACGCGCCGAAGCGTTTTGTCGCGGTTGTGGAGGGTGTAGCGAACATCATAAATGCCGACTAGCCGCTTTGTCTCGAAGCCGTAGCCCGGCGCGACGAAATACTCAAACTTCCGCCCCGGCACAAGTGCCGAATAGATGGCCGCCCCCGCCATCGCCCCGTCGTTCGCGTTGCCGCCGAGCCAAGGCAGGATGCCGAGCGTCGGCCCGGTCGGGTCTTCTATCATATTAAGGAGTCTGAGGTGGAAGGCATTGACCCCAGGCAACAGGCCCGACGTGCGCCGCGCGTTGTCGCGCCGGTTGAGGTCGAGCGCAACTTGCTCGTTGTCAATCACATAGCGGTGCGCCTCGGGCGAGCCGAGCGTCACTTTCTGCTTGCCGAGGAAGCCCTCGACGGCCTCGGTTTTTATCAACTCGCCTTTTTTGTTGAATGAGGAAACGGTGAAAGGCGCGGCCACCTGCCCGCGGTTGCGCAGCGTCAGCTCGTGGCCCTTGCCCGCCGCGCGGACTTTTCGGATGGAATAATCGACCGTCTTCGTCGTGTTCAGCATCTCGAAATACCAGTCGACGGGGCCGACGTTCTCCCGCGTCCAGATTTCGCGGAAGTCCTCCGGCCTCGGGTGCCGCATCTTCCATTCCCTGAAATAGGCCTGCATCGCCCGGTCGAACCGCTCGGTGCCGACCGAGTTTTCGAGCCAGCGCGTGATGATGGCCGGTTTCATGTAGGAGGCCGTGCCGTAGTTGAGCGACGAGAACTCGTCGGCCGTCGTTTCGGGCGCCTGCTCGATGCCGTTGCGCGAGGTCAGCAGCACGGAGAGCTTCGTGAGCGGCTCGGCGTTGCGGCCCCGCAGCCAGCGCGGGAGAGAGCCGTTGAGGTCCATGCCGCCCCAATATTGGCGCATGTAGCGGTCCTCGTAGTAGGTGTTGAGGCCCTCGTCCTGCCAGGTGTGTTCGCGCTCGTTGGAGCCGAGCATCATGGCGAACCAGTTGTGGCCGATCTCGTGGGCGGTCACGTCGTCGAGGCCCCGGTCGCTTCGCTCGGAGTTGATGACCGTGATCATCGGGTACTCCATGCCGCCGCCCGCCGAGAGCGCCGAGTGGACAGACGAGCATTGAGGCCAAGCATACTCGCCGACGTGCTCCGAGTAGAACTCGACCGACCGTTTCACATAAAAGGCCCCCTTCTGCCAAAACTGCGCGTTGTCGTTCGTGAAATAGGCCCAGGTCGGCACCCGCTTCCCGCTTTTCAGCACCGCCGTGTCGGTCACGACGTTGAACCGCTTGTCGGCGAACCACGCGAAATCGTGGACGCGGTCGGCCGAGAAGTGCAGCGTCTTCTCCGTCGGCGAGCTAGGCGGGAACTTCACATCCTTTTTGTCGAAGCCGTTTTTGATGCGGTTCTGGGTCATTTCCAGTTTGCTTTTGATGAAATCCGCCTCCGTCCGGTCGGTGCAAAGGCCGGTCGCGGCGACGACGTAGTTCTCCGGCAAGGTGATTTCAACCTCGAACGAGCCGTACTCCGAGTAGAACTCGCCCGCATTCAGATAGGGCATCGCGTGCCAGCCGGAAGCGTCGAAAACGGCCGGTTTCGGAAACCACTGCGTCATCTGGTACGACTGCCCGATATGCCCCAGCCGCGACCACGAGCCGGGGATTTTCAGCGTGAACGGTGTTGAAATCACCGCCCGCCCGCTCGGCGCGATGGGCTGATTGAGGGCCAAAGTGCCGATGTCGGGGTTGTCCTTTTCAAAAGAGATTTTGACCGCCTGCCCGTCGACGGCGAAGGCAAGGCCCGAATAACCGCCGCGCAAACTATCGGGCGAGAAGTACAGCCCGTTCTTCCCCATTCGGTTCATCTGGCGGACGAGGGCCGTGTTGCGCATCTTGTG
>JBGAWE010000317.1:0-4442 GCA_044227705.1 Saprospiraceae bacterium
CGGCGAGGGGGCACTCGCGGGAGAAATGCCCGATTTGCAGCAGGTTTGGGGTAGGGGATTAGGGATTGAAACTCTGCCCAATCCCTAATCCGCAAGCCGTCACTTCCTCCCGAGGTACCAGCCGAGCCAAAGCCCGACCCCGCCCCACGTCAGCAAGTTGCCGATGAGGTTGCCCTTCACGAGGTGCCACGGAGTCTCCCACCAGTTGAGGTTCATCAGCTCGCCCTGCATCTGGATGATGGCGAAGATGGCCAGGACAGCCCCGAAGCGCGCCCCGAAGCTGCCAAGCCTGTCGCCTGCCAGCCCGAGGAGCCAGACGATGAGCGCGATGGTCAGTAGGTTGAGCAGGATGCCGACGGTCATCGAGCGGCCCATCGCCATCGACCAGTTGTGGTGGTAGGTGACGAAGGCCCAGGGCTTGCCCTCGCAGCTTTTGTGGAAGGCCTCGACGGCTGCGTTGTCCTTCTGCCCTTCCATCGGCAGGTTGGGCACGACGTACGCGCCCTCGGGGACATTGAACCGGTGCAGCTCCGCGAGGATGCTGTCCTGTGCGGGCGTGTAGCGCATGGCGTCGTTGTGGATGGGCAGCACCATCCACTGCGCGGCCTGCAGGACGAACGCGATGACCGCCCCGACGACAGTGGCAATGACAAATTGTTTCATAAAAAATCAAGTTAGGTGAAAAATCCGGTCTCCGTAAGAGGTTGAACCAGAGGCAAAGGAAGAAAATGTTGACTCAAAAAAAACATTTCGTTTTAATTAATTTTTGACTGGCCGGTGTCGCTGTCCTCGACAACACTTGCCAGGGACTTCTTGCGCAAGACCCGAGCAGCGAATGTCCGGTGCCAACCGTACTGCAACCTGAAATCAGACAATCATGAAGTGTCCTGCGCTCCCGCTCGCCTTGTTCCTGTTTGCCCTGCTCTTTTGCGGGACTGCCCTTTGCCATGAGCCGCTAAACCTTGATTTCGAAAAAAAAAGCGTCGAGGGAGCTGCCCGCCCGTGGGGCTGGTCGGTGTTCCAACAGCCTGCTGGTGCGACGTTTTCACTCGACAGCACCACCGTGCGGTCGGGCCGGTACAGCTTTCTTTTTTCCGATGAAAAACCGCCCGGCGAGGCGGCCTCGGACGAGCAGGCGGCCGGTTTTTGGGTTTCGCCGCACGAGCTGCGCGGCAAAAATTGGTCGGTCACCGGCTGGGTGAAAACAGAAAAGGCGGACGGAATGGCTCGCGTCTCGATTGGCTCCTACGGCGACACGGGCCTGATAAAAGAGGTGAAAACCATTGACTATCAGGGAGTTGGCGATTGGCGGCGGTTCGAGCTGGCGTTTCGGGAAGACGGCGAGGCGCACTCCTATTTCATCATCCTCACGGCCATCGGCGGCGGCAAGACGTGGTTCGACGGTTTGCAGCTCAACACCGGCGGCGCGGCGCGGGCCAGCGTGGAGCTTGCGGCCGATTTCACCAAGGCCCAGCGGCACTGGCTCGAAAAAAACTGTGCGCCGCTGGCCACCATCGAGCCGTCGCCCCCGGGCGCCGCCGATTTCCCGGACTTGATGGCTTTCCGCCGAGCGGTCGGCCCGGCGACGGTCATCGCCCTGGGCGAGGCGACGCACGGCACGAGCGAGTTTTTTCGATTGAAGCACCGGCTGCTCCAGTTCGCCGTGGCCGAGCTGGGCGCGCGCACCTTCGCCATCGAGGCCAACCAGCTCGAGGTGGAGAAGATAAACCGCTACGTCCACGGCGGCGAGGGCGCTGGCAGCGAGGTCATCAAGGTCATGTTCCGGGTCTGGAACACGGAGGAGATGCTTGCCCTCATCGAATGGGTCAGGGCGCACAACCTCGCCGAGCCGGGGCAATCGGTGTCGTTCGTGGGCTTCGACCTGCAAGACCCGAGCTTGCCGATGGACAGCCTTTCGGCCTACACCGGCGACCGAGAACCCGCGCTGCGGCCGCTCATCGACAGCCTCCAACTGGCCTATCGAGCGGCTTGGCGAGCCAGATATTACCCACAGGCGACGGACAGCGTGAGGGCGGTTTGGAAGGAAAATGCAGAGAAAGTGTTGAAAATCGTGGAGTCTCGCGCCTCTTTTTGGCGGCAGGAGGCAAGCTCCGCCGCCGAGCTGGACAGGCTGGAATGGGCATTGCAAAACGCCCGCGTCGTCTTTCAAGCTGCCGATATCGCCCTCTCGCAGAAAGTGAGCGGCCGCGACACGTTCATGGCCGAGAACATCCGCTGGATTCAGTCGCGGCAGGGGCCGGGCGCGCGAACCATCGTCTGGGCGCACGATTCGCACATCGCCCGCAGCGATCACCCCGATGCCCGCTTCAACTACCACGGCGGCGACTCGATGGGCAAATACCTGTCGCGGATTTTTGGCGACGGATACCGGGCATTTGCGCTTTTCACCGCCGAGGGCCGATACAGCGCGACGGTCAGCTTCACCAACCACAAGATGGTCGCCGCGGAGGGCATGACCGCACCGCGCGGCAGTTTCGACGAGGCCCTTCACCGGATCGCCCAGAAAAAGGGGACCGGACAGCTTTTCCTCGACCTCCGCCACGCGCTCCAAACGCCCGACAACGGCTGGCTGCTTGAGCCGCGCCCGGTGCGCTTCGTCGGCTACGCCAACAATGACCTCGACTTTGGGGCGACGACCTCCGTCCCATATCAATTTGACGGGGTGTTTTTTGTGGACAAAACCTCGCCTTCGCGGCTGTTGCGGTAGAGGTGGCCCGGGTGCCTCATCGCACCCCCATGCGGATTCGCCGCTCGGGCGGCAGGTAGTTGTTCACCCGGCCGGGCAGAATTTTGAACCAGCCAAGCGGTAGGTTTTGGTGGGTCGCCAGCGTCCAGCCGGGCGGCGCGTCAGGGAGGTTCAGGTTTTCTTTTTTCAAAAAAAGGAGCGCGTCGGACAGCCCCAGTTCGACGCGCGGGATGTCGGGCGAAACCGCCGTGGAGAGTGCGAGCGCGTGGCCAGGCACGAAGTCGCGCCCCTTGAAGCGGCCCATCGGCAGGCCGAACCACTTGTTCTTCAAAAATTTGTCGAGCAAAGCAAGAAGCTGCCCTCGTGCGCATTGGCAAGGCCAGCACCTCGCCGCGGGGCGGTGAATAGGCTGAAATCGGTGGGCGCGGCGGCCAGTTCTCCGCTCCTTTCGAAGCTCCTTCGCCAGCGGTTTGAGCTTTGGAAGACGGTCGGGTAGGGAGAGCGCGGCTGTTCGCCGCCTGTTTTTTTCTAAAAACAGAGAAGAAGCCCTCGCCGCGCAGCCGATGCGGGTAGAACTGATAGCCGGGGCCAGCCTTGGAACTCCCCAATCCGGCTCGATTTCGAGTTCAACTGGTTGAAAATCAAACTCTTGCGCCAGCCAAGGCAGTTGTCCGCATTCTCCCAGCGGTTGTAAGTGCAGGTCGAATAAACCAAAACCCCGCCCGGCGCGACAAGCTCTACAGCCGTTGCCAAAATCCGCCGCTGCCGCCCGGCGCACAGCTCGTGCAGTGGCCGACCTCGAACTTGCCAGGTCGGATCGGCACCGGAAAAGCCCCTCGCCCCGAGCACGGCGCATCGACCACGACCGCGTCGAACCAACCGGCGAGCGGGGCGATTCCTCGGGGTCGGCGGAGGTGACGGCGGTGTTCGGGCAGCCCCATTTTTCGAGGTTCTCCATCAGAACGGGCGTGCGCGAGCGGATGGTCTCGTTCGCCACGAGCAGCCCGTCGGGCTGGAGGAGGCTGGCAATGATGGTCGACTTGCCGCCGGGCGCGGCGCACAAGTCCATGATTTTCAACGGTTTGGAGAAATCGAGCGACTGTTGAGGGCAAGCTGGAGAACATCGACGAAGTTTGCATTGTTAGTAGTACTCCAGTAGCGTCGGTCGAGCGTGAAGATTGGCCGTCCTGCGAGGTAGAAACCGTCGGAAGACCAGGTTACCCTGGCTGGCCGTCTCGCGCTGAGGTTGCTGGCGAGGACGCCAACGACGGCCGACGCGCTGGGTTGAACCGGATGCCTGACGGGCGGCGTCTCGCCCATCGCCTTTTCAAACAGGGCGAACTCGGCCTCGCCGAGCTGGCGGCGCATCTGTTTTGTAAACTCCTCGGGCAGCGGCATCGGGTCGTTGATTTTCGGGCAAAGATGGCGCGACGAGACCGGCGGCTCGATTTCATTTGCATGAGTTCCTTTCTGCCGTTGTTGGCGTATGTGCCAACAACCCGCGACGCAACTGACCCGATTTGCAGACGCTTCTTTTCACCCAGTTTTTTTGAAAAACGTGATGCTTCAAATCCAGTCCGTCGAGCAGCGCCGCATCGAATCCATTCGCCCCGTCGCCGAGCCGGAAGGCTTCTGGGCAGAGCGCGCGCTCGGGGAAAATCATGCGGCGCATCATGCGGAAGATTGCGGAGGGCGATGTGTCGAACCTCGGTGCTGTGTCCACGCTTTTGAACCC
>JBGAWE010000016.1:0-33705 GCA_044227705.1 Saprospiraceae bacterium
GTTGCAGGCGGAGATTCTCGACCACTTCCGGCAGCACCCGAAGAAGAAGTACAACGCCGCCCAGCTCACCGAAAAACTCGCCGTCGCCAACTCGAAGGACGCCATCCGCCACGCCCTCGCCTCGCTCGCCGGGGCCTCCAAAATCGTGGCTGAAAAGGATGGGAAGTTCGGCCTCGGCAAATCCGCCGGCGCCGCCGATTTGCCGAAAAAACAATTGAAGAAGTTCGAAAAAGGCCGTCGCCGCGAGTCCGGCGCCGTCATCGAAGGAACCGTCGACATCACCCGGGCGGGCGCGGGCTACGTCGTCAACGACCACTTCGAGGAGGATGTCTACGTCAACTCGCGCCACCTCGGCACCGCCCTGCACGGCGACCGCGTCCGCGTCCTCATCTTCCCGACGCGGCCGGGGCGCAAGCCGGAGGGCGAGGTCCTCGAAATCGTGAAACGGGCGACCGACCATTTCATCGGAACCTTCCGCACCGGCCGTCGCTACTCGCTCGTCGTGCCTGACCGGTTCAACATGGCGACCGACATCTACGTCGCGCTCGAAAACGCGAAGGGCGCCCGCGACGGCGAGAAGGTCGTCGTCAAAATAACCGACTGGCAGGACAAGCTGCGCAAAATGCCCATCGGCGAAGTCACCGCAGTCCTCGGCGCGCCCGGCTCGACGGACATCGAGATGAAGACCATTTTGGTCAACCAAGGCTTCCCGCTCGACTTCTCGCCCGAGGCGGAAAAGGAGGCCGAGCGCATCCCCGCGCAGATTTCGCCGCAGGAAATCGAGCGGCGGCGCGACTTCCGGCACATCACCACTTTCACCATCGACCCCGAGGACGCGCGGGACTTCGACGACGCGCTTTCTTTTCAAAAACTGGAAAATGGGAGCATCGAGGTCGGCGTCCACATCGCTGACGTGACCCATTACCTGAAACCGGAAACGCCGCTCGACCGAGACGCTTTTCAGCGGTCGACTTCGGTCTACCTCGTCGACCGGGTTTTGCCGATGCTGCCCGAGAAGCTGTCGAACAACCTCTGCTCGCTCGTCCCGAACGAGGACCGGCTGACGTTTTCGGCCGTCTTTGTTTTTGATGAAAAACTCAAAATCACCAACCGCTGGTTCGGGAAAACGGTCATCCACTCGGCCCATCGGTTCAGCTATGAAAAGGCGCAGGAGGTTTTGGATGCGAAGACCGGGCAGTTTTCCGAGGAGCTTTTGAAGCTCAACGAAATCGCCCACCACCTACGGAAGCTCAACGAGCGCGGCGGGGCCATCGGATTTGATTCGGAAGAGGTTCGTTTTCGGCTCGACGAGAGCGGCGCGCCCGTCGAGGCTTATGTGAAAGCACGGAAGGACGCGCACCTTTTGATTGAGGACTTCATGCTGCTGGCCAACAAGGAAGTCGCTCAGTTCATCGACCACAAGGCGCGGGCTGCGCAGGAAATCCCGTTCGTCTACCGCGTTCACGACCTGCCCGACACGGAGAAGGTGACCGAGTTCTCGCGCTTCGCCCGCGAGCTGGGCTTCCCGATGCGCATCGACACACCCAAGCACATCGCCGACAGCTACAACCGCCTCACCCGCGCAGCCAAGACCAACGACGCGCTCAAGATGCTCGAGCCGCTCGCCATCCGAACGATGGCGAAGGCCGCCTACTCGACCGAGAACATCGGCCACTACGGCCTCGGGTTCAGCCATTACAGCCATTTCACGTCGCCCATCCGCCGCTATTCCGACGTGCTTTCCCACCGGATTTTGGAGAAAAACCTCGGCGGACAGTTCTATCGACTCGACAAGGAAAAACTAGAGGAGAAGTGCAAGCACGTCTCCAAACAGGAGCGCAAAGCCGCCGACGCGGAACGGGAAAGCACCAAGTACTTTCAGGCCATCTACATGAAAAGCCGCGTCGGGCAGGTCTTCGACGGCCGCATCTCGGGCATCATCGAGCGCGGCTTCTTCGTCGAGGTCGACGGCTCGAAGGCAGAGGGGCTGGTCGAGTTCGCCGCGCTCGGCGACCTTTTCCTCCTCGAAAACGGACGGCTCAAAGCGACCGGGCGGCGCTCCGGGCAGGTCTTCAAGATGGGCGACCGGGTGAAAGTCCGCATCCTTGGGGCCGACCCGACGCGGCGGGAGATTGATCTCGAACTGGTCGAGTGACCGGCCAGCCAACTGAATTTCCAATTTCTTCCACGAGGCATGACCGAACCGCCAGACCTCTCCCTTTTCTTGGAAAAAAATTACGGCCTGCGCCTCGCTTCGGTCAAACTGGTCAGCCAGTCGAACGAACTGGTCTATTTCATCCAAACCGTTGACGGTCAACGATTTGGGTTGAAAACATACCGCTCGTCGGGTGCGCCGTCGGCCGGGCGGTTGGCGGTCGTCGGGGCTTTTTTGACCTTTCTTTCCGAAAGAGGATGGCCGGTTCAGGTGCCGGTTTCGGTGGTCGGCGAGCCGCCCGCCATGCTCCATCGCTGGCTCGAAGGGCGGATAATTGCCCTGCCCTTTTCTGAATCTGGGGCTAAAAACTGGGGGGCTACGATGGCCCGGCTTCACCTCGCCGCCGAGGAGTTTTGGCTGTCCGCAACGGTTGCTGGCGGGGGCGCCGACAACGGCCAGGCGATGACCCTGCTTGATGAAAATTGGGTGAAAACAACGGCCCGTTGGCTGGCCAGCGAGCTTTCTGTGCACGGCTTCTCAAAAAAAGAGGTCGCCACGCTTTCCAAAAAGCTCGACTGGCTGGCCGCCCGAACTTCCTTTTTTGAAAAAATGCCGTCGAGCTTCGGCCTCATCCACTCCGACCTGCACCGCACGAACCTGCTCCGCGTCGGCCGCCGCCTGACCGCCATCGACTGGGACGAGACTGCGCTCGGCCCTTTTTTGCTCGACGCGGCTGTGTTTTTAGGCGATTTTGAAAGTCTTTTGCCCGAGGAAAGAAACCGGCGGACGGCCGCTTTTTGGGCGGGCTATTCTTCTGTGGCTTTTCACCCGAAGAACGGGCACGTCCGGGCGACTGGCGGTGAGCAGTTCTCGGCAATCGCGGCCGAGCGGCTGCGGAAACTATCCCAGCCGCCGAGCTGACTTTGAACGAAAAACAGTTGACAGTCAATCCTTTATGAAGAACGCGCTCCTCCTCGCCGCCCTTCTCGCGGCCGTCGCCACAGGTTGCGACAACCCCGGTTCCGACAAAAACCCCGGCGTCCAAAAGCCCGATGCCGTCCTCCTCCGCGCCGATTCATCGATGCGCGTCGAGCCGATGAACTGGTGGATTGGGTTCAAAAACCCGTCGGTCGAGTTGATGATCCACAAAAAAGGAATCGCGGAGTTCGACGTGAAGCTGGGCAAGTTCCCCGGCGTCCGCCTCGTCAACGTCTCGCGGACGGGGAACCCGAACTACCTCTTTGTCGAGATCTCCATCTACGCGACGGCCCAGCCGGGCAAGCTGCCCATCATTTTTGAAAAAAAGGACGGCTCGCAGATGGTCTTCGAGTGGCCCATCCTCGCCCGCGACGCCGGCCCGCACGGGGCGGGCGTGACGGCGAAGGATCTGGTCTACCTCATCATGCCCGACCGCTTCGCCAACGGCGACCCGTCGAACGACGACAACCCCTCTATGCGCGAGCCGAAGGCCCACCGCGACAGCCTTTTCGGTCGCCACGGCGGCGACCTCAAGGGCATTGCCGACCACCTCGACTACCTGAAAGACCTCGGCGCGACCGCAATCTGGCTCAACCCCGAATTGGAAAATGACCAAAAAGGAGGGAGCTACCACGGGTACGCAATCACCGACCACTACCGCATCGACCGGCGGCTGGGGACGAACGACGACTATCGCGCCCTCGTCAAAAAGTGCCACGACTCGGGCATGAAAGTGGTGCGCGACATCGTCACCAACCATATCGGCAGCGGGCACTGGTGGATGGCCGACCTGCCGTCGCCTGACTGGGTTCACCAGTTCGACACGTTCACCCGCACGACCTACCGGGCGCCGACGCTCGCCGACCCCTACGCCTCAGAGCGCGACCGGCGGCTGTTCCTCGACGGCTGGTTCGACAAGATGATGCCCGACCTCAACCAGCGCAACCCCTTCCTCGCCCGCTACCTCATCCAAAACACGATCTGGTGGATCGAATGGGCGGGCATCGACGGGCTGCGGACGGACACCTACACCTACTCGGACCAGGCATTCATGTCGAAGTTCAACGAGGCCGTGCGGCGCGAGTACCCGGACATCACGAACGTCGGCGAGGCTTGGGAGCACACGGTCAGTTTGGTGGCCTATTTCGCTGACAATCAACCGATTAAGAAGACGGGCTTTGACTCGAACCTGCCCGGCATGATTGATTTTCAACTCAATGCCGCCATCCTCGAAGCCCTCCAGCGCGAGCAGGGCTGGACGGAGGGAGCCGCCCGGCTCTACTATGTGCTGGCGCAGGACAACCTCTACGAGGACCCGATGCGCAACCTCATCTTCCTCGACAACCACGACATGACGCGCTTCGCCACGAGCATCGGCTCGAACATGGACAAGTTCCGCTCGGGCATCGTCTGGCTGATGACCGAGCGCGGCGTGCCCGAGATTTATTACGGAACGGAACTGGCCTTCACCGGCGACAAGGCAAAGGGCGACGGCGTCCTCCGACAAGAAATGCCGGGCGGCTGGCCGGGCGACAAGCGGTCGGTCTTTACCGCCGAGAGGCGAACGGCGGCGGAGAACGAAGCTTTTGATTTTGTGAAAAAAATGGCCTCGCTGCGCAAGGCGAACCCGGTAATGGCGACTGGAAAACTGATGCAGTTCGTGCCGGAGAACTCGGTCTACACCTACTTCCGCTACGACGACCAGAACTCCGTGATGGTTGTTTTGAACACGGCGAACACCGACCGGAAGGTGGATTTGCGCCGCTTCGCGGAGCGGTTCGACGGGTTCAAGTCGGCCCAAAACCCGCTGACGGGCGAGACTTTGACCGACCTCACGGCGACCGTTTTGGTTAAGAAGAACTCGCCGCTGCTGCTGGTTCTTGGCCGGTGATTAGGGGTTGTGGTTGCCGCAGCCAAGATCATTGTCCGACAAACAAAAAAGCCATCCGAGAAGTCGGATGGCTTTTTTCTATTTCACAAAATATTGAAAATCAATCACTTGCCACCCTTGGCGTTCTTGATGACCGCCTCCGCGATGGTCTCGGCGCAGAGGTTGTGCACGGACTAACTGCTGTTTTGAGTGAGCTAAGTCGCCTCCAGAAAAGGCCTATTTTTACCCAAAAACTCGCCTAATGACAAAATCCCTCATTCCGCTCGCCCTCCTGCTGGTCGGCTGCAAGGCCGAGCGCGTGAAGCCCGAAAACTTCGTCGAGCGGAAAATCACGCTGGTGGACAGTTCCTCCCAAAAAGAGATGTGCAGGGTTGCCTTGTTCGCACCGATTAAGTTCGACACCTTACTGGCTTGGCTTGATTTGTCTGATTTCGGGTACGTTCAAAAATGTCGCCTCACCAATTCCAAAAGTTGTTTGATTAAGGAGTCCGGCTTTTTATATACCGATTTTTGCAGAGACAGCATTCGCCGGATGACTATTGAGTACGTGGCGACAAAAGATTGGGAGAAAGTCAAAATCGACTCCTTGTTGTTGAACAGGCGATTTGAGAAAATAATGAACAACTCAAATGACTGTCGTTACCCGGTTCCCATTTGGCATCACAGAAAAATCGAGAGGATTTGGGGGAACGATTTTGCCGTCTGGGACTATGCGTGTCAAACTTATTACAGCGAAAAGCCATTCCGACAAATTGAGGCGACCACCGTGACCAATAAATGCTGGATAAACTTCCGCTTCGAGTGCAGCCAAGACGACTGCTCCGACTTCCCCGAAACCGCCTATCAAATCCTGAACTCGATTCAGATTGACACGATTTGATACGCAGTTACCCTCAACAAAGAAAGCCACCCGAGTCCCCTCGGATGGCTTTTTTCATTTCGCAAAAGGTTGAAAATCAAGCTCTTGTCGCCGCCGCTGCCGCAGCGGTTCGACTCACTCCGCCCGCTTCACCAGGTTCAAGACCGTCGCGCCTGGTCCTGATTTCACGGTCAAAAAATAGACGCCATCCGGGCTGTCCGCCAGGGAGACGCGGGCCTGGCCGACCAAGCTGGGGCCGAATTGGAGCCGCTTGATTACTTTGCCAAGAGGGTCGAAAATGACGGCCTCTGCTCGGGTGGCATCAGCTGCCTCCATGAAAAACTCGGTCTGGAAAGGGTTCGGGTGAACGGACAACCCGGTGCTTTCAGCCTCGGCCGTTTTGCTGGAAAGCACAACGGTTTGGGTGGTCGAGCTCGCTCCCGTGCAAGGGTCGGAGACGGTGAGGGTCACGGGGTAGCTGCCCGGCCCGCTGAAGACGTGGGCGGGGCTGGCCAATGTCGAGGTGGAGCCGTCGCCGAAGTCCCACAGGTAGGTTATGGGCTGCTGGTTGTTGTTGGTTGTGTTCGTGAACTGGACGGTGAACGCGCCGCCGAGTGACCAGTTGAAACTGGCGTTCAGCGAGCCGCCGCAGACCGGGATGGGCGGAAAGAGGTTGAAAAGCATGACCGGTTTGTTGGGCAGGCAGGTGATGCCCGTGCCCTGCACCCACAGGCTGAACATGTCGGCGGGCAAGGCCGGGAGGCAGAACAACGATGGGTTTTCGGTGCAATAGAGGTGTTGGAGGCTGGCCGGAAGCACGGGAAGCGCGGTCAGCAGGTTGGTGTCGCAGGCGACGTAGGTGATGTCGGGCGGGAGGGTGCCAAGCGAGGTGAGCGAATTGCTGTGGCAGTCGAGCAACAAAAGGGTGGCTGGCAGCGGCGGTAGCGCGTTGAGTTTTTGCGAATAGCAGTAGAAAGAGGTCAAGCCCGACGGCAACGGCGGCAAGGGCGAGAGCGGGTTGGCCGAGCAATTGAGCGTCGTCAACCCGGAGGGCAAGGGGGGCGGGGCAGTGAAGAGGTTGGCCGAGTAGTCGAGCGTTTGAAGGGTGGCGGGCAGCGGCGGCAGGAAAGGGATTTGGTTGCAGCAACAGCCAAGCTGGGATAAAAGGGAGGGCAGTGTCGGCAGCGACGTGAGCTTGTTGTGGTCGCAATAAAGCTCGACCAGCCCGGCTGGCAAATCGGCGGGCAGGGCGGCTATCTGGTTGGAGCCGCAGTTCAGCCTCAGCAGCCCGGCCGGCAGCGAAGGGAGGTTGGATATCTGGTTAAAGGCGACGCTCAAGGTCACGAGGGAGGCCGGCAGAGCAGGGAGGCTGGTGATGCTGTTGTCCGATGCTTGCAGGGTGTACAGCCCGTTGGGCAGCGCGGGCAGAGCGGCGAGCTTATTCTGGTAGCAGAAAAGGCCGACCAGCCCGGCGGGGAGCGCGGGGAGGGAGGTCAGTTCGTTTTGCCAGCAGTTCAGCAGCGAGAGCGTCCCGGGCAGCGGGGTTGGGAGGGACGTGAGCTTGTTGGCATTGCAGCCCAAGAATGAGAGCGAGGTGGGCAGCGGCGGGAGGCTCGTCAGTTGGTTGCTGCTGCACTCAAGTTCCTTGAGCAGGGGCGGCAGACTGGCGGGCAGAAGGGCGAGCTGGTTGAACGAGCAACTGAATTTTTGCAGCCCCGTGAAACCTTCCAGCCCGGAGAGGTCGGCAATCCCTTGCCCGTCGACGTGGAGCTCGGCGAGCGAGGCGGCACTGGGGGTCAGGTCGTGGCTGGCGTCGATGCAGTCGGGGCAGGCAAGGGCGATGGCAGCGGCGAAATTGTTGTCGGGAATGTGCTGGGCGAGGGCCGCCGTCGAGACTGCGATGAGGAGAGTAGAGGAGATTGACTTTTTCATTTGACCCGATTTGTTGATGAAAAGAGTGTGCGGACGCGGTGGTTGGGGTGGTCAAAAGAAGTCAATCTCTTTTGAAAAATCAAATGCTGGCAATTTGCCGAGCGGTTTTTGGACAAACAAAAAAGCCACCCGAGTCCCCTCGGATGGCTTTTTTCTATTTCACAAAAGACTGAAAATCAATCACTTGCCGCCCTTGGCGTTCTTGATGACCGCCTCCGCGATGTTCGTCGGCGCGGGCTGGTAGTGGCTGAACTCCATGGCCGACGAGGCGCGGCCCGAGGTCAGCGTCCGCAGGTGCGTGACGTAGCCGAACATCTCCGAGAGCGGCACGTCGGCCTGGATGGCGATGGCGCCGCCCGCCCGCGTGTCCTGCCCTTTCGGGAGGCCCCGGCGGCGGTTGAGGTCGCCGATGACGGAGCCGACGTACTCGTCGGGCGTGACCACTTCGAGCTTCATGATCGGCTCCATGATGACCGGGCGGCACTTCGGCGCGGCGGCCCGGAAGCCGTCCTTCGCGCAAAGCTCGAAGGCGATGGGCTTCGAGTCGACTGCGTGCATCGAGCCATCGGTGACCTTCACCTTCATCGAGTCGATGTTGTAGCCGGCGAGGATGCCGTTGTTCATCATCGCCGTGAAGCCGTCGGTGATGGGCTTGATGTAGTTCTTGTCGATGGCTCCGCCGACGATGGCCCACTCGAACTGGAGCTTCTTCTTGCCGGACTTGAAGTCGTCGCTTTCGAGGAACTCCTCATCGGCCGGGCCGATGGTGAACTCGATGTCGGCGAACATACCCGCGCCGCCCGTCTGCTTTTTGAGCTTCTCGCGGTGCGAGGTCGAGCCGGTCAAGGTCTCTTTGTAGTTGACCATCGGCGCGCCCTGGTTGCACTCCACGCCAAATTCCCGGCGCAGCCGGTCGACGAGGATTTCGAGGTGCAGCTCGCCCATGCCGCTGATGACGGTCTGGTTGGTCTCGTCGTCGTAGCGCACCTTGAAGGTCGGGTCTTCCTCCGCCAGCTTGTTGAGCGACATGCCCAGTTTGTCGAGGTCCTTCTGCGTCTTCGGCTCGATGGCGAGCGAGATGACGGGGTTGGGGAAGACCATCGACTCGAGCACGATGGGGTTGTCGACGTCGCAGAGCGTGTCGCCCGTGCGGATGTCCTTGAAGCCGACGGCCGCCGCGATGTCGCCCGCCTCGACCGATTCCATCGGCTGGCGGTCGTTGGCGTGCATCTGGTAGATGCGGCTGATGCGCTCCTTGTCGCCCGTGCGGGTGTTGAGGACGTAGCTGCCCGCGTCGAGCTTGCCCGAGTAGACGCGCATGAAAGCGAGGCGTCCCACGAACGGGTCGGTCGCAATCTTGAACGCGAGGGCCGCGAACGGGTCGGTAACGACCGGCTTGCGCGTGACCTCGGCATCGGTCTTCGGGTTCGTCCCTTTCACCATGTCGCGGTCGACGGGCGACGGGAGGAAGTAGCAGACCGCGTCGAGGCAGGCCTGAACGCCTTTGTTCTTAAAGGCCGTGCCGCACATGACCGGTGTCATTTTCATGTCGATGACCGCCGCGCGGATGGCCGCCCGCATCTCCTCGATGGTGATGCTGTTGGGGTCGTCGAAGAACTTCTCCATCAAATTGTCGTCGTACCCGGCGATTTCTTCGATGAGGTTTTGGCGATATTCATGGGCCGTGGCCTTCAAATCGTCGGGAATCGGGATGACCTCATAGGTCATGCCCTGATCCTTTTCATTCCAAACAATCGCCTGGCCCGAGACAAGGTCGACCACGCCTTTGAAGTTGTGCTCGTTGCCAATCGGCACTTGGAGCGGCACGGCGTTCGCGCCGAGCTTGGCCTTCATGTCCTTCACGACGGCGAAAAAGTCCGAGCCGGCGCGGTCCATCTTGTTGACGAAGCCGATGCGCGGCACCTTGTAGCCGTCGGCGAGGCGCCAGTTGGTTTCCGACTGCGGCTCCACGCCGTCGACGGCCGAGAAGAGGAAAACGAGGCCGTCCAAAACCCGCAGCGAGCGGTTCACCTCGACGGTGAAGTCGACGTGGCCGGGCGTGTCGATGATGTTGAAATCGTAGGCTTGGCCGTCGACCTTCCAGGTGCATTTCGTGGCGGCGGAGGTGATGGTGATGCCGCGCTCCTGTTCCTGCTCCATCCAGTCCATCGTGGCCGCGCCCTCGTGCACCTCGCCAATCTTGTGGTTGACGCCGGTGTAGTAGAGGATGCGCTCGGTGGTCGTGGTCTTGCCCGCGTCGATGTGGGCGGCGATGCCGATGTTGCGGGTAAAGCGAAGGTCTCTTGCCATGACTAACTGGCTGATTTTGAATTGGTTGTGATGAAAATTGGGTATTTAGCCACAGAGGCGCGGGCTGTAGAGACGCAATATTTTGCGTCTCTACGACCTGCGCCTCTGCGGTAAATTTTTCAGAAAAGCGGCGTGAAAATCACCGGGCGCGGAAGTGCGCGAATGCGCGGTTGGCCTCGGCCATCTTGTGCGTGTCCTCGCGCTTCTTGACGGCGGCTCCTTCGCCCTTCGCGGCGGCCATGACCTCGGCGGCGAGCTTCTCGGCCATGCCTTTCCCGGCGCGGGCGCGGCTGTACTTGATGAGCCATTTCATGCCGACGGAAATCTTGCGCGGCCCAGGCAGCTCGGTGGGGATTTGGAACGTCGCCCCGCCGATGCGCTTCGAGCGCACCTCGACCTGCGGCATGATGTTTTGCAGGGCCTTTTTGAACATGGCGAGTTCATCGGCGCCCTCGCCCGAACGGGTCTTGACGAGGTCGAGCGCGTCATAGAAGATGCCGAACGCAGTCGACTTCTTCCCTTCCCACATCATGTTGTTGACGAAGCGGGTGACGGTCGTGTCGTTGTAGCGGGGATCCGGGGCGAGGATTCGAGGTTTTGGTTTGCGCTTGCGCATGACTTTTTAAGTAGCACAGCTTCACGCTGTGAGGTGATGGATTTTTACTTCTTCTTCGCTGGAGCGGCGGCTGCGCCCGGCTTCGGCCGCTTCGAGCCGTACTTCGAGCGCGACTTCTTGCGGTTGGCCACACCTGCCGTGTCGAGTGCGCCACGCACGATGGTGTAGCGCACGCCCGGCAGGTCTTTCACCCGCCCGCCGCGCACGAGCACGATGGAGTGCTCCTGCAGGTTGTGCCCCTCACCGGGGATGTAGCAGATGACCTCAAGGCTGTTCGTCAGGCGGACTTTGGCGACCTTGCGGAGGGCCGAGTTCGGCTTCTTCGGCGTGGTCGTATAGACGCGGGTGCACACGCCGCGCCGCTGCGGGCAAGAGTCGAGGGCACGCGACTTGCTCGTCACTTCGACTTTTTCGCGGCCGTGGCGGACAAGCTGGTTGATGGTTGGCATAGCCTATTCCTTTCTTTTTGGATGAATTCGCTCCGTTTTGCCCCCAAAAAGGGCCGTTTTTTAAAAGCGAGTGCAAATGTAGAAGCACATCCTTCTTTTCAATCCCCGTCCCTGAAAAGTTTTCTCGAAAAATTTCCATCATTAATTCTGTGGAGGGCGGAGGCGGGCGGGACGGCGGCAGACGATAATTTCGAGCTTTGTGTCCCGAAGCTCCAGCTTCGAGAGGGAAAGAGGCCGGCAATGCCTCCGAAGCCGGAGCTTCGAGCCACAAAACGAGCCGTTTTACAACTCCGTTACATCGTTTTACGCCCAAAAACCCACCGTCTTCGGCCCGCCGCGCAGGTTTGCCCCATCGTTTCACTCAAAAATGAATTGCGCCATGTCCATTCTGTTTTTCGCCTTTTGGCTCGTGCTGCGGACGCTCGCCGTCCCCTCTCCCACCCCGCAATGCGTCCCGGCCGCGATGGCCGCCCGGGCCGCCGAGACCAACAAAACCACCCCCGAGGGCCTCGTCTTCCAATCGAAAGATTCCGGGAAGTCGTGGCAGAAAACCGACACGGGCATCCCCGACGACATCCTGTTCACGCAGGCAGTCTCCTTTGGCGAGGGGATGCTCCTTTCCTCCGACAAGGCCGCGTTTCACGGCACCGCCACGGATGGCGGAATGAGTTGGGAATCCATCGAGCTGCCGAGCCGGGCCTTCGCCAATTTCTATCCGAACAGCCGCCGGGGCTTGCTCGGCCTCACCATACACGGCGAGTTTTATCAAAAAACCAGCGGCGGCGACTGGCAGCCCGTGCTCGAAGAATTGAAGGGCCGCACCGCCCGCTGCTATGTCGAGACCGGTGAAAAGAGCCTCCTCGTCGGCTGCGTCGGCGGCATCCTCAAATCCGACGACGGCGGGAAGACCTGGAAACAGACCTTCACCCAGACCGACATTTTCCGCATCGTCGAGTCGACCGGCGCCCTCTTGGCCACCGGTCCCGGTGGCATGGTTCGCTCGGCCGACGGCGGCGAGCATTGGGAATTTTCCCTCCAAAAGGCCGATTTGATAGCCAAAACCGGCCTTTTCGGCAACCACACCGGCATCGGCGCGATGCTCGCCGCGCCCGACGGCACCGTAAAAATCGTCGTCGAGGATGGCATGATGGCCTCCCGCCTCCTCTCCTCCTCCGACGGCGGAAAAAGCTGGCAGGTCGCTGGCAGTTTGCCGGTCTCGTCGTGGTCGGTCAGCCTCGCGCAGGCAGCGGGCGGCGAGCTTTTCGCCAGCCTCGGCTCGGGCACCTACCGCTCGGCAGACGGCGGGAAGACGTGGGAATTCCTGTTCAAGGCCGACAGCGACCGGGTCCACAAGCTGCTGGCCGTCGGCTCGTCGATTTTTGCCGTGACGATGCGGCCGGGTTGTTGACCGGCGCGGCTACTTTCGGGCATGGATTTGACCACTTTTTTCAAAAAACGCTGGGTTATCCCCCTCTTCGCCCTCCCGGTCTTGGTCTGGGCGATGGCCTCCATGCCCGAAAGAAAGGCCGCGCCGCCGCCCGATGTTGATGAAAAAACAAACCTCGCCCTGCGCCGAGCCGCCGACGCCCTGCTCCGCGAATCGGGCGACACTTTGAGCCGAATACCGGCCGTCGAGCGGGGCGGCGGTGGCGCCTGGCGCGTCTTCCTCGAAAAACCTTTTCGATATGAGAGCCTCCCCGCGCGGCTGCAGGAGTCGCTCGATTTATATGGAATCCGGCAACCGTACCGCGTCGCCGTCCGCCGCTGCGCGGATTTCACCATCGACCTCGGTTTTCATCAAGCCGATGTCTTGGACGGCAAGCGATTGCCGTGTGCCGGCCGCGACGAGCCGGGCGGCTGTCATTTCATCGAGGTGACTTTCGAGGGAGTTGAACCCAAACCCGCTTTTCCAATCTCAAAAGCGGCCATCGTCGGGCTGCTTTTCGGCGCGGCGGCGGCCGGTTTTTGGTTTTTCAATAAGAAAACACCTCCAGTGCCGCCGCTCCTTCCCGTTGATTTTGATGAAAAAAACTGGCTCTCCGTCGGCCAATCGAAACTCAATGCGGCCGCGCAAGTCCTCGTCTGCGGCGGCTCGCACATCGAGCTGACCTTTCAGGAGGCGAAGCTCCTGCGCCTCTTTGCCGAGCGGCCCGGCCAGTTGCTCGAACGGCAGCAAATCCTCCACGAAGTCTGGGAGAGCGAGGGCGTTCTGGTCGGCGGCCGCAGCGTCGACATGTGCGTCTCGCGGCTGCGCAAGAAGCTGGCGGGCGACCCGTCGGTGGCCATCGTCGCTGTGCATGGGATGGGATATCGGCTGGAGGCGAGGGGCACTGCCTGAACGCTCTGTCAGAACTCGTGCCGGAGGAAGCCCCCGAGGTTGTCCTTTTTGGCGTAGGCCGCGCCGCGCCCCGTCTGGCTGAAATCCGCGCCCGCGCCGAACTGCCAAGCCCCGAATTTCAGCCCCATCCGCGCCCGCTGGACGAAGCTGAACGGGTTCCCCTCCACCGTCGGCAGGGTGTTGAGCGACTCGAATTGCCCAAAAAGCCGCCATTTCCCCACCAGTTTCGGCGAAAAACGAGCCATCGCAAAGAGGTCGACGTTCGGCCCTTCCTTCAGTTCGGAAACCGCCCAGCCGAAGGCCGTCCAGTTTTTGGAGAGCTTGGCAAACTGGATGCCCCCTTTCAAAAAAGTCCCTCGGTTGAGGACCTGCCCGACGGCGACGGGCGCGAGGCCGCGCAGCCGCCGGTCGTTCCACGATATGGCCTCGGTGAAGCCGAACTGCGGCAGGTTGGCCGTCGCCGACTGGCGGTTGTCGCGCGTGGCCCGTTGGCGGCTGAAAAAGAGGAAGCGGCTGGGCTGCCCGTCCCCTTTTTTGAGAAACTTGAAAAACATCTGGTCGAACGTCGCCCGCTCGTGGCCGGCGAATGCCTCGACCGGGATTTGGGCGGCGGCCCCATGCCAGCCGAGGCACAGGGCCGCCGCGAGCGCGGAGGCGAGAAAACGGCTCTTTTTCATCGAAAACACTCGGTTTTGCCTCATTTGCACTGGCCGAGGACGGCGAGGAACCGCTCGGGCTGCGCGACGAAGGGCAGGTGCGAGGTGTTCATCTCGAAGGTCTTGCGGACGGTGCCGTTGTCGCGCACCATCTGTTTTTGGAGGTCGAGGCCGACCGCCGCGTCCTGCGTCGTGTGGATGTAAAACTTCGGGACGGAGGCGAAGCGCTTGCCCAGTGCCACCTTCTCGCCCAGCGGCCCTGCAGGCTCGGCTTTGTGGTATTTCACCAAGACCTCTTTCATGAACTCGGGGCAGTCGGCGCAGACGGCGGGCACGATCACGTCGCGGCGGATGGTCGCCGAGCTGTAGTCGGGCGAAAACTCCAGCGCGCCTCCGACCTTGCTCTGCGCGTCCTTTTTTGAGAGGGAGAGCAGGTCTTCCCCATTTTTTGGGAGGTAGGCTGCAACGTAAACCACCCTGTCAATCTTCTCCGCCATGTCCTCCGCGACCTGCGAGACGACCACCCCCGCCATGCTGTGGCCAACGAGGACGACCTTCCCGGGCGCGGCGGCGACGGTCTTTTCGACCGCCTCGACATATTTTTTGAGCGAAACCGAGGTCGGCGAGGCGAGGTCGAGGCCGTGGCCCGGCAGGTTGACGACGGCGACGTTGCCGCGCACCGCCAACTGGTTGCGCACGAAGCCCCACGCGCTCTCGTCGGCCCATGCGCCATGGACGAGGACGTAGGTCGGGTACCTCGGCCGGTCCTTTTCGAGGGCGGCGAGGACAAGCTCGGCGGCGGCCGCGCCGCTGTTCTGCTGCTGACCGGTGATGAGGTTGCCGTCCTGGACGGCGAAAGCGGAGAACGGCTCGCCCACCTCGAATCGGCTGTTGGGCATTTTCCGGGCCTCGTCCTCGATGCGGAAGGGTTGGATTTTCATGCCCACATAGGCGTCGGCATACTGTTCCTCGGCATTGGCGAAGCCCGTCCACCGCTTCCCGTCGACGAGGAAACGGCCGTCGGGGAGCTTCGCCTTCAACAGGATGCAGGTGCCGTGGCAGATGGCGGCGGTCGGCTTGCCCGTCAAGTAGAAGTTGGCAAAGAAGCGGTGCAGCGCCTCGTTCTCATAGAAGGTGTACATCGGCCCCTGACCGCCGCAGACGAAGACGGCCTTGTAGTCGTCGGGGTTGACCGTCGAGAGCTTGAGGGTATTGCGGGTAAGCTCCATCTTGGCCGGGTCTTTTTTAAAGCCAAGCGAGAGGTAGTCGAAGGCGGCGTAGCGGCTCGCGTCCTCGGGGTCGCTGTAGGAGTCGAAGCGGATTTCGCCGCCGTCGGGGCTGGCGATGTCGACGGCGTAGCCCGCCTCGGCGAAGGCCCAGTAAGGGTGCGCCAGCTCGGCGTACCAGACACCGATGGGCCAGCCGGTCTGCTTGCTGACGGAGGGGTTGGAGGCGATCATCGCAAAAACCTTGCCGTTGTGGCCCGCGTTGTGCTGCGCGGCGAGCGAGAGCGCGGTCAGGAGGGGGAGCAGAAAGGCAGTGAGCAGTCTTTTCATTGCGACAGAATTTGGTGAGAAAATGTGCCGCAAAGGTTCCCGGCCCCGCCGCCACGACCGAGAGGTTCACCCAGAAGTGCGCAACGGACTTTTTGGTAAGCTACTGACAATCAACAACTTGCAACGGCAATGCCCGACTTCATCCACAAAGGGAAGGTCTACTACAACCCCGTCCAGCTGGTCATGGAACAGATCGGCGGCATCTGGAAGACGCCCATCCTCTACCGCCTCCAACGCGGCGCGATGCGCTACAGCGAGCTGCGGAAGGACATCCCGCACATCTCCGACAAGATGCTAACGGCACAGCTCCGCGAGCTGGAGGCCGACGGCTACATCGGCCGCGAGGTCTTCGCCGAGGTGCCGCCCCGGACGGAGTACAGCCTCACCGGGCGCGGGCGGCGGCTGATGCCGCTCGTGCTGCAGCTCCGCGATTTTGGCCTGGAAATCATGAGGGAAGAGGAGGGCGGCGGGGCCTGACGACGGGCCGCAATCCGTAAAAACAGCGTTATTCGCCCCGTCATTTCAACAAAAACACACTCGACTCGCATGGAAGCCACCATCGACTTCACCCAGAAAGCCATTGACTGGCTCTGGAACTACGGCCCCAACATCGCCATCTCCATTGCCATCTTGCTCGGCGGCCTGTGGCTCATCCGCCGCCTCATCACGACGCTCGACGGGGTGCTCGTCGCCCGGAAGATGGACGACTCGCTGCGCCCCTTCTTCGTCTCGATGGCCGACGCGGCGATGAAGGTCATGCTCATCCTCGTCGTCGCCGGGCGGATGGGCATCGAGACCACCTCGTTCATCGCGGTCATCTCGGCCGTCGCCTTCGCCATCGGGCTGGCCTTGCAGGGCAGTTTGGGGAATTTTGCCAGCGGCGTTTTGATACTTCTCTTTCGCCCCTACCGCGTCGGCGACAACGTCACCATCGGCGGCATGAACGGCACCGTCAGGGAAATCCAGATTTTCAACACCATGCTCGAGACAAACTCGGGCAAGAAAATCATCATCCCTAACGGCACGGTGACAAGCGGGGCGATTGAAAACATCCCGCAGCACGGCGAGGTCAGGGCCGATATCAAGGTGACTTTTGTGCAGGAGACCTCCGTCGCGATGGTCAAGGCCGTCGCCGCCGAGGTCGTTAAGCGCAACCCGAAGTCGATGGCGAGCAAGGAGGCCTACGTCTCCATCGTCGGCTTTCCTGGCGCGGGCGTGGAGATGATCATCGGTGCATGGACCAATGGCGAGCACCACGACGCAATGGTGGAATACCTTTACGACGAGCTGAAGAAAGCCTTCGACGCGACGGGCATCCAGCTCGCCCGCGACGACAAGAAGTTCTTCCTCGGCAAATAGCCACCTCGCCATGTTCGACTCGCCAGTCTCGCTCAAGACCTACCGCAACTTCAAGGCCATCGAGCCTCGGGACTGGCCGCGCATCGTCCGATACTACGAGCGCCACGAGCGGGCCATCCATGACCTCTCGCCCGACGAGTTTTTCGACTGCCTGCGGACGTACACGGAGGCCCTTTTCCACTCCGGCCAATCGGCGAAGCACCTCGTCATGTCGGACGCGCTCATCCGGGAAATCTTCTCGCAGAACATCCGGGCGTGGCACGGCGACGACGTCTTCGAGCAAGTCCTTTTTCAAAAGGCAGCCTCCCATTTCAACCTCGACGAACACGGCCGCGCCGAGCACGTCCTGCGCGAGCTGCTCAAGCTGCGGCCCGGCCACCAGTTGGCCAAGCGGCTCCTTTTCCGAGTGTTCTGGGCGCAAAAGCCCGCATTTTTAAAGAAAACCCGCGTCGCGGCGATGTTCTGCTTCCTGCTGGCGGTGCCGGTCATCGTGTTTCAAATCCTGTTTGAGAGGCCCTATTGGCCGGAGGCCGTTGATGCGCTCGGCTATTTTTGGTGGGCCTGTTTCGCGGCCGGTTGGCTGGCGCTGGCCGCTGGCGACGGGTGGCATTGGTGGGTTTCAAAAAGAAAGGTCCGCCACCTCGCCCTCGCCGCGAGCCTCAAAAAAACGCGCATCGGATGAACCTGCTCGACTGGCTGCGCTGGCCGCTTTTCTCTGTTTTTCAAAAAGAGTTCACCCTCGGCCAACTTCTCGGCGCGGTGGCCGGGATGGCGGCGGCCTCCTTTTTTTACAGAAGTGTTCTCAAAAACTGGCTGCCTCGCGCCGCTCACAGGCTTGGGGTTTCCGAGAAGGAGAAAAGCCAGCTTCGCGGCGACCTGTTCGTGGCCTTCTGCCTCCTCCTGCCCGCCATTTTGATAAAAACGGGCAACATCGACGACGACATCCAGCTCTCCGACGTGGCCTCGGTCGGGCTGGCGGAGGTGCTGTTCCTGCTCGGTTTCGTGCAGCTCGCGCGGTTCGCCGACCATTTCATCGGGGCCGTGCTGCCGACTTTCTTCCATCAAAACCGGGAGTTTTCGCAGAAGACGCGCCTCGTCCGATTCATCGCCTGGACGCTCGGCGGCCTCTGGCTCGTCCACCGCGCTGGGCGCGACCAAGTGCTGTTCACTGTCGGCGAGAAACCGTTCAAACTGTCGAACGTACTGGCCGCCGTGCTGGTCGTCTTCGCGGCGCAACTGGCCCTGTTCCTGCTGCGCCGATTCGCGCTCAACCGCGTCTTTCAAAAGGAAAAACTGGACGAGGGGGCGCAGTTCAGCATTAACCGGCTGTTCAGCTACGTCGTTTACGTGCTGGCCGCGCTGCTGATCTTCCAGAGCCTCGGCATCGAGATGACGGTCGTTTGGGGGTCGATGGCGGCGGTGCTGGTCGGCGCGGGCCTCGGGCTGCGCGAGGCGGTCAACGACTTCATCAGCGGCGTCATCCTCCTTTTTGAAAAGACCATCCGCGTCGGCGACTTCATTGAGGTGCAGGGCCAGGCGGGTGTCGTGCGGCGCATCGGCTTCCGCACCTCCATCGTCGAGACGCGCGACAGCACGACGATCGTCGTCCCGAACTCGAGGCTTTTTTCAGATAAAGTGCTGAATTTCAGAGGGGAAGATGCCGAGGCCCGATTTCACCTGCCCATCCGCGTCGGCTTTGACAGCGACATCGAGACCGTCCGCCGCCTCCTGCTCGACGCGGCCGCCGAGCAGCCCGGCATCGACCGGCAACCGGCCCCGGCCGTGCGCACGACCGGTTTTTACGACTTCGGGATCGAGTTGGAAGTCCTCTTTTTCACCCACGACTTCGATGGCGTGGAGGATGTGAAAGGGCGGTTGCGGGAGCGGATTTTGGAAAAATTGCGCGGTGCGGACATCCGGCTCGGCTTCGAGGGCGCGGCCCCGAAACCCATCTGACACATTGCCGGAGATTTTTTAGCCACAAAGGCGCAGATAGCGCAGAGTCTTTTGAGAAGAAAAACTCCGCGCCGTCTGCGCCTTTTTGATTCACGACAAGCCGGTTTTCACGGCAGCTCATAGGTCTTCGACTCGTTCCCAATGGTCAGCACGACGAGGTTGTCGCAACCGCCGTCTCCGAAGTCGAGCGTCGAGGTGGTCAGCGGCGTCTTCATCTCGAGCAGCCCTGCGGAGAGCCAGCGGCAGTCCATCGACCGGACGACCACCTCAGGCGTGGTGATGGAAAACGCCTTGCCGTCGGGGTTCTCGCCGTCGCCGGTGACGGTGATGTTGAACACGTCGTCGTTGAGCGCGGCCAGCCCGGCGGTCTTGACGGTCGTGCCCTGCCCGCCGACCTGTTCGCGGGTGAAGGTGAGCGTGTTGACGGTCGCCGTGCTGCCGTCCATCGTGGCGAAAGTCCCGTCGGTCATCGTGATGGTCAGTGAGCGCAGCGCCTGGCTCCCCGTCTGGATGGTCACGTCGGTCGTGATGGAAGCGCCGTCTACCGAGAGGCCGACGATATGACCGGTGATGGTCGCGTTGCCTGCCGAGATTTTGCCCGAAACAGTCAGCTCGAAACTCCCTTTGATGGTGTGGCCGCGCCAGTTGCAGCCGTTGCCGAAGTCGACCGTCAGCTTGGCCGGGAAGCTGTCCACCGCGTTTTTCGGGGTGAAGGTCACGTCGGGGCAGGTGCCGAACTGGCCGAGGCCGAACTCGTCGGTCAGCGCGGGCGTGGTCGCCAGTGCCTCGTATATGGCATCCTCGACGGTCACGGCGGCCGTCGTGGCGGCGGCGCGGTGCTCGGACTGGGCGAAGTCGACCTTCTCCCGAAGCTCCTTTTTACAGTTGGAAAGAAGCGCGGCCGCGCAGGCGCCGAGGATGACGGGGGCGAAAAACGATTGCTTTTTCATTCTTGAAAGATTGGTTTGAGTTGAAAAAAAAGTGTGGCTGTCGGCGGCCCGCAGGCAGCCGTTTTTGACGACAAACTGTTGAAAATCAATTGGTTGGAAGCCCGGCCGCTGTGCTGTTCAAAAAAGGATGGCCTTCACGCCCTTCCAGACGGCGGCGTCGCGGGCGGCGGCGTACTTTTTGAACTGGTCTTTGGTCAGGACGAGCTTCAGCTCCGCGTCCTTTTCGCGCTGGAGCGACATCATCTTCCAGTACCTCGACCACGAGCCGAGCTTCGGGCGGACGACCTCGGCCTCCGTCCGGTTGGCGTAGCGGAGGTTGATTTCGTGGACGGCCGGGGCTTGCCCGTCGGTCAGTTGGAGCCCAGTCTTCATCATCTGGTCGAGGTCGGCGGCGCGTTTTTCGGGCGATTCGATGATGCCGGATTTGATGTCCTCGATGGTCTGGTCGACCTTTTCTTGGCAAAAGAGGGCGGTCGAAAAGAGGGCGAGGCAGAGGGCCAGGAGAGGGCGGCTTGATCTTTTTTTCATGAGATAACAGGCAGCTTGGTTTTGAAAATCAGGTTTCAAGTCATTGACAATCAAGCACTTGGCTTGCCTTCGACCAGTTCAGCATTCCGAGCCGACCGGCTTTTTATCTCCTCGAAAATCGCCTCGTACTCGGGGTGGTTCGTCCCCATGACGCGGTCCCAGAAGTTGAAGTAGAGGCCGAAGTTGTGCGTCGCCCGCTGGTGGTGGAGGTTGTGGTGGGTGGCCGTGCCGAGCCATTTGAGGAGCGGGTGGCGCGTCGAGCCGCTCGGCGCGAACTCGTAGCCGCTGTGGCCCATCACGTTGAAGACCGTGCTCCAGACAGTGAAGAAGATCAGCGCGCCGACGTGCAGCGGCACAAACAGCGCGAACACCGGCACGATGCCGAACTCGACGACGGCCTCCAGCGGATGGAACGAGAAGGCCGTGAACGGCGTCGGGTTATGCGACTGGTGGTGCACGCGGTGGAAGCGCGAGAACAATCTCGGGTGGTGCATCAGCCGGTGCGCCCAGTAGAAATAGGTGTCGTGCAGCACGACCACGAGCGCGAGCGATGCGATGAAATACGGCCAGCCATAATCGGCGACCGAATAATAGAGCTTCCCAAATCCCATCTTCCGCAGAAAATACACGCCGAACGCCATCGAGGCGAAGATGGCCGCCGTCATCAGCGAGTTGCCGATTTCGCGCAGCAGCTCGCCCGAACGGGGGTATTTCTGCTGGATTTTTTTCACGAAGAGCCGCCGCCGGAAGACGACGTAGAACAGCCCGTAGCGAGCAGCGCGTAGCGCAGGAAGATGACGGTGAACAGCACCAGCCAAGCCGGGAAGATGCCGAACTGGTTGCCGATGTTTTCGATGAATGGAGCCATGACGCGATTGTTTTTGAGTGAGCGAGAATGGTTGTTCGAGGTTGATGGGACAAATTTGCCGGGGCCGCCGCGCCGCCCGCAAATCGTTTCAACGAGCCGTCGGAAGGTTTCAACCAACGGCGGGCGCGGCCCGGCAAGCCGGTTTTTGAACCCAAAAGCTCCGGTTCGTTGAAGGTTTCCGACCGTTCGTTGAAAGGCGGCTGGCCCGAGCGGCGGGCGGCCTTTCATTGAGGCCTGTTTGCCCGACTCCTTTATTGATATGGAAAAGCCGTCGCCCGATTTCGCACCCCGCCCCGCCGCGCTCCATGTCGGCGCGTGGCTGGCGATGGCCGCTTTTTTCTTCGCCCTGCTCGCCACGACGCCCATCCCGCTCGGGGCCAACGCCGGGCTGGTCGTCGGCAACTTCGGGCTGCTGGCCGCGCTGTTTTATGGCCACACCTGGCTCGTCGACCGGTTCTGGGAGGCCGGGCGGTTCGGCGGCTTCGCGGTGAGGAGCCTTCTTTTTTTCGCGCTCAACTGCACGTTGCGGTTCCTCGTTTCGGCCTATTTCTTCGGCGAGAAGATGGGCATCGGCGCGACCACGCTGTTCAACCCGTCCGTCCGGCTGGGGCTTTTTGTTTTCATCACGGGTTTTTTGTTCATGGTGGTGGCGGTGGTCTTCCAGCTTTTGGTCAACCGGACGCGGCGCGAACGGCAGGGCCTCGCCCTCCTCGCCGAGCAGCGGGCGGCCCAACTCCAGCTCCTCAAGGCGCAGATGAACCCGCACTTTCTGTTCAACGCGCTGAACAACCTCTACAGCCTGACCGTCCAAAAGAGCGACGCCGCGCCCGCGATGCTCCTCAAATTGAGCGACCTGTTGCGCTACGTCATCTACGACAGCCGATTGGCGGAGGTGCCGCTCGGGCGCGAGGTGGGGGAGCTTCGCAGGTTCATCGAGCTTTTCCAGATGGGCCTCGAACGCCCGGCCGACATCCGCCTCGACATCTCCGGCGACCTCGACAGGCGGGCCGTCGAGCCGATGATGTTGATGCCGCTCGTCGAGAACTGCTTCAAGCACGGCAACCTCGCGGCGGGCGGCGCGGCGGCTTATTGTGAAATCAAGCTCGAAAACCGACCCGACTCACTCCTTTTTTCAACTCGAAACAGCTTCGACCCCGCCGACCGGCAAAAGGACCGGGCGGGCGGCGTCGGCCTCGAAAACATTGGGCGGCGGCTCGCGCTGCGCTACCCTGGGCGGCACCGGTTCTCTTTTCATGGAAAGGGTGGCGTGTTCGAGGTGTCGCTGGAAATCTCTTTTCAGTAAAAACGAGAAATGAAAACCTACTCCACCCTCCTCGTCGACGACGAGCACCTCGCCCTCGGGCTGCTCGAAAACTTCTGCCGCCAGCTCCCCGAGCTGGTCGTGGTGGGCAGTTGCCGGTCGGCCATCGAGGCGCGGCAACGGCTGGCGAGCGAGGCGGTCGACATCCTTTTCCTCGACATCCAGATGCCCGTTTTGAGCGGGACGAACCTCCTGCGGACGCTGCCGCAAGTCCCAGCGACCATCTTCACGACGGCCTACTCGGAGCACGCGGCCGAGGCCTTCGACCTCAACGCGGTCGATTACCTGCTCAAGCCGTTCTCGTTCGAGCGGTTCTTGCAGGCGGTGGGGAAGGCGCAGGCTTTTTTGAAAAAACAGGAAGTGGCGGCCGTTGCGGCCGCTCTGGTCGAAAACCCCGCGCCCGGCTACCTGGTCTGCAAAGTGGACGGGCGGCTGGAAAAGATTTTTTTCAGCGACATCATCGCCGTCGAGGGGATGCGCGAGTACGTCAAAATCATCTGCCCGGCGCGGCAATTCATCACGCTCGAAAGCATGAAAAATATGGAGGACGCGCTTCCGACGGGCGAGTTCGTGCGCGTCCACAAGTCGCACATCGTCGCAAAACGGGCCGTCCGCTCGCTCGACGGCAACCTTTTGGTGCTCGAAAAAGGGAAGGTGCCGGTCAGCCGCGAGCGGAAGGAGGTGGTGGTGAGGTCGATTTTTGGGGTTTGACCGTCGATGAAAATGCAGCTCCCTCAAGCTGGCGTCGCCAGCCGCGTCAGCTCCACGAAGTCCTGCCAGCCCAGCACCTCCGGTCTTTTGGTGAAAAAGGGGTCGGCCATCAGCTTTTCATCCGAAAAGAATGGCTTCAAGGTGTTGCGCAACATCTTCCGCCGCTGACCGAAGGTGATTTTGACAATCTGCCGGAACTTCCGCTCGTCGCAGCCTAGCTCGAAGCCCTCCTTCCGCGTCAAGCGGATGACGGCCGACTCGACATTGGGCGGCGGCGTGAAATTCCCCCGGCCGACGTCGAACATTTTTTCGCAATCATAAAAGGCCTGCATCAAGACGCTCGTGATGCCGTAGACCTTCGAGCCGGGGCGGCTCACGACGCGGTCGGCCACCTCTTTTTGGAACATCCCGACCATTTCCGGCACCTGCCGCCGATGGTCAAGCAGCCAGAAAAGGATTTGGGTGGAGATGTTGTACGGGAAATTTCCGACGAGCGAGAACTGGCTTTCGCCAAACACAGGCTTCGGGTTGAACTCCAAAAAATCCCCCTCGACAAGCCGTCCGTCGAGCTGCGGGAAGTTCTTTTTCAAAAAGGCGACCATGTCGCGGTCGGCCTCGACGGCGTGGACGGCGGCGTTTTTTTCCAGCAAAAACTTCGTGAGCCGCCCTGTCCCCGGCCCGACCTCGAGGATTTGTCCGGGCGGTTCGGCAAAGCGGAGCGCGTCGGCGGTCTGCCGGGCGATGGCCTCGTTGTTGAGGAAGTGCTGGCCGAAGGATTTTTTTGCTTGCATGTTGCACAGACTTCGGTCTGTGGTTGGTTTCAAATCAGCGAGAGCGCCGCGTCGAGGTCTTCGATAAGGTCGCCCGCGTCCTCGATGCCGACGGACAGGCGGATGAGCGAGTCGGTCAGCCCAACTTTCAATCTTTCCTCCCTCGGGATGCTCGCGTGCGTCATGCTCGCCGGGTGGCCGATGAGCGACTCGACGCCACCGAGCGACTCGGCGAGGCTGAACAGATGGGTGCCGGAGAGCACTTTTTTAGCCGCCTCGACCGAGCCGCCGCGCAGGTCGAAGGAGACCATCGCCCCGAAGCGGCGCATCTGCTGCCGGGCGATTTTGTGGTTGGGGTGCGTCTTGAAACCGGGCCAGACGACGCGCTCGACAGCCGGGTGGCCGGCCAAAAAGTCGGCGATGTGCGCCGCGTTCTCGCAAGCTCTTTCCACCCGCAGGTGCAGTGTTTTGATGCCGCGCAGCACCAAAAAGCAGTCCTGCGGCCCCGGCACCGCGCCCGTTGCGTTTTGCAGGAAGCGGAGGCGGGCGGCCAGTTCGGCGTTCTTCGTTATCAAACAGCCGTGCACCACATCGCTGTGGCCGCCGATGTACTTCGTCGCCGAGTGCAGCACAATGTCGGCCCCGAGGTCGAGCGGGTTTTGCAGGTAGGGCGAGGCGAAGGTGTTGTCGACGACGGTCAAGATGCCCTTCTCGCGGGCCATCTCGCAGACGGCCTCGATGTCGATGATGTTGAGCATCGGGTTGGTCGGCGTCTCGATCCAGAGGAGCTTCGTCTTTTTGGAAAGCTCGCGGCGCAGGCCCTTCGCGTTGCACATGTCGACGAATCGGGCACCGATTCCGAACTGCGCGAAGACCCTGACCATCTGCCGGTAGGAGCCGCCGTAGAGATCGTTGCAGGCCACGATTTCGTCGCCCGACGAGAGGAGCTTCATCACCGCGTCCTGCGCGGCGAGGCCGCTGGAGAAGCAGATGGCGTCGGTCCCGTTTTCGAGGGCGGCGAGGTTTTTCTCCAAAACGGAGCGCGTCGGGTTCTGTGTGCGGGCGTACTCGTAGCCCTTGTGGTCGCCGGGCGCGGCCTGCACGTAGGTCGAGGTCTGGAAAATCGGGGTCATGATGGCCCCTGTCGACGGGTCGGGTTCGATGCCCGCGTGGATGACTTTGGTGGCGAACTTCATTTTATTCAAAGGTCGATTTTGCGCCGCGCATGCGTTGTTGGCGTCCTTGCCCACAATCCCCGCTGCTCGGTTTTTCGGGCGGCGAAGGTAGTAGCCCACCCCGCTCGCCGCCCCTTTTTAGGCGAAAGGCCAATTATTCGGGGAATTTGGGTGAAAACCGTGTTCCTTTCCGGGGCAAAACTTTTTGAGAAAACCCGCCCAGCCATGCTCGAAAAACGCTGGAAACTGCTCCCCTCCGACCCGGCCATCGAGGCCGCCCTCCAAGCCTCGCTGGGCATCGCGCCGGTCTTCTGTCGCCTCCTCGCGCAGCGTGGCATCTCCAGTTTCGACGAGGCGAAAGCTTTTTTCCGCCCCTCCGTCAACCAGCTCCACGACCCGTTTTTGATGAGGGACATGGAGGCCGCCGTCGACCGGCTCGAACTGGCCATCGCCCGAAACGAGCGAATCCTCCTCTACGGCGACTACGACGTCGACGGCACGAGCTGCGTGGCGATGATGTGGTCGTTCCTAAAAAATTTCACGCCGAACCTTGACGCCTACCTGCCCGACCGCCAAAAAGAGGGCTACGGAGTAAGCCCCCAAAGCATCGACTACGCCCAGCGGCGCGGCTGCACGCTCGTCGTGGCGATGGACTGCGGCATCAAGGCCCACGCCGCCATCGAGCGGGCGGCCTCGCTCGGCATCGAGTTCATCGTCTGCGACCACCATTTGCCGGAGGGCGATATCCCCCGCGCCGTCGCCGTCCTCGACCCGAAGCGGCCCGATTGCGGCTACCCTTTCGACGAGCTTTGCGGCTGCGGCGTGGCCTTCAAGCTGGCGCAGGCTTTTTGCCAAAAACGCGGCCTCGGTTTTGAAAAACTGGAGCCGCTCCTCGACCTGCTCGCCGTCGCCACCGCCTGCGACATCGTCCCGGTTTTGGGGGAAAACAGGGTGATTGCCCAACTCGGCCTCGCCCGCCTCAACGCCAGCCCGAGGCCCGGCCTGAAAGCATTGATCCAAAAATCGAACAGGTCTACACCGTTGACAATCAGCGATTTAGTGTACGGAGTCGGACCGCTCATCAATGCCGCCGGTCGGCTCGGCGACGCGCGCGACGCGGTGAAAACGCTCCTCGCCCCCGACCAAAAGACCGCCGTCGAACGCGCCGACTTCCTCGAAAAACAGAACCGCCGCCGCCGCGAAATCGACGCGGAGATGGCGGAGGAGGCGCGGCGTTTCCTCCAATCGACAGAGGGCTGGGAGAGCCGCAAGAGCATCGTCCTCTTCCAAAAAAACTGGCACAAGGGCATCATCGGCATCGCCGCCTCGCGCCTCGCCGAGGACTTCCACCGGCCGACCATCATCTTCACCGAGAGCGAGGGCCGCGCGGTCGGCTCGGCCCGGTCGGCGGGCGGCTTCGACCTTTACGAGGCGTTGAAAAAATGCGAGGCCGAGATGATCTCGTTCGGCGGCCACGCCTTCGCCGCCGGGATGCAGGTCAGGCTGGACATGGTGGAAAGGTTTGCCGAAAAATTCGAGGAAGTCGTCGCCGAGGGGTTCCGGTCGGGCATGGCCGAGCCGGTCGTCGAGGTCTGCGCGGAGCTGGATTTCAAGCAAATCACGCCGCAGTTTTGGAAGATTCTGCGGGAGTTCGCGCCCTTCGGCCCAGGCAACCGCAACCCGGTTTTTTGGTCGAAAAACGTTGCTGACACCGGCTCCTCGCGCGACCTCGGGCGGGGGCACCTGCGGCTATCCTTGCGGCAGGGCGACACGCGATTCAACGCCGTTGGCTTCGGCCTCGCCGCGAAACTGGAAACCCTCAAAAACGGGCAGCCGCTCGACGTCTGCTACAACATCCGGGAGGAGGTTTGGCAGGGCGATGCCTCGCTCCAACTTCAGGTAAAGGACTTCAGGCAGATGGAGGCTTGAGTCCCGGATTTCGCAAAAAGAAAGGGCGCGTGGTTTAGCAACGCGCCCTTTTTCATGCCCAAACCCAGTTCCTCAATAGACCGAAGCCCGCTCGCGCAGGTTGAAAAAGACTCGGAAACCGAAGTCCGCCGTCGGTCGGTCGGCGGGCAGGAGGTACTCGCCGCGCAGGAAGATTTCGGTGTTGCGGCGCATGTCGCGGATGACAAAATGGGCCAGTTCGACGCCGACGATGGCGTTGGCCTCCTCGTCCTGAAAATCATAGATGACCCCGGCGATGGGCATCGCCGTGAAGGCGCTGGCGTTGGTCTTCGCGCACTGGTTGCCGTTGGTGCGGTAGAGGCCGCCGCCGACCTCGAGGCGCACGAACGGGTTGAAGCGCAGGCTCTGCTTGAGCGAGTCGCCCGACTGCAGGCCCGCCGTGTAGTTCGTCCCCGCGCCGATGCGAGCGCAGAAATTGTGCGAGCCGAGGCTGTACATGAACTCGCCGCCGAGGCCCGCCCGCTGGTCTATTTTGTTCAGGTCGGGCGAGGTCGCGTAGATGGCGGGCGCGTCGAGGAACTGTCTCGGTCCGGTCCATTGGGCACGGGCGAAGAGCGGGGTGAAAAGGATGAGAATCAGCCAGTTTTTCATTGAAAAAGCGGTTTTAGTTTTGAAAAAAAGGAACGGCGGGAAGAGCTTTCCAGCCTTCCCGCCGCTGCCCGGTTGTCTTTTGAACGACGGAAAATCAGCCCTTCACCAATCGCCCGACGGCCAGCCGCCCGCCCGTCGATAGGCGGACCGAGTAGTTGCCAGCAGCCAGTTTTTCGACGGAGACCGGCAACTGGTTGTCGCCCGCCGCGAGCGCGACCGTCTGCGCGGCGACGACTTGGCCGAGGTTGTTGATGATTTCGATCCGCCCGGTTTCCGCCGTTTTCGAGGAGATCTTGACAAAAACCTGCCCTTCCGCCGGGTTCGGGAAGACCGCGAGGCTTTGGGAACCGCGCGCAAAATCGTTTGTGGCGATGGTCAGTTTCCGGGTGCCGGTGGCGAAATAGACCGGCCAAACTTGGTCGGAGGTCTTGGCCACCGTCGCCTTCGAGCCGGTGCCGGTGATTTTCGTGGCGGTGATGCCGCGCGTGCCGACGTAGTTTCCGTTGGCATCAGAGGTCTCGAAGGCCACCTTCGAGTCGAGGCGGTTGAAAGTCGGCCAGCCGAGGCGGTCGTTCTCGTAGATTATGTCGTTGTCGCCCGTCTGGGTGTTTACGCCGAGGATGTAGTTCTTGGAGTTGAAGTCGTCGATGTAGTCGAAGCCGACGATGTAGGGCGAGTTCTTCGAGAAGGTCGGGTTGCCGATGGAGGTGTTCTCGGGCAGGCCGCTGAAAAGCTTCTCGATCTTGCCGTCGCCGAAGGTGTTGCCAGTGTTCGTCCACACGTCGACGAAGCCGATGTCCCACCACGAAATCGTGTCGCCCGCCGAGTTGGGCAGCTCGTTGTAGGCGTCGTAGACGATGCTCTGCCCCGAGTGGTCGAACTCGATGACGTCGCTGTATTTCACCTCGTCCGTCGCCGCGCCGCCCTGCGAGTAGGTCGGGTTCGTCAGCTCGAAGGCCTTCGGGTTGGCCAGCGTCGGGGGGTAGACGTAGATGATGTTGTCGTAGCTGTCGGTCGTCACGGCGAGTAGCTGACCGTCCTTCGAGACGGCCGCGTTGCGGTAGATTTTGTCGGCCCCGAGGATGTCGACCGAGAAGGTCTTCGCCGTCCAATTGAGGGAAACGAGCACGATTTGCTTTTGGGAGTTGACAAAAACGAGCTGCGAGCCGTCGTCGGTGATGCTCGGGCGGCTCGTCACCCCTTCCTTGTAAAGATAGTCGGTGAAGGGGTAGTTGCCTGCCGCGTCGATGACGTCGAGGTTCTGCTGGTCCTCCGTCGTGATGAGCATGTACTCCGTGCCGGGGTTCGCCTGCAGGTCGATCGAGTAGTTGCCGCCCGGGTTCGGGGTGCCGCCGCCGCTCGACGGGCCGGTGATGCCCACCGCGTCGAACGCCGCCGCCGCCGCCGACTGGATGGCCGTGTTGCCCGGGTAGAGGTCGTTGGCCGCGGCGAGGACGGAGACGCGGAGGTCTTTGAACTTCGAGCTTTTGACGAGATAGGCATCCAGGGCGCGGTAGTAGATCTTCTCTGCCTTGTCCTTGCCGACAGCCGCGTTCGTGGCAAACAGGTAGTAGGCGTAGTTGGTGATGCCCGAGTTGATGTGGACGCCGCCGCCGTCCTGCGAGCCCGTGTACTTTTCGTTGACGTGGTTGGGCTGCCAGAACTGGTCGGTGATGTCAAATCCACCGTTGTGCGGGTTCGACAGGTCGCGCAGGCAACCGGTCGACGAGGCACCGGACTGCATCACGTCCTCGCCGATTTTCCAGTTCACCCCCTCGATCATCGCCCCGAAGATGTCGGCGAAGCTCTCGTTCATCGCCCCCGACTCGCCCTGATACTCAAGGTTCGCGGTCTTTTCAATGACGCCGTGCGACATCTCGTGCCCGCCAACGTCGAGGCCCCCAGCGAGCGGCTTGAAGGTCGCGCCGCCGTTGCCGTAGAACATGGCCTCGCCGTTCCAATAGGCGTTCTCCATCGAGGAGCCGTTGTCGTCCGCCACGTTTATCAAGGAGATGATGTTGCCGCCCACGCCGTCGATGCTCTTGCGGCCGTGCTTCGTGTTGTAGTATTTGTAGCTGGTGATGGAGTTGTACGCGGCCGAGACGGCCTTTTTGTTGTTCGTCCCGCTCCACGAGAGGCTCCCGTTGGTGAGGTGGTCGTAGTTGAAGTTGTTCTGTTGCGGCGAGGTGTTCATCGCGTCCAGGCCCCAAATCGTGGAAACCGGGTCGTTCGGGAACTTCGATTGCGCCATCGCCGTCGAGCCGAACATCGACTCGCTCGCGTCGATCATGTACTGCTTGCCGGTTTTCTCGTAGGTCGGGAAAGTGCGGCTCACGCCCAACAGGTCGGTACCGGTCGAGGAGGTCGGGCCGTCGCCGAGCATGGCTTCCTCGCCCACCGGGCGGGCATGGCCCGAGTGCGAGACCCGCCCGCCGTCGATGGAACAGGTGCGGTCGATTTTGTCCAGCACCCGCCCGGTCTGCGCGTCGAGCATCAGCTGCCAGCGGTGCAGCGCGTCGGCGTAGAGCGTGACCTTCCAAGCCAGAACCACCTGCTTCTCGCCCGTTTTTTCGTGAAAAATGACCAGTTCGGTCTCCGATTGCTTGCCGCCGGTCAGCAGAAGCTCCTTCTCGGAAAGCTCCTTCACCCGCCCGATTTCCTTTTTTGAAAGAGAAACCGCCGCCGCCGCGTCGATGCCCGGCGTGAGCTTCGTGAGGTGCGGCGTGGCAAAGTGCCGCCCGTTGATTTTTGAAAAAACGCCGTCGCTGCCCGCATGGGCGACCATCTCGCCGCCGTCGACTGGTATGCCGCCGAGCATCTGCCGGAGCCGGACGTGGGTCATCCCCAGCTCGTCCGTCCACTTTTTTTCGATGGAAAACTCGGCCTCCGGCTCGTCGACGAGGAGCGTCCCGCGCAGCGAGGCGAGGTAGTCGAAGACCCTTTTTTCAACCGGCCCGTCGCCCGACGCGGCCTTTGTTTTTCCTGAAATGAAAATCGGCAACCCGTCTTCATCGCGGCTGATTTGAAGCCCGGTCGGCTGCCCCGCCTCGATTTTTTGCAGGGCCGGGAGGGTTTTGAAGGCCACCTTTTCCGTCGGGAAAACACCGTCGGCTGGCGGCACGGAGGCGGTGCGCGGCCAGTCGATGCGCAGCTCGGAAGCGTCGTGCTTCACGGGGTTCGGGGTGGTCGGATGGGGCTTTTTGTTCTGCCCGAAGGCGGTCGAGGCTGCCAGCAAAAGGGGCAGGAATCGGAGAATGGTCTTTTTCATGATAGTGAAATTTTTGCGTGTTCAGGATGGCGATTGGATTCCAACTGGTTGACAATCAACGCTTTGAAGGGGTTTTGACAAGGTCGGAAAGCGCGATGTAAAGGTCTTTCACCTTTTGGTTGACGGGAAACCCCTCGTCTCCCCAGACGATGCGCGCGGTCTTCCCGTCGTCCGTCAGTTCGATGAAGTTGTAGAGGTTGCCGGGGTGGTCGAATTTCATGTCGCCCAGCTTCAGGTCCTCGGCGGCCTCGAAGAACTGGTGGGCGAGTTTCTTTTTGACGGAGGGCATCTCGGAGAACTTCGTCTCCATGTAGTCCTGTCGGAAAATTTGCCCGTTTTCGAGCAGGAGGTTGGTCTGCGCCTTGCCGGTGAAGCCGCCGCCGGTGCCGAAAAGGAGCTGGTCGGCGGGCAGTTTGTCGGCCGTGTACTTTGTGTGCCGACAGGCGGCGAGCATGGCGAAAAGGGCGAGGAGGTAGATTCTTGTCATGAAGCCGGTCTTTAATTTTAGTGAAAAAGGGATGGCCAAAGATGGCTCGACTTGCGACGCCATCAAAGTCCATCGGTCTCCTGCCTGTTAAACTTTTTGGAAGACCTCCCGTTTCCAGTCCCGCTTTCTACTTTTGTTCCCGCTCCCAACGGGGGCACCGCGAACGGTTCCTTATTTCATTCAACAATCTCATTTTCAGCAAGTTATGAAGAAGTTTCTGATGCTCGCCGCCTTCCTCGGCGCGTTTTCCCTCGGCAGTGCCGCCGCACAAACCTGCTCCGGCGGCTCGATGGGTGCCAAGCAAGGCTGCTCGAAGGCCGGTGCGTCGTGCTGCGCCAACAAGATGGCCAACGCCGCCAAGGCCGACCCGACCATCGAGGCCCGCCTCGACCCGAACGGCTCCACCTACTACGTCCGCAAAGAGTCGGGCGAGAACGGCACCGTCCGCCTCGTCGACGTGAAATTCGACGAGCCGACCGGCAAGTTCGTCAACGTCGCCCCCGGCCAGATGACGGCCAACGCGACCGCCGCCCCGGCCCCTGGCATGGTGAAAAAAGAGGCCTCCTGCACACAAGAGAAAAAGGCCTGCTGCATGGGCGCCGGCAAGAGCTGCGCGAAGAAAGAGGCGGTCAAAGAATGACCCGACCTGATTCAATTTGAAAAAAGCCATCCTCTCGAACACTTGGGAGGGTGGTTTTTTTTCAACCCCAACTTGGCCTCGCTCAATTCCTCAAATCCTCAAATCCTCGATTCCTCACACAAAATGACTCCGCGCACCGTCGCCTTCCACACCCTCGGCTGCAAGCTCAACTACTCGGAGACCTCGACTATTTCGCGGCTGTTCGAGGAGCGCGGCTACCTGCCTGTCAAGATGGACGAAGGGGCCGACATCTTCGTCCTCAACACCTGCTCCGTGACGGAGGGCGCCGACCGCGAGTGCCGGAAGATTGTCCGCTCCGTCCTGCGGAAATCGCCGCACGCGCAGGTCGTCGTCATCGGCTGCTACGCGCAGCTCAAGCCGCAGGAAATCAGTGAGATTCCGGGCGTCGACCTCGTGCTCGGCGCGGTGGAGAAGTTTCGAATCCTCGATTTCGTGGAGAATCTGGATAAAAGCCCCGGCAAGGGGATGGTCGCGGCGGGCGAGGTTCGCGAGGCGAGCACGTTCACCGGCAGCTTTTCCTTCGGCGACCGGACGCGCTCTTTTTTGAAAGTGCAGGACGGCTGCGACTACAAGTGCACCTTTTGCACCATCCCGCAGGCGCGGGGCGCGAGCCGCTCGGACACTGTTGAAAACGCCGTTTTGAACGCCGAGAGAATCGGCTCGATGGGCGTCCGCGAAATCGTTTTGACCGGCGTCAACCTCGGCGATTTCGGGAACGGAACCGAGGTTTTGGAAGGCATCCGGCCCAAAAAGGAGGCTCTTTTCATCGACCTCATAAAAGAACTCGACCGCGTCGAAAGCATCGACCGCTTCCGGATTTCGAGCATCGAGCCGAACCTGCTGACCGACGAAATCATCGGCTTCGTTTCTGAAAGCCAGCGGTTCATGCCCCATTTCCACATCCCCCTGCAATCGGGCAACAACAAGCAGCTGGCCGAGATGCGCCGCCGCTACCGCCGCGAGCTTTACGCCGAGCGCGTCGATTCCATCAAAAGGAGGATGCCCGACTGCTGCATCGGCGTCGACGTCATCGTCGGTTTCCCCGGCGAGACGGACGCGGATTTTGAGGAGACCTACCGCTTCCTCCTCGACCTCGACGTGTCGTACCTCCACGTTTTCACCTATTCGGAAAGGGCAAACACTCCGGCGGCGGAGATGGCGGGCCGCGTCGCCGTCGAAATCCGGCGGGAGCGCAACGAGCGGCTTCGCATCCTTTCGGAGAAAAAAAGGCGGGCCTTCTACCAAAAATTCATCGGCACGGAGCGGCCCGTCCTTTTTGAAAAATCGAAGCGCGATGGCTTCCTCGGCGGCTTCACCGACAACTATTTGAAGATAGAACTGCCGTTCGAGCC
>JBGAWE010000318.1:0-4001 GCA_044227705.1 Saprospiraceae bacterium
GGTCCAGATCTACCAGTACATGAACGACTCGCTGACCGTCTCCACCCGCAAGCTGGGCAAGGCCGAGATGCTGCGCCTGCCCAAAGAGGGCGAGCAGCCGGGCCGCCTGCCGAGCTTCATCGAGGCGCTCAAGCTCATCTCCGTCGGCGACTCCATCATCATCCACGAGAACATGGACTCCATCAAGGCCAACATCCCGCCGCAGTACTCGTGGGTGAAGGACATCTCCTACCACGTCGTCATGGAGCAGATCATCTCGAAAGAGGAGCGGCAAAAGCAGATCGACGAGGAGCGCGCCGCCATGGAGGCAAAGCGCGCCGAGACGCAGAAGATGATGCCCGAGATCGAGGCGCTCGTCAAGACGAACCTCGCCGCCTTCACCGGCAAGACGCTCGGCGACAAGCTCAAGACCACCCCGTCGGGCCTGCAATACGTCATCCTTTCCGATGGCGACGGCGACCAGATCAAGGCCGGCGAGCGCGTCAAGGTCATGTACTACGGCTCGCTGATGGACGGCAAGATGTTCGACAACTCCTACATGAGCGGCCAGCCGTTCGAGCTGGAGGTCGGCGGCCACCAAGTCATCACGGGCTGGGACGAGGGCCTTCAGCTCTTCAAGCGCGGCACTAAGGCCCTTCTTTTCATCCCCTATGAGCTGGCCTACGGCGAACAGGGCAACCCGCCCACCATCCCGGCGAAGGCCATGCTCTGCTTCCACATGGACATCCAGAAGTGATTTTTCTCACCCCGAAAAAGAAAGGCGCGGCCCATCGACCGTGCCTTTCTTTTTTGCGGAAAGCTCGACATTGGCCCCGCAGACAAGCCCACCAAATTCGCATGGAAAAAGAAATCGCCCAACGCATCCAACTCCTCGAGGAGAAGTACGCCGCCATGGGCCAGAACATGGAGAGCTATCTCGACGGCCTCCTCCACGCCGACTACCTCACCTACTGGTCGTACATCCACCTCGACGCGCTGCTCAGCCTGCAGGACCCGCGCACGAGCATCCCCGACGAGCGCATCTTCATCCTCTACCACCAGATAACGGAGCTTTATTTCCGGCTCATCCTCGACGCCATCGAACAGCTCGCCGACCGTGAGAAGCCCGACCTGGCGTTTTTCAAAAGACAAATCGGCCGCGTCAACCGCTATTTCGAGCAGCTCGCCAACTCGTTCGACATCATGGTCGACGGTATGGACAGAGAGGAGTTTTTGAAGTTCAGGATGAGCCTTCTCCCGGCGAGCGGCTTCCAAAGCGCGCAATACCGGAAAATCGAAATCGCCTCCAGCGACCTGCCGCAGCTCGTCCACCCGTCGAAGCGCGAGCTGGCCAACGGGGTCGACGAGGTGCGCCTCCTCTACCCCATCCTCTATTGGAAAAGCGGCGCGACCGAACTGGCGACCGGCCAAAAGACGCTCACCCTGCGCCAGTTCGAGGCCAAATACTCGGACGACCTCATCGAGTACGCGCAGAAAATGCAGTCAAAGAACATCCGCCGCTGCTTCCTCCAGCTCCCCGCCGAGGCCCGCGCCGACGAGGAGCTTTGCAACCTCTTGCGCGAGCACGACCTCAACGCCAACGTCCGCTGGCCGCTCTCGCACTACCGCTCGGCCGTGCGGCACCTCGAGACAAAGCCGACCGTCATAGCCGCGACCGGCGGGACGAACTGGCAGCAATACCTGCCACCAAAGATGCAGCTCGTCCATTTCTATCCCGAGCTTTGGACGGAGGAGCAGTTGGCCAATTGGGGCCGGTTCTCCTCCCTCTGATTCTGAAAAATGAAAAAGCCCACCCTCGGAGTCAGGGTGGGCTTTTTCATAGGGTTTCGGCATCAAATCCTGACGGAAACACTCGCGTTGAAGCTCCGCCCGTCCGACGACCACACGCCCGGCCCCGGGTAGAAGGTCGGCCGCTTGGTGAAATACTGCTTGTCCGCCAGATTGCTCGCCGACACGCGCAGCGAGACGCCGTTGACAACCTTGCACGAAATATTGGCGTCCCAAATCCCGTAGCTCGGCACGAGGCCGACCGAGCCGGTGGCCGAAGGCACACGGGTGTTGAGCGCGTCTGCAAAGGTCTCGCCCGTCCAACTGTATTGGGTAGAGACCGCCCAGTCGCGCCATTTCACCGACAGGCCGTTGCGCGTAATCCAGCGCGGCACCGACTCGATGCGGTTGCCCTTGACGTCGCGGTTCTCGGTGCCCGAGCGGACGGTCGCGTCGGTGTACTCCCCATCAAAATAGGCGGTCGAGGTAAAAACGTTGGCCCTCCAGTCGCCGCCGAGCCGCTGGTTTTTCTCGATGAAAAGCTCCACGCCCCGAGTCCGCGAGTCGCCGATGTTGGTGCGCAGCAGGTAGAAATTGCCGTTCGCGTCCGTCTCGGAAAGGGAGCCGAGGCGGTTTTTGTACTCGAGGAGGAACACGCCCGCATCCCACCGCCAGCCGCCGAAACCGCCGCGCCAACCGGCTTCGAGGTTGTAGCCGAAAGCATCTTTCAGGTCCTTGTCGGCACGCTCGTTGGCGTTCGCCGGGATGATGTCCTTGAAAATCACGGGCCGGTAAGCCTGTGAAAAACCGGCGTAAAAAACCTGCCTCCCCAACCGGTACTCGCTCGACGCGCCGAAGAGCGGGTATTTGTGCTCGATGCGGTTGGGGATGTCGGCCGGTTCGAGGTAGCTGACCCGGCCCGACATCTTCGACGCGCCGCTCTCGTACCTCGCGCCCACCGTCGCCGACCAGTTGCGGGTCAGGCCGAACTTGTTCTCGGCAAAAAAGGCCGCGTTCTTCGACCGGAAATGGAGGTCGCGCCCCCAGTCGCCCGTGATGCTCATGTCGTAGTCGGAGCCGGTCGTGCCCTTGCCGAGCTGCGTCCTGTGGAGGTCGTTGTCGAATATCTGCACCCCGGTGGCGATGGCGCAGTTCATCCGCCCGAGCGAATAGCCTTGCAGCAGCCGCGCCTCGCCCGTCCAACTGTTGAAACGGTCGACGTCGACCTGCCGGTTGGCATAGGCCAGCGTCACCGGGTCGATTTTGTCGACGACGTTGGCGGGCGTGTCAAACTGGACGCTGTTGCGCGTGCCCAGCACAGCCGAGGCGGTCACGGAGAGCCACGTCCGGTCGCCGATTTGCCAGTCGGCCTTGAGCGATGGCACCCAGATTTCGGGGCTGAAATAGTTGCGCGACCGCGTCGACTGCCTCGGGTTTTCATGGAACATCGAGTCGGTCAGCGGGCCAGGGATTTGGTAGAGATAGTTGGAGCGAGCAATCTCGGCTCGAACCGAGAGCCGCGCAGTCGGCCGGTATTTCATTGAAAAAAACTGGCCGTCGTAGTTGCCCCGGCTGTTGTCGCGGTAGCCGTCGGAGGTGCGGCGGCTGTAAAAGCCATAATAATCAACCTTCCCGACGCGCCCGCCCGCCGCCACGAAACCGCTGAAAAGGCCGAACGAACCGGCCGAGCCAATCATTTCGATGCCAAGCCGCCGCGTGGTGTCGGCCTGCTTGATGACGTAGTTGAGCATCCCGCCGAACTGCGCCCCGTATTGCAGCGACCCCGTTCCCCGCACGATTTCAATGCGCTCGACGGCCTCGAAGGGCAGGCTGAAATGGCTGGCCGGGTAGCCGTAGACGTCGCTGTTGGTGATGATGCCGTCGGTGCGCAGGTTGAACTCCCAGCCCCGGTGCGGGTCGAGGCCGCGGGTGGAGATGTTGGTCTGGTTGCCCGTCCCGTCCATGTCGTAGACAAAAACGCCGGGCACTTTGGCAAAAACCTGCCTCGGCAGCTTGTCGGCGACGTTGACGTTTGCCCCGGCGAGGCTGATGACCTCGCTCTTCCTGCCCGAAAAAAGGTAGGTGGCCTGCGTCTCGGGCAGCCGCGAGACGTCGGCTTTCTGTTCCACAACTTTGACTTCGCGGATTTGGTGGCCGATGAGGCTGTCGGCCGGTGCCTGTGCCGAAAGCTTTTGGGTGAAAGCGAGGATTGCCAGCGTCGCAAATCTTTTCAT
>JBGAWE010000319.1:0-3899 GCA_044227705.1 Saprospiraceae bacterium
AGCGGCCAATACCGGTTCACCAGCGATTTCACCACGAAACACCTTGTTCACCACATCAACGGAGAAATCCGCACGATGGGCTTCCCCGTCCAGTGTCTACGCTGGTACGGCTATTGGACGGGCGATGCGCCACCCAAACATCAGGGCAACGCCAGCACAACGCTTTGGCTCGGCGACCCCTTATTGGGAATCAGCTCGAACCTTACAATCACGGATGCTCTATACCTTGGCCATGAGCCGGTTTTTTATAATGACTACCCGGCTGGGCAATTCCATGCAATGAACTCGCACATAATCGTCAACGGCACGGGCAGCAACCGAATCCGGAACGTCTATTCAAACGTCACCCACGATTACTGGAAAGTAACGATGACCGCTGGCACGTTTGAACAAGGCAACGTCCTCGACAAGCTCACCTTCACCAGCCTCGGCAACATCGACGTGTCGGGCCATATCCACGAGGTCGAGTTTTTTGAGAACGGACGAATCCGGGGGGCGCACAGCTTCGATCTCATCACGGTGCGCGGCAGTTATTTCTATCAATTTTTTGCGAACGAAACGCAGACCATCAACGCAGGCGGCACCATCAACGTGGTGAACGGCAGTTGCTCCAACTTGGCCTATTTCTATGTCTCGGAGCCGAACATGACCGCCAAAATCGCCAAGACCGGCGGCTCGCTCGCCCTCCAGCACGTCCTTTTGGACAACGTGCTGCCCGATCTGACGACCGGGGCGAGCTATTCCGCCACCAGCAGCGTCGGCATCCAGCCGCAGGTCATCGCGGATTGGAACATCACCAACCCGACCCCGCGCAACCTCTTTTGGGTAGGCGGTAGCGGCACCTGGCACGACGCGGCGCACTGGTCGCTCGTCTCGGGCGGCGCGGGCGGCGAATGCCCGCCGACCCCGGCGGACAATGTGCGCTTCGATGCCGCCTCCGGGCTGGGCGCGGGCAGCGTTGTCGATGTGACCCAACAGTGGGCCTTTTGCAAGGACATGGACTGGACCGGCGTGACCGGCGGCGCGAAGTTTTACACTGTCCTTCCGCCGTACACGCCCAACCAGATTGCTGTTTTTGGGAGCCTCACTTTTTCGAGCGGGATGGTGAATGATTTTGCGGGCGATTTTTGGATGCGGGCCAAGACCCTGGCGACGATTACGAGTGCGGGGAATCATTTTAAGGATGCCATCCGATTTTGGGAGCCGATGGGAGATTGGTCTTTGGGCGATGATTTTTTTACTGATATCTATTTTATCCACACTTACGGAAAGTTCACGTCGAACAGCCACGCCATGTCCATCGGTGGTTCATGGCAAGCGAGCCCAACCGCTGTTGAAGCTCAACTCGGCAGTTCGACCGTGAACATGCTCGGGACGGCTGTCAATCCTTATCTACTTCACTATGCTTTTGCCGATTTGTATTACACGCCCGGCACTTTTCACTCGGGAACCTCTCATTTTATTTTCAGCGGAATAGGGCAAAGCCGCATAGTTGGCAACGGCTACGACCCGGAGTTTTACGACGTGACGTTCACCTCCGCGTCTCCGACCAACTCCCTCTATGGGAGTAAGATTAACCACAAACTGATATCAGAAGGGTTAATCTATATTGACTATGGGAACGACAACAACACCTACATTCACGATGCGGAGTTCCGAGGGGACGCTTACCTATCCGACTCTCGCCCTTACCACAGCATCAAGTTCGCGCCCGGCAAACGCTACACCTTCGGCGGCGGCTACAACCCATTTGGCGGGCCTTACACTACAACTATAGTCCCTTTCGCTGGGCAGGAGGGCCAATTCATTGCCCAAGGCCTCCCTGGCCAGTACATTGAGCTAAAATCCAGCAACCCTTCCGTGCAGGCGACCATCTACATGGACGACCTCAACGGTACGAGCACCTGCACGAAATACCTCTTCCTCACGGGCATGGCACACACGGGCACGGAGGACATCTACGTCCCCACGCCGGGCGGCGACGTGCAGAACAACACGGGCTGGCAGTTCTTCCCCTGCAACCCCTGCCCGGCGAGCATCCCGGTGCTGGATGCGGCGTCGAGCGTGACGGTCGGCTGCGCGCCGGGGAAGGCGAAGCTGGTGCTGCAAAACCTCAAAGCCGACGAGTGGGCCAACTGGTACACCGACCCCGCCGCGACGGCCAGCCCCGTCTACAAGGGCGGTTCGTATGGCCCGCCCTTTTCGCCCGGCACGGTCGGCCCCGGCGGCAACCTGTTCGAGCCGACCATCGCCGGCCCGACTACCTACTACGCCCGGGTGTACAGCGACGGCGGCCTGTGCGAGTCGACGGTCATCCTGACGGTCAACATCACGACGGCCTCGCCGCCGACGGCCTTCAACCTCTCCTCCAGCTCGACGACGACCTGCACGGGCAGCAACGGGACGATTTTCACCCTTTCCGGCTCGCAATCGGGCATCAACTACCAGCTTCACCAAAACGGGACGGCCCTCCCGCCCGTCGTGGCGGGGACGGGCGGCGCGCTCCAGTTCGGCCCGGCGGCGGGCGGCGGCAGCTTCACGGTCGTGGCGAGCGTGCCGGGCGCGGCCTGCACGACGGTGAGCAACGCCATCGCCGTCGCTGCGAGCGGCCTGACGGCGCCGAACATCCACGCCTATACCGAGAACACCTGCGCGAACGACGACCCGCTGCAACTGTTGGAGACCGCCGGGCAGGCCGTCTCGTGGATGTGGACGGGGCCGAACGGCTTCGCGTCGGCCGCGCAGAACCCGGCAATCACGCCCGTCTCGCTGGCCAACAACGGGGCGTACACCTGCGTCGTCACCGGCGCGAACGGCTGCACGAACGCGGAGGTCTTCGACGTCGAGCTGAAAGCCCCGCCGGCCATCACCTCGACCGTCACGAACGTCTCGTGCAATGGCCTGGCCAACGGGAAAATCGTCTTCAACGCGACGGGCAGCGGGCCGTTCGACTACATCTTCGACGGGAGCCTCCTGGCCAACGGCACGGCCGCCCAAACGGTCACGCCCCTCGCGCCGGGCAACTACACCATCGCCATCCTCGACGCGAACCTCTGCGAGTCGGAGTCGGTGGTCGCCGTCTCGCAACCGGCCGTGCTCGACGCGGCGGTCGCCCCGACCGTCAACATCGCCTGTTTCGGCGGCTCGACCGGGGCGATAAACATCGCGCCGTCGGGCGGGACGACGCCCTACGCCTTTTCGTGGACAGGCCCCGCGCCTTTCACCGCCACCTCGGAGGACATCAGCGGGCTGAAAGCCGGGAGCTATTCCTGCACCATCACCGACCTGAACGGCTGCCAGAAACTCCTCGGGCCGATTGTTTTGACCCAACCGGCGGCGAGCGTCGGCGTGGCCGTCTCGAACATCACCCCGGTCAACTGCTTCGGGCAAAACACCGGTGCCGTCAACATCACCGTCGCGGGCGGAACACCGGGCTACTCCTTTTCATGGACCGGCCCCGGCGGCTTTACGGCCATGACCGAGGACATCGCGGGCCTCGCCGCCGGGAACTACGCGGTCACCGCGACGGACATGAACGGATGCACCGCGACGGCGGCGGCCATCGTGAACCAGCCGAATCCGATTTCAGTGGATTTGGGTCAAATAACCGCCGTCCAGCCAAGCTGTTTCGGTTTGGCGAACGGCGGTTTGACCATCGGCCCGGCCGCGATTTCGGGCGGGACGCCGGGCTACACCGTCGCGTGGTCGAACGGGCCGACGACCCTCGCCAACCCCGGAATCGGGGCGGGCAACTATTCCTTCACCATCACCGACGCGAGCGGCTGCACCTCGCCCGTCGGGCCGATTGCCCTATCGCAACCGGCGGTTATGGCGGTCAATCCCGCCCAAATCACGGTGATGGGCGCCTGCCCGGCGACGCCGAACGGGTTCATCTCCAT
>JBGAWE010000320.1:0-4275 GCA_044227705.1 Saprospiraceae bacterium
GTTTATACTCGTATTTCAGCACGTCGTAGAGCGAGACCATGCCCATATAGTTGTGGTCGTCGTCCACAATCGGGATGGCCTGGAAGAGGTGCTCCATGAAGACCTGCGCGGCCGCCCCGATGTGCGCCTCGGGTTCGAGGCAGGCGAGGTGGGTGCTCATCACGTCACGGCACTTCATCGTGCCGTACTCGGTGGGCGACTTGTCGATTTTGAACATGTCCCAAGTTGTGATGAGGCCGACCAGCCGACGGCCGTCGACGATGGGGACGTGGTGCAGCCCCTTGCGCAGGAGCAGCGTTCGGGCCTCACTTAAAGGGCTTTCTGGGGAAAGGGTCGGCACTTCGGTGTCCATAATCGAGGGTACATATTCGTTCATCATGGTTCACAGCGCAATTTAGAAGGTGGAGAAAGAACGGCCTTCGGGGTTCTTTGCGGCTCTAAAACTACATTGAGCATCCGGGGACGGCAAAAGTTTTCCGTCAGATTTTACAAAAAATTCTTCCCTCTCAGCCCATCTGCTCAATGGTGGAGAGGGCGCAAACAGGCTGTTCGCTGCCCGGTCTGGCCGTCTCGTCCGAATTTGGGCCTAACCAGCGGGGCTTTTAAAGTAGGTTTGCCGCCGTCTCCAGTTTCTTTCAAAATAGTTGATTTTCAGTTGTTTATGAAAAATCTCGCAACCCTCGCCGCCCTCTTTTTGCTCGGGCAGGCCACCCTTCTTGCCCAATCGCTCCGAGTCCCGCTGAATCTCAAAAAGGCGTTCGAAAGAGGCACCCGCAGCTACGACGGCCGCCCCGGCGAACATTACTGGCAGAACGCCGCCGACTACAAAATCACCGCCTCGCTCGACCCGGCCACACGGACGTTGACCGGCTCGGAGACCGTCACCTATCAAAACGACAGCCCCGATACGCTCCGCGAGCTGGTCTTCAACATGGTGCAAGACCTTTACAAGCCCGGCACCGCCCGCCAGTTCGACCTCGGCGAGAAAGATTTCACGAAAGGCATCGAGTTGAAAAAACTGGAAATCGACGGTGCTGCAACCTCGCTCGACGACAAAAAGGTGAACCGAACCGGCACCATGATGACCGTCCAGCTGGCCCGGCCGCTGGTGCCGAATTCGTCGTTGAAAATCGCCATCGACTATAGTTTTCTCATCCCCGAAACCGACCAGGCCAGCCGACAGTGCCGCTGCGACGCGACCACTTTTTTCATGGCCTATTGGTACCCGCAGGTCGCCGTCTACGACGACTTGCACGGCTGGGACAAGAACGGCCACGACGGGCAGGCCGAGTTCTATGGCGACTTCTCGACCTACGACGTTGAAATCTCCCTGCCTTCGAACATGATGTGCTGGGCCACCGGGGTCTGGCAGAACCCGGCGCAACTGCTTGAAAACCAACCGCTTGCACGTTTCCAGCGGGCGATGGAGGCGGATTCGGTCGTCCACGTCTTTACCGCAGACGACTTGAAAAAGGGCGGCCTTTTCAAAAAGGCCAAGCGCAATACGTTTCGTTTCAAGGCCGAGAAAGTCACCGATTTCGCATGGGCCTGCAGCGACCATTACCTCTGGGACGCCTGTTCGCTCGCGCCCGAAAAGGGCCGCCGGACGCTCGTCAACGCTGTCTACAAAGAGTCCTCGAAAGACTACAGGCAGGTGGCCAATGTGGCGCGGACGGGCATCTCGCTCATGTCCAACTATCTCCCTGGGTATCCCTACCCGTACCCGGCCATGTCAATTTTCGACGGCAACGATGGTATGGAATACCCAATGATGTGCAACGACAAAACAAACCCCTACGACTCGTTGGATTATATAAACTTGACGCTACATGAGGTCTCGCACACCTATTTCCCATTTTTGATGGGCATCAACGAAAAGCTCTACGGTTGGATGGACGAGGGCTGGGCCAGCTTTCACGACCTCGTTTTGGAGGATGTTCTGCGAAAAAAGCAAGGTTCGGTGCGCGATTACGCCCGTATCGCGGGGACGGAGCTTGACATTCCGCCTATGTCCGCGCCGAGCAACGAGCTGAACCGCGCCTACGCGGGCCAGACGTATAGGCGCCCACAAGCCGCCTACCTGACGCTCCTCGACATGCTCGGCTACGATAAATTTCACGAGGTCCAGACCGAGTACATCAACCGTTGGAAGTTCCGCCACCCGATGCCGTTCGACTTTTTCAACACCTACAACAACTTCCTGCAAGAAGACCTCACCTGGTTCTGGCGCCCGTGGTTCTTCGAGCCGGGCCAGCCCGACCTCACGCTCGAGTCGGCCCAAAAAGTGGGCGACAGCGTCATCATCGCCTACCGAAACTCCGGCACGATGCCGCTGCCCGTCCAACTGACCATCGAGTTCGCCGACGGCAAGGTGGTCGAGCACCATGAGACGGCGCGCGTCTTCCGCGACGCGGGCCAGCGCGGTTTGAGCGTGACGCTCTCTTTTCCCGGCTCGGGAGAATTGAAAAAAGTGACCCTCGGCGGCCTGGAGAATCCCCGACGTGAACCCGAAGGACAATGTTTGGGAGAAAAAATAATCGCCGGCGTGGCGCGGCCCGGTTTTGGGCGCAAGGCGTTGGTTTTCAACCGATTAGCTCGATAGGAAGAGGCCGCGAGAAGTTTGAGCGAAAAAAACTTTTCAAAAGAAAATTTTCCCGAATGGAGCTTTTGGTTTCACAAGTAGGTCAGTTCGATGCGTTTCGGGCTGGCCTCCTCTCTTTTAAAAATCAATCGAAATTGACTGGTTTGCTTATTTAATCATCTGATTCTCAACCTCTTCACCGCTCAGAGCAGCTTTTTGTCGTAGGCATCAAGTTTTCACAACCCCAAAAAAATGTAATTGCCGGGGGTGATGCGCCCATTCACCTTTGTACCATCAATCACGCAACTAAACGTTTTTAGACCATGCTGATGCCTATCAAAATCAAGATTCAGAACGGCGGTCTGGTGCTCTCCAAGTGAGCCGAACTCGCCACCTCCAACAGACAAAGTTCATGGGATTATAATTTTTCAAGAAGCCCCGACAGATGTGCCGGGGCTTTTTTCATGCCCCGATTTCTACCTTGCCCGCCGATTCGCGGTGCGCTCTTTCCTCCAAAAAGAAGCCTGAAAAGGGAACCGGGTGAGATTCCCGGACAGTCCCCGCTGCTGTGAAGCCCGTCAAAAGTCCCCGGCCGAACGCCACTGTCCACGCTCCAAATGGATGGGAAGGCGCCGGGGATGGGCCAAGTCAGAAGACCTGCCGCCAGTCAATCCATCATCGGCTTTCGGGCGAAAGGTCGGGAAATTGGCTGCGCGTCGGGGCAACCGGCGTTGCGCCTGTTTTCTTTTCTCCCGTTTGCTTTTTTCAACCAACTCGCTAAAATTCAAAGAGTTATGAAAAGCAGACTTTTCTCCATCCTTCTTTTCTCCATCCTTTTTGCCGCCTGCAACGACGGCGAGCAGCCGGGCGCGGGCAACTACACGTCAGGCGCGTTCGTCACCTGCGAGGGCAACTTCGGCAGCGGGACCGGCACCGTCACCTTCGTCAGCGACGAGCTGCCCGAGCCATTGCAGGACATCTTCGGCACGGCCAACAGCGGCGCGTCCGTCGGCAACGTCCTGCAAAGCGCGACCTTGATTGGCGAAAAGATGTACCTCGTCGTCAACAACGCGAACAAGGTGGTCGTCGTCGACGCGACGACGTTCAAGTTCGAGGCGGAAATTACCGGCTTCGAGCAGCCGCGATACCTCATCGACTGCGGCAACGGAAAGGCCTTCGTCAGCCAGTGGGGCGCGGACGGGCTTTCGGGGAGCGTGGCCGTCGTCGACCTTTCCACCAATTCGATTGAGAAAACCATTGCCGGAATCGGCAGCGGCTGCGAGCGGATGGTGAAAAATGGGGGCTCCGTCTGGGTGGCCAACTCGGGAGGCTTCGGCACTGACTCGACCATTGTAGAGATAGGGATTTCGGGCGAAAACCGGCTGAAAACCATCAAAACCGGCGAAAACCCCACCGCCTTCACCACCGACGGCACTGGTGGCCTCTGGGTTTTGACAAAAGGGAAATACGACTGGGTTTCGATGAACGGTACGCCAGGCCGTCTCGGGAAGGTCGATTTCTCACTCGGTGCCATCGTTTTTCCCGATGTCAAACTGGCCTTTTTGAACAATGGAACCGACGGCCTCGCCCGCAACCCCGACGGCGACCTCTTCTTCAACGACCCGGCAGCGGGCGAAATCAAGGTGCTTCGGTACGGTAAAACGGCCGTCGAACCATTCGCCTCGGGCAATTTC
>JBGAWE010000017.1:0-32828 GCA_044227705.1 Saprospiraceae bacterium
GACGGCCGTTTTTGTGTCGGTCTGGCTTTGCTGGGCTTGTGCAAAGTTGGCCATGAAAACAAGGCCGACGAAAAGGCCGAAGACGCGGATTGATTGGTTGAAACGGTTCATCTCTTTTTGAAAAAAGGAGTTGTTCATGAGGAGGATTCAAAAAACTGGGCGTTTTGCCCTGTTACGGGTCAAAGGTCGAGATACCTTCGTTGAAATTTATGCCCGATTTCGAGCCGTCGTGACAACGAAGCCGGCGGGCATGGCTAAAAAACCGACTCCATCGTGCGCAGGGCGTTTTTTCCCATTTTTTTTGTTGCGAGCCTTTTTCCCCACATTTCGGGCGACCCCGAGCAGGTCTTTCTGGAAAAAGCCCGGCTCATCAATCCCGCTGCTTCTTTTTCGGAGAACATCGTGACGGTCGGTCGGTCGTTTGTCGGCCTGCCTTATGTCTCCCATTCGCTCGAAGGCCAACTGGAGGAGCAGCTCGTCGTTGGTTTCGACGGGTTCGACTGCCTCACTTTCGTAGAGACGACGCTCGCCACATGCCTTGCGGCCCAATCACAACAGCCTGATTTTCACTCTTTTAAGGAAAAGCTGACCGCCATCCGCTATCGAAACGGCCGCATCGACGGCTACGGCTCGAGGCTCCATTATTTCTCCGAATGGCTGCTCCAACAGGAGGCCGCTGGGCATCTCCGGCTGATTTCCGATGAAATTGGGGGCCAGGTTATTCAAAAGAAAATCGGCTTCATGAGCCGAAAACGAGCCTTCTACCCCGGCCTCGCCGACTCGGTTTCTTTCGAGAAAATCAAGCAGGCCGAGGCCGATTTGAGCGGCCGCACCTTCTCCTACATTCCCAAAAACCAAGCCCGAAAGGCGGAGGACGACCTCCTCGACGGCGACCTCCTCGTGTTCACCTCCTCCCGCCCCGACCTCGACTGCACCCACGAGGGGTTCGCCGTCCGGCAGGGAGGCCGCGTCCACCTCCTCCACGCATCGAGCGAGTTCGGGCGGGTGATGATTTCAAAGTGGCCGATTTCAGACTATTTGCTGCGCAACAAGGGCCAGTCCGGCTTTATGGTCGCCCGCTGGACAGCGGATTGAGCGACAGGAAAAGCAAGCCAATCCGGTGAAAATCAACGAGTTGAGTCGTTGCTCAACTCGTAGCCTTTGCCGAAATTGGGACCGAGGCGTGGAAATCGCGCTGTATCCGCCCGGCGAAGGTGTCGAGCAGTTCGAGGACTTTTTCTCGGCTTTTTGCCCGGACGATGATGCCGATATGGTTGTCGAGGTCCATGCGCCAGACGATTTCCTTTTCGGGAAAGCACGAGTAGTCCGCCTTTTTGGTGCGGATGAGGGAGACGACGATGCCCGTGTAGTCGTTCGAGACCTTAGGCAACTTGTACTTCTCGCCTCGCGCCTGCGCCGCCTCGATGTGCGCCCATTCCCTCCAAAGGTTGATGCCCGAGCTGAACTCGACCATCTCGGCGAGGTTGGCGCCGCCGACGCGCGAGGCGGTTTCGAGGAAATAGAAACCGCTGCCGTCGTGCGCTTTGATGAACTCCGTGTGGCTGGCCGAGTACTGCATCCCGAAGGCCTCCATCGTTTTCTCGGTCAGTTTTTTCAAAGCCTTTTCGTCGTCGCCGCCGATTTCGCAGATGGCCGAGCGGAAGATGCCGCCGCCATGTGCGACCTCGAAGGGCGTGTTGACGTACTGCGAGGTGCGGCAGAAAATCATTTTTCCGTCATTCGAAAGCGCGTCGACGTGGAAGACCGCCCCCGGCTTGAACTGCTCGACGAGGTACTGGTGCCGCCGCTCGCCAAGCGATTTTATATGCTGCCAAAGCTCGTCGGCCGAGTGGACCTTTTTGATGCCCGTCGCAGAGGCCTCGCCGCGCGGCTTGACGAGCCACGGGGTCGGGGTCTTCCGGGCGAACTCGTTGATGTCGTCGTCGTTGAAAAGGGCGCAAAATGGCGGCACTGGTATGCCCGCCTCGGCCGCCTTCGCCCGCATGGCGAGCTTGTCGCGGAAGTGGCGCCCAGTAGTTTGGCCCATGCCGGGGATGCGGAAATGCTCGCGCAGCTCGGTGCCTTTTTCAACATCAAAATCGTCGAGCGAGACGATGCGGTCGATGCGGCGCGAGCGCATCGCATGGGCGAGGCCGTCGATGACGTGGGCCATGTTCCAGTGGTTGTGCTCGTCGGAAGGGACGTAGAAGAACTCGTCGACGGCCTCCCGCGCCCAGGCCTTCTCTTTCAATTTTTCAGAAGTGACCAGGTAGACGGTGCAACCGGCGGCCTTCGCGCCGCGCAAAAACTCGTTGCCCTTGAAAAAGCTGGCGAGGCAGAGGATGGATAGAGGCTTGCTCATAAGGTGAGATTTTTAGGCCGGGAGGCTCGGCTTGTTTTTCTAAGAAGGTGCGGAAAAGGCGGTCGGGCGGGGGTGGGCAAAGATTGAAAAAGGGCGACGGGATTTTTTCCAAAAAGAAAACGGGCGACAATCTGGTCGCGCCGCAGGCGTCGGGCGGCAGGTCGTTCCGTGCTTAAAATTGCGGAGCGAAACTTTCCACCAAATCCGCTCGGCATGAAAAACCTCTGCTTCCTTTTAGCTCTCGCGGCCACCCTCCCGGCTTTTTCCCAAAGCACGGTTTTCGCCCCAAAAGGGGCCGTTTGGCACCAAACACCCTATCGAATTGACTGCAACCCGGCCATCGGCCTGTTCACCTACACGGCCGACGAGGACACGCTCATCGACGGGTGGAACGCCCGCGCCATCCATTGCAACGAAGTGACCTTTTTCAAAACGACTCGCATCGATAGCCTAACCCGATTCGTGGCGGTGCAGGGCGACAAGGTCTTTTGGCGAGTGAAAGGGCAGTTCGTCTTGCTGTTCGATTTCGGGGCGGCGGCAGGCGACACCATCACGTCGGCCATTGTTGAGAATGGCATCGATGATGGTTGCGCCGATGCAGACGCGCCTTTTCAGTACCGCATTGACTCTGTTTCCACGACCGAGGTGAATGGGTACACGCTCCGCGTCCAGTTTGTCTCGAATCTGTGGCCTTATCATTGGGGCATGGGCTTTCCCAACGGCCAAATCATCGAGCGGTTCGGAGTGATGAACCTCACTCATTGGTATGGGATTGGGCATGCCTGTGTCCTCGCTGGCTGCTGGTCTTTCATCCGCTGCTATGCCGATGCGGAGGTCGACTACGTCAACCCCAAATGGGCGAGCACCAACAAGCCGTGCCATTTCACCGCCGCCGCGACCGAGCCGACCGCCGAGGTTTTGACCATCAGCCCGAACCCGGCAAGCGGTCTCGTCGAGCTTCCTTTTGAACCGAAGGAAATCCGGCTGGCCAACGCGCTCGGGCAAGTGGTCCAGCTTTCGGCGGTCGGCCGTTCCATCGACGTCGGCGGGTTGGAGGCGGGGGTCTGGTTTTTGTTTTTGAAAAAAGGGGAGCGGTGGCTCGGCTCGCGGTTGGTTGTCCAAAGACCGTGAAACCTGTCCTTTTTCAAAAAAAAACTGCCCCGCCGTCGCAACGGCAGGGCAGCAAGCTTTCCAAAAGGATTTTTCAAAATAGGAACGCCGCTCAACTGGCTACCAATTCGAGGTCGAACGCGGCCTCGTCGCCCTGCGACATCCCGAGGCTCACCTCCTCGATGCAGAAGTGGAAGCGGATTTTGTAGCCGCCCTCGAGCGCACAGGAGGTCTTCACGACCAGCTCGATGTTGGAGCAAGAGGCCGCCGCAATGCTGTTGAACGAGACGAGCTTCGACGGGACCACCATCGCCGACGGGGTCGTGTCGGGCAGCAGCTCGACGGGCGTGCCGTCGGCGTGGACGATTTCGATGTCCGACAGGGTCACGCCCCGGAACTCGACGTTGTTGAACGGGTTGCAGACCGAGAGGATTACGACCTCGAAGTCCTCGGTCTCGATGTTGTCGTTCGGCCCGTCGCCCCAGTGCAGGTAGAAGCACGGCTCGACCTTGAAGGCCTTGCCACCGTTAGGGTTGAGGAACGAGTCGAACTCGGGGCAGTCGTAGTCGGCCTTGACGTGGTTGGACTTGTTGAGCGCCATCTGCATGAGGGTCAGCTTGGCCGCTTTTTTCACCTCGCCGCAGCCCATCGGCGAGGCGTAGCTCAAGGCGGCTTTTACGTCGATGCGGCCGTAGCCCATCTCTTGGTGCCAAGTCCCGGCGGGGAATTCCTCGCGGCTGGTGTAGGTGTAGTTGCCCACTTTGGCCGCCGTTTTTTCGATGATTTCGCGGATTTGGCCGTTCGTCCGGCTCTGGTCCTGGCTTTTCAGCAGCGCGGCCAGCCCGGCGACGTGCGGCGTGGCCGATGAGGTTCCGTTGAAATTGGGCATGTAGTTGTCGCCCGTGTAGCCGTCCCAGCCGAGCCGGTCGGTCGTCGGGCAGAGGACGCACGGCGCGACAACGGAAAGGCCCGTCAGCACGCCGTTGTAGTACTGCTCGCCGTGGCTGGCACCCCACCAGTTTTCGCCGTCGGGCGAGTTCGGGGTTTTCCGGTTGTCGTCCGTCGAAGAGCCGCCCACGCAGATGACGAGCGGGTGGCGGCCCGGGTAGCGGTTGACGTTCCCGTCCCAAACGCCGTCGTTCTCGTTGCCGGCGGCGACGCACATGACCACATTGTTGTTGAAAGCGTTTTGAATCTCGGGGTCGATGACGGCGTAGTTCCAGCTCCCCCAACTGTCATAAACCCCGAAGCTCATGCTGATGACCGACGCGCCGTGCTGCGTAGCGTAGTTGATGCCCATCGCGCACTCCACGTCCGACCAGCTCGAAAAGGCCAGCGGCAGGATGCTGCAGCCGCTGGCCACGCCGGCGACGCCCTCGTTGTTGTTCATCGTGGCGGCGGCGATGCCCGCGCAGGCGGTGCCGTGGTTGCCCGTCGGCGAGCCGTCGCCGCCCATCCAGCCGAGGTTGATGCCTGGCTCGGAGAACTTCAGGTCGGGGTGGTTGAGGTCGACGCCCTCGTCGAGGATTGCGACGACGACACTCGCCCGGCCTGACTCGATTTCCCAGCCCTCGGGTGCCTTGATTTGGGCCATATCCCACTGGCTGCCCCACCACGGGTCGTTGGGCGTGACGGCGCAGGTCGGCACGATCATCGGCATCCGCTCGAAATGAACCTCCTCACCCGACTTGGCCAGCTTGGCCTGCACCTCGAAGGCAGCCCCGGCGCGGCCCGGCGCGGTTTTCATGTAGTGGAAGCCGGTGAGGTATTTCGACCGCTTTTCGTCGAGCGTCAGCCCATGCGACTTCGACAGCGAGGCCAAGCGGGAGGCCTTGTTGCTTTTTGAAATCAGCACGACATCGGGGATGGTGCAAAAACTGCTTTCCGGCCCGCCGCTCGAATAGACCGGCCCGACCCATTCAATCTGCCCGGCGAGGGCGGCCTCAATGGCCGAAAGGCGAGCATCATCGATGCCGGAGCCGTCGGCCGTTTTGACCCACCATCGGGTCGGGGTGTGGTTGATGCGGTTCATGCGGTCGTTCTCGTTCCGCTTTTCGGAGGTGACGAGGGCGAGACCGATGTTCTGGAAAATCACGGCCGCCTCCTCTGGGCTTTTGGCCGACTTGAAACAGACGACTAGCGTCGTCGCCTCGATGTTGGACTGCGCGCCGGTCGGAGCCGACACGGACTTCGGAAATCTTTTCATTTGGAAAAAATAGAATGGTGAGTGAAAATGGTGGCGGTCGCGGCTTTCTCAAAGCAGGTTTCAACGGTCTCCCATCAACATTTCAACCCTCAATGCTCCCGAGTTGCCAAAGCGTAATCACGATGCTATAAAAATTGTTGCCATGCTTGAAAAGTCCTCGGGTCCAGTTTCGGCGAACAAAAAAGGGCCGCCCCCGAGCACTCGGGGACGGCCCAAATAACCGTAAAAAATTTCCGTCAAACTTTCGGGCACCTCACCCGGCCGCCTCCGCCGACCTGCGGCAAGTGGAGTTTCGGCAGCCTGTCGAGGAGGCTCTTTTTGTGCGGGTCGTAGACCTTGCCCGTCGAGCGCACCGGGATGGGCTTCGGGCTGTGCAGACCTTGCGAACGTTGCTCGGCGAGTGCTTTTTCGGTGGCTTTGGAGGTCTCGGGCCGTCTTTTCACCACGACTTCCGTCGAGTGATCGGCCAATTTTTCAACCAACACCGGCGCGGGACTGGCGGCTGGCTGTTCGGCGACCAGTGCGGGAGCTGTCTCGCCTCTTGTCGGTGCTTTCACCTCGACTGGCTGCGGCTTCGGGTCGGCGACGGCGATGCGCACCACGCTCCCGGTTCCGTATGCCTGTCCGAGGGAGAGTAGGACAAGCGCGTCGTCGGCAGCTTTCTGTTTGTATACGACGGTCGTGTTGGTGTACTTCGCGTCGGCCTCGGTGGCCTCGACGAGGGGCGGCTGGCCTTGCTGGCCCATGAGCAGTTGCGAGTCGAGCAAGATGGCCGTCGGGATGATGAGGTTCTTGAAATTAAAGGATTCGTCCATGATGGGAATTATTAAAGTGAAAGTTTTGGATTAAATGCTTTTTGTGTCGAAAAAGCTACGGCCTTAAGACGTTTGAGGATTCCAAAAAGCTCCATCCCGTGAGCCTTATTCACCAAAAGTTCGTGAAAAACGTACCGTCGGCCGACAAACAAAAAGGGCCCCGCCGTTCTGGCGAAGCCCTTTTTTGCAATGAAAATTTCTCGTTGAAAAAGTCCGAGCCGTCGAATCGGCGGCGGGCAAAAGGCCGGTCAGGCCATCGTTCTGTCGGAGGCGAAGGAAGCGCGGAGGAACTCCCGATTCAGCCGCGCGATGTTCTCGATGGAGATTTCTTTCGGGCATTCCGCCTCGCAGGTCCCCACGTTCGAGCAGCGGCCGAATCCCTCTCGGTCGTGCTGCGCGACCATCGAGAGCACCCGTTTGTCGCGCTCGACCTCGCCCTGCGGCAGCAAAACGAGGTGCGAGACCTTCGCCGCCGTGAACAGCATCGCCGAGGCGTTCGGGCAGGCGGCCACGCAGGCCCCACAACCTATGCAGGCCGCCGCCTCGAAGGCTTTGCCAGCTTGGTCCTTTTCGATGGGGATGGCGTTGGCGTCCTGCGCCTGCCCGGTGTTGACCGAGATGTAGCCGCCCGACTGTATGATGCGGTCGAAAGCCGAGCGGTCGACCGCCAAATCGCGCAGCACCGGGAAGGCTCGGGCGCGGAACGGCTCGATGGTGATGGTGTCGCCGTCCTTGTAGTGGCGCATGTGGACTTGGCAGGTGGTCGTGCCCTTCATCGGCCCGTGCGGCTGGCCGTCGATGGTGAGCGAGCAGGTGCCGCAGATGCCCTCGCGGCAGTCGTGCTCAAAGACGACAGGCTCCTCGCGGCGCGAAACGAGCTGCTCGTTCAGGACGTCGAGCATTTCGAGGAACGACATGTGCTCGTTCACATCGTCGAGCTGGTACTGGACGAACTCGCCCTTGAAGCGGCCACCTTGCCGCCAGATGTTGAGGTTGAGGCGCATTTTTTTAATAGTTGGTTGGTTTGCCCGGTTCCGGGGCTTGGCTGCAAACGTCTTAAATCCGCTCGAAACCGGGGCGGAAAAAGTCGCGGGCCGTCGAAAAAGCTGGCTGGCCGTTGATTGGCAGGGTCTTTTCAATCTTTGGCTCGCCAAAAGCCATCGTTCAAAAAATGACCGACTCGAAACGCCCCTTCCTCGGCCCCGTCGAAAAGCTGCTGCTCGTCGCGGCGGCCGCCGTCTTCGTTCTCATCCTCTTTCAAAAGAAGACGGGCAAGGTCGTACAAACCGTTGAGACACAGACCTTTACGAACGGCCTCTCCTCCCGCGCCGCACCGCCTCCGCCCGGCGTTGTGAGCGACCCGCTGCCGTCCATCGCCACCGTTTTTGCCGGAAAGCAGCATCAGGACGAGCCGGATTTTTGGGCCTCCCTCTCGTTATCCGACGACGAAAAGGATTTTTACAAAAGCCTCCGCAACCGCTACCAGCCCGTCGGCTCTGGCCCCTCGCGCTCGCCAATGGACTGGCTTTCCACTTTACAAGCCGCCCGTTTGACCTATCAAAAACTTGCTCAAGTCTTTGGTGACCAGCAGCCCGGCGGCTCCACAGGCGAAATCATCCCGGCTGTCCTCCGCGATTCGATTCGGGCCGAAAAGGTCTTCGAGCACATCGAGCAGCTTTTCAAGATCCCCCGCGAGGACGCCCGCTCGTTCGCCGTCGAGGGCCACCGCGAGATGAGTGACTGGGCTTTGTTTGTTGAAAAAAAACAGGAGTGACCGTCCGTCCCGCCTGCTTTCCTTTGGCCAGCCAAGTTTTGAAAAAATATGCCGCGACCGCTCGCCCTGACGCTCTCCATCCTTTTCCACCCGATGCTCGTCCCAACATGGGGGCTGCTCCTGCTGATGTCGGTCAACCCGTTCGCTTTCGGCCTCTCCGGCTTCTCCGACCCGAAGGCTTGGCCGCTGGTGATGATGGTTTTTTTTAGCACGTTCCTCATCCCCGCCGTCGGCATCGGGCTGATGAAACCGCTCGGCTTCATCGACAGCTTCAGCATGGAGACGCAAAAGGAGCGGCACGGGCCGTACATCGTCACCGCCATTTTTTACCTCTGGCTGCTGAAGAACGTGATGGCGAAGGGCCTCCTCCCGCCGCTCTGCACCTCGATGCTGCTCGGCGCGACGCTCGGGCTGCTGCTCGCTTTTTTCGCCAACATCTTCTTCAAAATCTCGGCCCACGCCATCGGGATGGGCGGGCTGGCGATGGTCGTGGTGCTCACTTTGCGGCGCTGGGGCAGCGGCTCGCTGGCTGTGGGGAGTCTGGCGTTCAGCCTCGAAGCCGTCCTCTGGGCGGCGGTCGTGGTGGCGGGGCTGGTCGGCGCGGCACGGCTATCGCTGCGGGCGCACGAAGCGGGCGAGGTCTACTCGGGGTACCTCGTCGGCGCGGCGGCGATGGGCGTTGCGGTGATGATTGGGTAGACAAATCATTGAAAACCAACAGGTTGTGGCCTGTTTTGCATGAAAAAGAACTGGCTTGCGATTCTCTTTTCACTCATCCCGTTCCTCGCCGAAAGAGCCGAGGCGCAGCGCATTTATGTCCTCGACGAGAAATTGAACATCGGCTTCATCGACGTGGCGGGCGGCTGCCAGTTCAGCCCGCTCTGCCAAATCAGCCAGCTCGGGACTTACACCGACCTCGCCTTTCACCCCAACGGAAACCTCTACATCCTCGGCCAAGAGGGCCAGCTCTACACCCTCGACACGACCGACTGCGCCGTCAACCAAATCGGCGAGTTCCCCAACGGGACGACCGATTATTACACATCCCTCACCGCCAATGCCGACGGAGACCTTTTCGCGGCGGGCGTCCGGCTGGCCAGATACCGCCCGTCGAGCGGCCAGTTCGACGACCTCGGTGCGCTGCCCAGCCCCTGGGGTTGGGCCAGCGGCGACCTCACCTATCGAGACGGGAAACTATACCTCGTCACCCAGCAGAACGCGATTCTGAAAGTCAAGATCGGCGACCCGGATGGGAGCGCGGTGCTTTTCACGCTCGACGTGCCGCCCGCCTCGGAGGTCTACGGCATCGTCACCGCCGCCAGCGGGTGCAACTCGCAGGAGACCTTCGCCACCGTCAGCGAGCCGGGCGGGCAGCATTTTTTGTACTGGATCGACTTCAAAAACGAGTCGGCCGAGAAGCTCTGCCCGACCCCGCGCCTCATCCTCGGCGCGACGACGCTCAACGAATACTACGTTTCCGACTGCGACTCGACCTCCACCGACCCGCCGCCGGTGCCGTCGTTCGCCGTGTACATCCCCAACGTCTTCAGCCCGGACGACAACGGGCGCAACGACTTTTTCACCCCCTTCGTCGACCCGGCGGCCGACCCGACGGTCGAACTGCTGCGCATCTACGACCGATGGGGCGGCCTCGTTTTCGAGAAAAAAGACTTCAAGCCGAACAACGAACCCGATGGCTGGAACGGCTCCTGGAACAACACCGGCAAGAAGGTTCTGGACGGGGCTTATGTCTATTATTGCCAAATAGGCTTTGCCAACGGCTCGCGGTTGGTGAAGACCGGCTCCATCACCGTCGCCAAAAGCATCAACTAAAAATGGAAATCCCTCTCCCTCCGAAAATGGAGCCGTACCGCGCCGCCATTCTCGACACGAAGCTCGATGCGGTTCATCTTCTGTTGAAAAAAGCGGCGACCTCCGGTTTCGGGCAGAGCAAAATCGGCGGCGAACCATTTTGGCCCGCCGATCGGCCGCTGCCGACCGACTCGCGGGGCGCGAACCTGTTCTTCCTCGCCCAAATCAACTTCGCGGAAATGCCGCCGATGCCGCCGTACCCGACGCGCGGCCTCCTCCAATTCTGGATTGCCGACGATGATGTGTTCGGCCTCGACTTCGACGACGGCGAGAACCAGGCCGATTGGCGCGCGGTCTTCCACCCCGATTTTGATGAAAAAAACTGCGGCGCGCGGTGGACGGACTTCTCCTTTTTGAAAGCCGTCGAGAACATGCCGATCCTCGCCGGGCAGACCTACCTGATTGATTTTGAGGAAGTTGCGGAGCTTGTCTCGCCGACCGACTATCGCTTCGAGCAGCTCTTGAAGGTCGATTTTTATCAAAAGTTCGGTGAGGAATGGTGGGACATTTTGAGCCAACTTTCCGACACGCTCTGGGCTGCCGACAACAAAATCGGGGGCTACGCGCACTTCACCCAAGAGGACCCGCGCTCGGCCGCCGACCCTATGCTCCTCCTTTTTCAACTCGACTCGGACGACGACCTCGGCATCTGCTGGGGAGACATGGGCGTGGCCAATTTCTTCATCCGCGAGGCGGACTTGCGGGCAGGCGATTTTTCCCGAGTGGTGTTCAATTGGGACTGCTATTGACCCGCGTGGGCGTTGTCGCAAAGCAAAAAAGCCGCGACGACCCTATGGTCGCCGCAGCTTTCGACAATGTGTTGGAACAAAAAAGTAATCTCATGAAAGCCTCGGCCATTGCCGGAGCAGTCTAACGAAAAATAAGGTCGAGTTTGCGGCAGAGCGAGCCGGAGGGCGCGTCGAGCCGATAGAGGTAGAGGCCGCCGGGCAGCCCGAGGCCGGAGGCGTCGAAGCGGAACTCGTTGTTTCCGGCCTCGAAATCCGCGCTTTGTTGGAAGACCTCGCGGCCCGTCGCGTCGAAGATTCGGAGCGCGGCGCGGCCGGCCTCGGGGAGCGAGAAGCGGATTCGCGTCTCGCCGACGGCCGGGTTCGGCTCGTTCTGTTCGAGGGAGAGGGCGGGCGCAGGCCCCTCCGCCTGCGCCTGTTCGTCCTCAAAAATAAGCGTCAGATTGTGCGCGAGGCCGTCGCGGCCGAAGGCCTCGGAGTTGGTCGGCAGGTTGCCGAGGCGGAGCATCTGGCTCAATCGGCCAGCCGCCCGGGCGCGGAATTTCAGGGTGAAAAGCTGGGCCATTCTACCCTTCGCGTCGTCTTCTGAGAACCAGCTGATGGGCAGTTTCCCGTCGGCGAGGCGCGAGGTTCCGATGTTGTTTTGGGTGAAACCCGTTTCCAGATTCTCCTCTAAATTGTTGAAAACCAGCGAGTTGGCATCAAAGCCAATGGTCGCCTGCAATCCCGCGACGGTCGAGAGGTCAGCCTCGACGGCCACCTCGACAAGTTCGCCGGGCTGCACGGCGCGGTCTGTTGTTTTCAAAAAGAAGCCCTCGCCGCTGCGGTCGCTGGCCGGTCCGCCGGTGAGGTTTCCGGGGTTCGCGTCGCCGCTGACGTCGCCGATTTTCACGCCGAAGAAGTCGAGGCCGGGCTGGCTGCTGGTCATTTCCGAAAAGACCTCGGCCGACGGGGCGGGCGTGCCGAGCGGGTTGGCGGCGTCGAAGACGAAGCTCTTCGGGACGAAACGCCACGAGTCGTTTTGCGGGAAGTCGGGGATTTCGCCCAAGATGAGCTTGCGGAGCTGGACGATGTCGCCCGTCGTGACGTGGCCGTTGCGGTTGATGTCGGCCGCGATGAGCTTGAGTGGCGTGAGCGGTTTTTGCCCGAGGACATGCCGCGAGATGAGCGACAGGTCGAACGTGGAGACGCCGTTGAGCGGGTTCACGTCTTTCGCGGGGGTGACGGCGACGGACTGGCCGGGTTGGATTTTTTCAAAATGGAATCCGCCTTCCTCGCCGGTCTTGGCCTCGGAAAATTCGCCGCCGACTTGCAAATCGACCGTTGCGCCCTCGACCGGCTGGCCCGCTTCGGTCGTGATTTTGCCCCCGATGAACAGGTTTGTGCAGCTTCCGAGGGCGTCAGCGATGTGGACAGTTGTCTGTTTGGCGATCCAGTTCCCGCTTTCGTCGATGACGAAAATTTTCACCGCCCTCGTTCCGATGGAGTCGCAGTCGAACAGACGAGTCGAGTCGGCCGGGTTTTGAGAGAAGGAGAAGCGGAGCTTTCCTTTTTCGGAGCAGTTGTCGGTGGAGCCGAGGTCGAAGTTCCGAGCGCGGAGTGCGAGCGTCCCCTCACCAGAGAGATTGGCGAACATCTCGTTGACGAGGACGGCGGTCGGCTTTTTCGCCTCCTTGACCGTCGCGGTGAACTGGCAGGCGGCCGTCTCGCCGCAGCCGTTGATGGCCTTGACGTAGATGGTGAAGCTGCCCGTCGGCACCTCCCAATAGGGGCCGATGCCGTTGCCGAGGCTGCTCGAATAGGAGAGCGCGGGCGAGCCGGGGCAGCTCTCGCTGACGGCTTGTGCTGAGGGGAGCGTGAAGCTCATCGAACAGGCCGGGCCGGTCGTAGTGAAGACCTGGTTGGCCGGGCAGATGACTTGCAAGTTTTGGCCAAAGACCGAGGTCGAAAGAGCCAGCGCCAGCGGAATTGCTATTTGCGATTTCTTGAAAATGAACATGGTGGAAAGGATTAAAAAGGGTGGAAGAAGAAGTCTGTGTCGGGGCGTTCCCGCCCTTCGATTTTGAGTAGCCCAAAAACAGTGCCAAACAGTTGCGATAAATTTTGAACGGGAGTTTTAGCCCGGAAATGGGACTGCGGGCGGAGATGTTTTTTTCTGGGGCGGCTTTGCGGACTGGAATGTCAATTTACTTTTGCCCCGCCTTCGGGCGATGTGCAAGGGGTTTTAGCTCAGTTGGTAGAGCGCTTGCATGGCATGCAAGAGGTCACCAGTTCGAATCTGGTAAGCTCCACAAACAGAAAAGGCGAGTCGGTTGACTCGCCTTTTTCATTTCCAAAAACCGGCGTCTTTTCCCAAAGAAAAAGCCCGCCAACTAAACAGTCAGCGGGCCTCTCTTTTGCGTGCCCAGAGCGAGACTCGAACTCGCACACCTTGCGGCGTACGCACCTGAAACGTATGCGTCTACCAATTCCGCCATCCGGGCATGCGGATGTGTTTCAGGAACGGGGGCGAAGGTAGAACGACCTCCGACAAGCGGGCGACTGGCCGGGCGAAAAATTCTTTTTGAGGCAAAAACCGCTGGGTTTCATGCTGTTTTCGTGGTTTTTGACCCCCATTTCCAATCGTGGTATTTTTTTTGGAAACAAAGGGCAAGCAGGAAACTTGGCTACTTTTGCCCGCATCCTTCTTTGATTTCGTCCCCCCGACCTGTCCATTTTCGGTCTCGCGCTGCCCCCCGGCAAGTGCCGGAAATTGGGCTTTCACCCATTCGTAATCACGGCTGAAACGTCCGATTTCTATTACCTTAACATGAAAAAAGCACGGCTGCTGCTGGCGGAAGACCACCACCTTTTCCGCCTTGGCGTACAAACCTTATTAAAGCAAGAGCCACAGTTCGAGGTCATCGGCGAGGCTGTGGACGGGAAACTGGCCATCGAGATGGCCCTCCAGATGCTCCCCGATGTCATCCTGATGGACATCAACCTGCCGGAAATCGACGGCATCTCCGCCACGCACAGGATTCTCCAAGCACTCCCGCACACCAAGATTTTAGCGCTCACCACTATGGGCGAGGACGACAAAATCGTCGGCATGATAAACGCCGGTGCGCTCGGCTACGTCCTCAAGGACAGCTCTGCGCCGGAGCTTTTGACCGCCATCTCGGTCGTCATGCAGGGCAACACCTATTTTTCGAAGACCGTGTCCAACACTTTGCTCGCGCGTCTCTCGGGCCGGGCGGTCAAGAAAGCGGAGCCGGTGCCGTCGGAATCGGAGGGCATTCCGCCGTCGCGGCTGACGAAGCGCGAGCTGGAAATCCTCCGGCACGTCGCGCAGGAGCTGGGCAACCAGCAGATTGCCGAGAGCCTTTTCATCAGCCCGCGCACCGTCGAGACGCACAAGCGAAACCTCATCCTGAAATTGAAAGTAAAGAACGTCGTCGGCCTCGCCCGTTACTATTTCGAGCATTTCGGCGACCAGATGGCCTGATTTTTCCACATTGAGATCATTCAAAAAGAAAGCGGCGGAAAGGCTCGGCACCTTGTCCGCCGCTTTCATTTTCCTCAAAAACATAGCGGGCCGCACAGCCCATTGGCTGCGCGGCCCGGTTATAATCTCATGAAAAATTTCAGATTTGGGGACAGTTCTCGCGGGCCTTGCCCTGTCTGAAAACCGTCAAAAATCAATCACTGGGCGACGACCTTCCCGGAGGCTACCGGCTTTCCATCTGCGGAAAGCCGGTAGAAAAACACTCCAGGCGACAGTTGGTACCAGTCCAATCGGAAGTCGGGATGCTTATGTGTATTGGTCAAAACTCGTTTTCCAGCCGCGTCGAAAACTTCGAAGGTGTAGCGTTTCGCGTTCACCTCTTTTATCTGGAAGTTGGCGAACTCCGTGAACGGGTTCGGGAAGACCTCCACTTTAGCCCCCGGCCATGTGGGCATGTTCGTTGTTACCGTGACGAAATGCGTGATGTCGTGGCAGACCTTCCGCCGCACTTCGTTTGTGGTGACCGGGTTCTTGTTGTCGAAATAGATGGCAGCGCGGTTGGTGATCGTCGTGTCGCAGGGTGTAATCGGTTTCTGGGACACGCGAAAGTGAACATAGCCGCTCGAGGGGCCACCGCCCGCACTGCCAACTGGGAACAAATCGGTCTGGGGGATTCGGAAGAGGACGATGCCGCCGTCGTAGACCTCGAAGTCAAAAGGCGCACTTCCTGCTCCTGCACGGACGGTCGTCGGGTCGAGCCAAGGGGAGAGGGTGTCCCTCACCTCGACCGAATGAACCGTGTCCGTGCCGGTGTTTTGGAATTGGATTAAATACTCTAAATCGGTGGAGTCGGTTATCCAATGCTCGGGTCCGACCCCTTTGGGATGGCCTATCTTCGTAGTGCCGGGATTTTCTCCTAATACCTCTTGGCAGTCGCTGGCCTTGAACGGCTCCGATTCGTCGTCGGGGAAGGCCGTCCAGTAGCCGAGCGAGGCGGTCTGGCTGGTGTCCGTCGTGCATCCCTCGACGGCAGCCGTCGGGATGCTCGGGCCGGGGTAGCCGGGCGTTTGGAAGGCGATGATGCGGCGGGTCGAGCCGTTGGCCGGGGCTTCCCAGACCTTCGTCGGTACGTTCGGCTGCAGGGGGTCGAAGTCGAACAGCGTGTCTCCGCCCGGGGCGGTCAGCAAGTAGACATCTTCGATAACGATGAAATTGCCTTCTTTGCCCATCGGTTCGGTGCCGACGTTCGTCAGTGTGAATTGTACTTTGCCGCTGTCGCACTTGCCCGTCGCTTCGAGGATTGAGCCGTCCCAATCGGGGAAGGCCATCTTGCAGAACGTGTCCGGGTAAGCGTGAGCGGTCACGCAGCGCGTCGCGCCCAGTTCGGTGTCGCAGTCGAGGAAGGTGTTGACCGTGAAGCTGCCGCACTGCCCATTTGCCACGAAGCCTAGGTCGAAGCTGTACGTCGAGCCGCCGACGAGCGTGGCGGGAACCGAGCTGCTCAAGTAGTTCACCCCCTCATCAAGGGTCACCTCCACTTTGGCGTTGACAGCCGGGATGGTGCCCTCGTTGCAATAGCTGACGGCGTACTCGTTCTGCTCGCAGCGCACCAGCACCGGCGTGACCACATCGACGCGCATCCATGCGCAGGCGAACTTGGCTTTCACCGGGATGTTGACTGTTGCCGTGTCGTAGAAATCGGTCAGCGTCGTCGTGTAGCCGTTGGGCTGGCAGAAAAGTTGCCAGTAGGCGTTGGGGCGGTAGAGCTGAACCTGATAGGTACCGGTGTCCACCTGTGTCTTGTAGAAACCGTTTGCGTCCGACACGGCGTAGCGGTCAAATTCGCCCGGCTTCGTAACTTTGATTATCCAGTCCTGCAAGCCCGGCTCGGTAGGGACGTCCTTCGTGCAGTTGTCGTTGAAGTCGTGGAAGACGTTCCCCGAAATCTGGTCGGTGAAGATGTTCCCGTCCGGGTCGGTCTTGACGAGATAGGCATAGTGGGCGTTTCCGCTCAAGTAGGGGTATTTCTCGCCCGCCACGACCGCCCCGCCGTCCGGTGCCTCGACAACCGCCTCCCCGAATTCTGGCCCGCCAGTCCCGAAGTCGCGCTCCCAGATTAGGCCACCGTCCTCGTCGAATTTCGAGACGAAAAGGTTGACGTTTGCCCCGATTTCCTTTGTGCCGCAGGTGAAGAAGCCGCCATCAGAGGTTTTCGCCAGTCCGTTGAAGATGGTGTTGGCATCTCCCAATTTGACAAAATCCAACGAGTCGGGGTCGTTGAGGCTCATCTTAATCAAGAGACTGGCCGAGCCAATAATCAGGTTGGTATAGCCCGCCACAACCAGCTTGCCGTCGTCTGTCAGCACCGACTTGTAAGCCTCGTCGGCTTTGCTGGCGGACAATCCGTAGGTCCATTCCCAAACCTTCTCTCCCGCAGCGTCGGTGCGGATGACCAGCACGTCGAGGTTGACGCTTTGCTTGACCGAGCCGACGACGGCCACACCACCGTCTGGGAGGAGGGTCAGGCTATAAGCCTGCTCGTCGAGGGTCGGACTGCCGAAGGTCTTTTCCCAGAAAGTCTTTTCCCAGACGAGGCCGCCGTCGGCATCGGTCTTCAAAAGCAGGATGTCTTTGTTCGGATTAAAGTCGCGGGTCCCGGCTATCAAGAGACCCCCATCGGTTGTTGGAACGAGGCTGAACGCCTCTTCGGCCTGTTGTGTGCCGTAATGGTTTTGCCAGAGAAGGTTGCCTTCGGGGTCGGTCTTAAGCAGTACGATGTCCTTGCCGTCAAGCCCGAATCCGTCGCTGTAACCGGTGATGTAAATCGAGCCGTCAGCGGCGACCGCGAGCGAGCGACCCGATTTGTTGACGTTGTTGATAGTGCTGAATCGCTTCGTCCACTGCAGCCGCCCGTCGGCGTATGTCTTAATCAGCAGAATCTGGTTGAGGCCGTCGTACTGCCCGACCGTGAGGTAGCCGCCATCGGGGCTTGCCACTACGTCGTAGAGGTCCTCGCCGCCCTTCGTGCTCAACACGCGCTCCCAGCCCTGCGCCGCGACCGTCGAGACGGCGGCGAGGCAGATGGAAATGTTCAGTGCGAGATGGGCGATTACTTTCTTCATGTCTGATTGACGATACAAAAGTGGAGCGGTGCGCCGCGCCGGGAAAAGACAAATTTTGCCTTTTGTTGAACGGGTTGTTTCGATGATTGACATGGCCGAGGAACGGTTTTGATTGAAAAAACTTGCGTTTCGGAGGCAATGAGGGCTGTTTTGGATGAAATATTGGCTACAAAAACCGACGTTTGTTGAACGAAGGCCTCCCGCTTTTTGAAAGGGTTTCAATTTTTTGGAGAAAAATTTTTCAAAACGAAGGCGCTCAAACAGCTCAACATGGAAAAATCCCACTTGCTCACCGTCCTGCGCTCGACCAACCAGCGCGAGCGGCGGCAAATCGGCCTCTGGCTGCGCTCGCCCGCCCACAACCAGCGCGAGGATGTGGTCAAGCTTTTCGACTGGCTTGTGGAGAACGGCCACCTCGACCACGGTGCTGTCGAAAAGCGGGCGGCATGGACGGCCGTCTTCCCCGGCGAGCCTTTCGACGATGCGCGGATGCGGCAGGCGATGCACTTTCTGTTGAAGAACGTCGAGGAGTTCCTCATCTGGGAGGAGATGACGAAGGAGGACGTGCGAAAGACCTCGTCGCTGGCCTCTGTCTACCGGCGGCGGCAGCTCGAAAAGCCCTTCCGCCAGAGCCTCGACCATGCCCGCCGCTCGGCCTCGGCCAGCCCGTTGCGCAACGCCGTCCACCTGCAGAACGGCTTCAACCTCGAATTGGAGGAGTACAAGTACCTCACCACCCTAAAGGGCAACACCCGTTTCAACTTGCAGGAGCTTTCCGACTCGCTCGACGCGGCCTTCGTGGCGCAGAAGCTGCGCATCGCCAGCCTCCTGCTCACCCACGGCGCGGTCTACAAGGCCGAGTACGACACGGGCCTCCTCGAAGACGTGCTGCGCTTCGTCGAGACGCACCGGCTGCTCGAGAGGCCTGCGGTCGCCACCTATTTCTATTGCCTCAAGACCATTCTCGAAAAGACCGACGAGGCCAACTATGAGCGGTTCGAGGAGTGCATCCTCCAGTTCTCCCACCACTTCCCGCAGACAGAGCAGAGGGAACTCTTTCTGTTCGCTCTCAACTTCTGCTTGTCTCGTGTCAATGCCGGAAATGAAAAATATGCCCGAAAAATCTTTGAACTCTACAGACGAGGTTTTGAGAAGCGACTCCTCCTCGAAGACGGCTTTATCTCTGGTCGGACTTTCACAAATGCCGTCCAGAGCGGGTTGAAGCTCAAAGAGTTTGACTGGGTTGAACATTTCATTACCGAGTTCCAACAGTTTTTAGAAGAAAAACAAAGGCTGTCCGTAGTCAACTTTAACCTCGCCCGGCTGCACTACGAGAAAGGTCAGTACGACGCGGCTATGCGCGGCCTCCTCGGCTTCGAGTACGACGACCTGCTCTGGAACCTGATAGCCAAGTCCATGCTCATGAAAATCTACTACGAAAAAAGGGAGATGGACGCCCTCGAAAGCCACCTCGAGGCCATGAGGGCCTATCTTCAGCGCAAGGAGGTCCTCGGCTACCACAAGGCCATCTTCAAAAACCTCCTCTCGCTGACGCGAAAGCTCGTCCACCTCAACCCTTACAGCCAGCCGCAGCGCGAAAAGCTGCGCCGCCTCATCGTCGAGACGAACCCGCTGATGGAGCGCGAATGGCTCTTGCGGCAGGTCGACGAAAAGGCCCGCTGACCCAAATCCTTTTTCCGCGCCACACCTTTGCACAAGAAACCGACCGAGCCGATGGCCACCAGTGACATGCTCCCTTTCTTCCCGCTCAACCTCGTCGCATTCCCCGGCGAGACGCTCAACCTGCACATCTTCGAGCCGCGCTACAAGCAGCTCGTCGACGAATGCCTCGAATCGGGCCGCACCTTCGGCCTACCACCCTATGTGGATGGAAAAATCCCCGGCCTCGGCACCGAGATGCGCGTCGTCAAGCTCGACCGCCGCTACACGGACGGACGCATGGACATTCGGACCGAGGCTCTGCGGCTTTTTCGAATCGCTGATTTCCAGAACCCTTTTGAGGAAAAGCTCTATGCCGCCGGGCGCGTCGTCTGGGTGGAGAACGACGTGGAGCATCCCGCCTCCGACGACCCAGACTTGTTAGTTTTGATTGAAAACCTGTACGAGATGATTGGCGAAAGCTCCAACCTCGGGAAAAACGCCCACCTCCCGCTCTCCTATCGAGTCGGCCACCGCATCGGCCTGAACCTCGACGGCGAGTACAAGCTGCTCAACATCTTCAACGAACCCGACCGGCAGACCTATTTAAAGGAGCACCTCGACAAGCTCCTCCCGCACCTCCGCGCCGTCGAGCAGACGCGCCACCGCATCCGCATGAATGGGCATTTTCAGCACTTCGACCCGCTGGATTTCAAGTGACTTTTGCACAGGATTTTGGTGGCGACGACAACAACTGCCAGATTTGCCCCAGCAACTTTTCCAAAAATCATGGCCGACTTCCACCTCCACCACCAGCCCGACCACCACCACGAGGCTCACTTCCAAAGCTCCGACCTCGTCCGCGACATCGTCATCGGGATGAGCGACGGGCTGACCGTCCCCTTCGCGCTCGCCGCCGGGCTGGCCGGGGCCGTTGCGGGCAACTCGGTCGTCATCGCTGCAGGGGTTGCCGAGATTGCCGCCGGGAGCATCGCCATGGGACTGGGCGGCTACCTCGCGGGAAAGACTGAACAGGAGCATTACGACAGCGAGCTGGCAAGGGAGTTTTTCGAGGTTGAAAAATTCCCCGAAAAAGAAAGGGCTGAGGTCGCCGAGGCCCTCGCCGGCTACGGCATTCGCCCCGAGACGCTCGAAAAAGTGGTCGAGGAGATGGCCGCCGACAAGGAGAAATGGGTCGAGTTCATGATGCGCTACGAGCTGGGCCTCGAAAAGCCCGACGCCGCCCGCGCCCGAAACTCGGCGCTCAACATTGGCTTGAGCTACGTCGCGGGCGGTGCGGTGCCGCTGCTACCCTATTTTTTCACGGAAACGCCGCACGATGGACTGCTCTGGTCGGCGGCGGTGACAGTCGCCTGCCTGTTTATCTTCGGTTACATCAAGAGCAAGGTGACGGGCCAACCGCCCTTCGCGGGCGCCCTGCGGGTGACGGCCATTGGGGTCGTGGCGGCGGGGGCGGCGTATTTCGTGGCAAGGCTTTTTGGGTGATTCAGAGAAGTGCGGCCCCGAAAACTCCTGCCGAATCTCCCAGTTTGGGCCGGGCGAAGATGGTCTCGACCGTCGGGTTGAAAACCCACTTCGAGGCCTCGGCCACCCCGTCGGTGTACAGCTCGTCAATATGCCCCAGCCCGCCGCCCAGGACGATGACGTCGGGGTCGAGCGTGTTGATGACGGTCGCTATCCCCTTTCCGAAAAATTGGATGAGCCGGGCCATCGTGGCCTCCGCCGCCGTGTCGCTGAAGGCGCGGGCGCGGCGGATGATTTCTTTCAAAGCCAGTTTCTCGCCCGTCAGCCGGGCATAATACCGCTCGAGGCCGGGGCCGCTGATGAGCGTTTCGACGCAGCCGACGCGGCCGCAGTAACACGGCCCGCCCGTCTCGTCGAGGAAGTTGTGGCCCCACTCGCCGCCGATGCCGTGCCGCCCGTTTATCACTTTTCCGCGCACGACCACGCCGCCGCCCACGCCCGTCCCCATGATGACGCCGAAAACGACCTCCGCGTTCGGGCACACCTCGCGCGCCGCGCCGATGGTGGCCTCGGCGACGGCGAAGCAGTTGGCGTCGTTGGCCATCTTGACCGGCAGGCCGAGCACGGTCTCGAGGTCGCTGTGGAAGGGTTGGCCGTTGAGGGCGGTCGTGTTCGCGTTCTTCATCAGGCCGGTCTGCGGGTCGCTCGCGCCGGGGTGGGCGAGGCCGATGGTCGAGGGGCGCAGGCCAGTCTCCGCCGCCAGCGTCTCGATGAGCTTCGCAATCTGCTCGATGATGTGCTCGTAGCCCTGCTCGGCCTCCGTCGGCACCCGCAGGCGGCGCAGCGAGACGGGGTTGTCGCGGTCTTCGAGGATGATGCCCTCGATCTTGGTGCCGCCGAGGTCTATTCCCCAGAGTGGTCCCATTGCCTTTGCTTTTTTCAGTTCAGATTTTTGCCCACGCGGCCTCGGCCAGTTGCCGCGTCAATTTTTCCACGAAAAAGCTCCCGGCCGCCGGGTCGCCCACCCGCTCGAAGCCGGACTCGAGCTTCAAAAGGTGCTGCACGTTCCGGGCGATACGCCGGTGGAAATTTTCGGTTCCCGCCGGGCCGACGGTCAGCCTCGAACAGCCGCCAATCACCGCCGACATGGCCAGCGTCGTCGAGCGGATGAAGTCCGTGTTCGACGGCCCGTTTCCCGCCGAGGGCGAAAAGGCCGCGTAGACGACCGGCACTTCCAGCTTTTCAAAGCACCATGCTTTTTGAAGATTCAGCCAAAGGAGGCTGAACGCCCGAAACTTGGCCGCCTCCGCCAAAAACGCCGCCCCGACCGGCATCTGAAAGTGCATCGCCATCGCCGCCCGTTCGGGCTGAAAGCCCTCTTTCTCCTTATTAATAAGGAGTGAGTTGGCGGCTTTCAGCACCGCGGCCAGTTGCTCGCTCGGAGGGAGGTCGGCGTGTGCCGCGAAACCAGCCGTACGGAAGCTGCCGCCCGATTCTATGGAAAGTTCGATTGCCGCCGCCGGGACTTCGCCCGAAAAGGCCATTGAGCCGCGCAGCTCGCCCGGCGCGAGGTTTTTTGAAAGAAGGAAGTTTTGGAGGTGGGGAAGGATGTTCTCGTTAGTCAGCCGACTGCTTTTCTCCGAAAAATGGACGCTGGCCATGTCCAAAAACACCCCGTCGAGCAGCCGCCCAAGGTCGGGCTTCGAGCTTTTTTCAAAAACGAAATCGAGGCCGTCGGCCCCGCCAGCGAGGGCGGCGAGGGCGAGGCGGTTGGCGGTCGGCGCGTCGTCGGCTGGGATTTGTTCGCAGATTTCCCAGTTCCTTTTTGAATCACCGGAGACGGGGCCGGGCATCGGGCCGTCAAAGTCCTCGCGGCTGGAAAACGCATCGGCCACCACGCCCGGCTCAACCGTTCGGAAAAGGCTGGCCAGCGGCCTGTCCTTGAGTTCTTTTTGGGCGCGATCGAGCCAGTCTTGTTTCACTTCCAGTTGATTTTCAGGTAGTCCACCTGCCCGCCGTCGGGCTGGGCGAAGACAAGGTAGAGCGGTCCCGGCACCTCGGCGATGTCCATCAGCTCGTGCGTGTCGAGCAGCTGGATGCGGCCCAGCGAACGCCAGCAGGTGATGAAATAGGGGCCGTGGTCGAAGCGGTTGAAGCGGTTGTCCGTCCGGTTTTTGTAGTGCCAGAGGTTGTACTTGCCGGTGCCGATGAATAGTTCCTGGTCGGGGTTGAGCGGCTTTTCGTCCATCGCGCCGCGCTCGCCGAGGAACTCGAGGCCGTTGATGAGGCGGGCGGGGAGGCCTTGCCGGGCTTGCGTGAAAATCGTGCTGTCGAACGAGGCGATGCAAGCCACCGAGCCAGGCTGGTTGAACTCGAAGACAAGGTCGAAGAACTTCTTTTTCAGCAGAACCTCATGCTGGGCAATCGGCACGTCCTTTTTCTTCTGTTCGACGCGCAGCGTGAAGACGGTGCCTTGCGAGTTTTGAGTTTCGGGTTTCGGGTTTCGGTTCGGGGCAAAAAGCTGGAGGAAGGCGAGGATGAGGACGGTCGTCATGCTGCTGAAAAATGGTGGATGGTTCGGCGGCGAAGGTATCCGGCCGAAGAAATTTTTGGCCATGAATTGGCCGGGGCGAGCAGCGAGCGTCGGCGTGCAAGGTCGCTTCTGTCGGCCGCCGTCAATTTTGGAAGATGCCAATCCGGGCAGGCCGTCTACATTCGCCGCCAGTTTCAAACAGACTTTTCCCATGAAAAAAATCGCCCTTTTCGGCCTGCTGGCCATGCTCTCGCAAGCTGTCTTGGCGCAGGTCGGCACGGTTCGCGGCAATGTTTTCGACGAGGTGACGGGGGCCGCCGTCTCCTTCGCCACCGTCCGCGTCGAGGGGACGAAGTTCGGCGCAAGCTCCGACGAGGAGGGCTTCTTCACCATCTCGAACATCCCCGTCGGCAGCTACAAGCTCTCGGCCACCTTCGTGGGCTACGAGACGAAATCAGTCGACATCGAGGTCAAGAAGGGGCAGATTCTCTACCAAAAAATCTTCCTCGCCGAGAACAAGGTCGACCTGAAAGAGGTCGAAATCTCGGCAAAGAGGGAACAGGCGCGCACACAAGTCCAGGTGTCGAAAATCACGGTCACGCCAAAGCAGATTCGCGCCCTCCCCTCGACGGGCGGGCAGGCCGACATCGCGCAGTACCTCACGGTGCTGCCCGGCGTCATCTTCACCGGCGACCAGGGCGGGCAGCTCTACATCCGGGGCGGCTCGCCGGTGCAGAACCGCATCCTGCTCGACGGGATGACCATCTACAACCCCTTCCACAGCATCGGCTTCTTCTCGGTTTTTGAGACCGAATTGATAAGAACCGTCGACGTCTTCACCGGCGGATTCAACGCCGAGTACGGCGGCCGCGTCTCGGCCATCCTCGACATGAAGACGCGCGAGGGCAACCGCAAGCGGCTCGGCGGCACCTTTTCGGGCAGTCCGTTTCAGGCGAAGGCGGTCATCGAGGGGCCGATCGTCAAACTGAAGGGTGAGGACGGAAGCTCCGTCTCGTTCATCGTCACGGGAAAGAAGTCGCTCATCGACCGGACAGGGAAAGACCTCTACAAGCAGGTCAACGACGGCAACGGCATCCCATTCGAGCACCAGGACTTGTACTCGAAAGTCTCCGTGATGGCGGCCAACGGGAGCCGCCTCAACCTTTTCGGCTTCAATTTTCAGGACGACGTGAAATATGCCGTCGCCCAGTACGGCTGGAAGTCAACGGGCGGCGGGGGCAACTTCACCCTCGTGCCGCAGAACTCGAACACCATCGTCGACGGCGTCATTGCCTTTTCAAAGTACGACTCCGAGCTGAAAGAGGGCGACGGCGAGCCGCGCCAGTCGGGCGTGTCGGGCTTCAACGCCAACCTCAACTTCACGAGCTTCGGGCGCGGCAACGAGCTGAAGTACGGGGTCGAAATCAACGGCTACACGACCGATTTCCAGTTCGTCAACTTCAAGAAGCTGACCATCAACCAGAAGTCGAACACCAGCGAGCTCGACGGCTACGTCAAGTACCGGCAAAAGGCGGGGCCGATCGTCGTCGAGCCGAGCATCCGGCTGCAGTACTACTCCTCTTTCAACAAGTTCTCGCCCGAGCCTCGGCTGGGCCTCAAGTGCAACCTCACCGACCGGCTGCGCCTCAAGGCTGCGGGCGGCATCTACACCCAGAACCTCATCTCGACGGTCAACGAAAAGGACATCGTCAACCTCTTCGTCGGCTACTTGAGCGAGCCGGACGGGACGCTCTACAAGCCCAACTCGACCGAGGAGGCACCCGACAAGTTGCAGCACAGCGTCCACGGCGTGGGGGGCGTCGAGATTGATTTGACGAAGAACATCGACCTCAACGTCGAGACCTATTACAAAGGCTTCACCCAGCTCATCGCCCTCAACCGCAACAAGACGGCGGCCGACCAGCCCGACTTCACCACCGAAAAGGGCGAGGCGCACGGCATCGACTTCAACGTGAAAATGGAGTTGCAGCGGGCCTATTTCTGGGCGACCTACTCGCTCGGCTTCGTCAACCGCAACGACGGCGAGCAGAAATACCCGCCCGTCTTCGACCGCCGCCACAACTGCAACCTGCTGGCCACCTATCAGGCCGGGAAGAAAAAGGAGTGGGAGTTCGGCGTCCGCTGGAACCTCGGCAGCGGCTTCCCCTTCACCCTCACGCAAGGGTTTTTCAACCAAATCGACTTCTCGAACGGCATCCAGACCGACGTTTTGGGCGGCAACACGGCCGACCCGAGCCAACTCGGCATCCTCTACTCGAAGGAGCGCAACGGCGGCCGCCTGCCTTACTACCACCGCCTCGACGTGTCGGTGAAGCGGACGTTCGAGTTCACGAAATACTCGAAGCTCGAACTGACGGCCTCGGCGACGAACGCCTACGACCGGGAGAACATCTTCTATTTCGACCGCGTGAGCTATGCGCGGGTCAACCAGTTGCCGGTGCTGCCGAGCCTTGCGGCGACCTTCTCGTTTTGATTGACCACACTAAAAATATCTGAAAAATGGAAGTCCTGACCAAGCCCGCCCCCGCCCCGACGACCGATGCCTTCCCCATCAACGGCACCGACCATATCGAGTTCTACGTCGGCAACGCCAAGCAGTCGGCGATGTACTACCAATCGGCGTGGGGCTATGAGCTGGTCGCCTATTGTGGGCCGGAAACCGGCGTCCGCGACCGCACTTCCTATGTCCTGCAACAGAACAAGGTGCGCCTCGTGCTGAGCTCCGCCCTCTCGCCCGAGCACGAAATCGCCCGGCACGTCGCCGCGCACGGCGACGGGGTGAAGAGCCTCTCCCTCTGGGTCGACGACGCGGAATCGGCCTATTACACCGCCGTCAAGCGGGGCGCGGAAGGCGTCATGGCCCCGAAGACCCTGCGCGACGAGCACGGCGAGGTCGTCCTCTCTGCCATCCAGACCTACGGCGAGACCATCCACACTTTTGTTGAAAGGAAGAACTACCGAGGCGTTTTCATGCCCGGCTTCGAGCCGAAAAAGTCGGTGCGGCCCGTCGAGCCGGTCGGCCTGAAATACGTCGATCACTGCGTCGGCAACGTCGAGCTTGGCGACATGAACCGCTGGGTGAAATTTTATCAGGACGTGATGGGCTTCAAACTGCTCATCACCTTCGACGACAAGGACATCTCGACTGAGTACACGGCCCTCATGTCGAAGGTCGTCTCGAACGGCACGGGCTACGTCAAGTTCCCCATCAACGAACCGGCGAAGGGCCTGAAAAAGAGCCAAATCGAAGAGTACCTCGACTTCTACCGCTCGGCCGGCGTGCAGCACATCGCCATCGAGACGGACAACATCCTCACGACGGTCGAGAAGCTGCGGGCCAACGGCGTGGAGTTCCTCGTCGTGCCGGAGAACTATTACGAAGAAGTCCCGGCGCGGGTCGGGAAAATTGACGAGGACATCGAAGACCTCAAGCGCCTCAACATCCTGGCCGACCGCGACGAGGACGGCTACCTGCTCCAGATTTTCACGAAGCCGGTGCAGGACAGGCCGACCGTTTTCTATGAAATCATCCAGCGGCGCGGGGCAAAGTCTTTCGGGAAGGGAAACTTCAAGGCGCTTTTCGAGGCCATCGAGCGCGAACAGGCCCTGCGCGGCACCCTGTAAGATAGCATTTGTGCTGTGTTCAAATCAAAGCCCCCTGCCGAAAGTCATTCGGCAGGGGGCTTGCTTATTGTTCAAAAAGCCTCGTTGTTGCTTGCAGGCACAGCACAAATGCCGTGCTACACGCGAACATTCAAAAGCTCGCCCAGCCGCCGCACCGCCCGCTCCCACTCGGGGTTGACGAATACGAGCAGCCCTTTTTTGTAAGGCTTTACGAAAAAGTAGAAGAGATTCTGGCTCTTCCAGACGTCCGGTTTGATGCCCATCTCGCCGAGGATTTCCAGTGTTTTGATGAGCCTTTCGACCTCGGGCAGGCTCGAATCCGAGTTTTCCAGCCCCTCGATTTCCTCCAAAATCCGCTCGCTGGCCGCCAGTTGGTAGGCCGCCGAGTCGCTCAACGGCACCTTCCATCGGGCCGTCTCGTCGGCGATGCGGCGCAGCTCGGCCGGGTCGAGCGGTTTTTGGGTAAAAAACCTTTCGAGGTCGGCATGGACGACGAACTGCACCGCCGCCGCGAACTCCTCCGGCAGGGCCAGCTCCGCGTCGAGCAAGCCGGTCATCAACTGGTAGTTCTGCTGGTAGATTTCCCGAAAAACGGTCTCCGCTTCAAGCAGGCTCTGGCGGGAAATGGAGGAGAGGATGCGCACTTTTTCATCTTTGAAAAGAGAGGCGAGGCTGAACCGCTCCCGCCCGAAGCCCGCCTGCATGAGGCTGACCACCTCGCCGATGTCGGCCTGTTGGAAGGCCGTGAGGAGGTCGGCCCAGGCCCGGTCGAACGCCGCGCGGGGCATCGCCGCCGAGATGCCACCGATGAGGTTGTGCTGCCCGAGGTGGAGGACGGCGAAGCTGAACTGCTTCTCCGAGTGCGTGATTTTCGAGCGGACGGTCATCCGTCCGGCGGCAAGGCGCATCGAACCGGCCACTTTTTTCTCCAAGATTTCCGGCTTCGCCGTGAAGTTGAACAGGTCGGTCGGGGCATCGGCATGGCCGTTCCCGTTTTTCTCTGAAAAAAGATAGCTGACGGCGAAGTGCATCCCCACGCGGTCGAGGTCGACGCGGCCGGGCAGGACGTTGGCCTTGAACGATTCCGCGCCGTTTTCATAGACATTCGACGGGGCGAGCGCCAGTTTTTTCAAAAACTCCGGCTGCAAATCCGGCCCGCCTACCATGTGGCAATACTCTATGGCGCGGGCCGCGTATTGGAGGATCTGGCTCGTCTCGATGCCCGAAATCTCGTCGAAGAACCAGCCGCACGACGTGTACATGAGGATGGCATTGCGCTGCATCTCGAGCAGGCGCAGGGCCTTGACCTCCTCCAAATTGGAGAGCGGCCGCCGCCCGTGCTTTTTGAAAAACGCCGCGACGGCCTTCTCCGACCGGTCGAGCATCACGTCGATGAAGTCGTTTCGCGCCGCCCACGGGTCTCTCAAAAACGGCCTTGCGTTCTCCTCGAAAATCGGGACGAGCCGGTCGCGCAGCCAGTCGAGCGCGTCGCGCAGCGGGCCGCGCCACCGCTGGTGCCAGCCCGCGCGTCCGGAGTTGCAGCCGCAGTCGGCCCGCCACCTTTCCACGCCGTGCACGCAGCTCCACGAGCTGTTTTCATGGATTTCGGCCTCGAACTGCGGGGGGAAAAGCTCCAAAAACTGGCCGTAGTTGGTCAGTTGCGCCACCTCGTTTTCCTCGACATGGTTCAGGCAATCGACGAGCGCCATCTCGCCGAAGCGGTGGTGGTGGCCGTAGCTCTCGCCGTCGGTCGCCACGTTGACGAGTTCCGGTTCCGAGTTCGGCGAGAACTCCGTCATCAGCCGCTCAAAGAAGGCGCGGCCGTTGTTGAGCAGCCCCTCGAACGCGATGCCCTGCGCGATGGGGCCGTTGTAGAAGAAGACCGCCACGCGCCGCCCGCTCGGCAGGTTGACCCAAAAAGGCCGCCGCGTGCCGAGCGACTCGGTGGAGACGGCCGTCCAGTTTTCGCTGCCCACTTTTCGGATGGCCTTCGCCTGCCGGGGCGCCAGCACCGTGAACTGGATGCCGTGCTGCGCACAGACTTCGAGCGTCTCGAGGTTGACGGCCGTCTCGGCCAGCCAGATGCCCTCGGGGTGGCGGCCGAAGCGGTGCTCGAAGTCTTTCACGCCCCAATAGACCTGGGTGATTTTGTCGCGCGAGTTGGCCAGCGGCATGATGAGGTGGCTGTGCACCTGAGCCATCGCCGAGCCGTGGCCGCCGAACTTCTCGGCAGACCGGCGGTCGGCGGCAAGAATCATTTTATAAGCCTCCGGCTCTTTTTCCTCGAGCCACGAGAGGAGGGTCGGGCCGAAATTGAATGAGATGCGGTTGTAGTTGTTCCGGATCTTGGTGATGACGCCCTCCGCGTCGAGGATGCGGGCGGCGGCGTTGGGCGCGTAGCACTCGAACGAGATGCGCTCGTTCCAGTCGTGCCACGGGCGGGCGGTGGGCTGCTGCTCGACGGTCTCGAGCCAGGCGTTCTCGCGCGGCGGCTGGTAGAAGTGGCCGTGCAGGCAGATGTACTTGTTGGGTCGCGGCATGGCGGCGGAGGCTGCGGTAAGGGCGGGCAAAGGTATTTTTTTGAAAAAACAAAACGCCCCGGCCGACGGCGACCGGGGCGCAACACCCTGAAAATCAACGACTTGCAGGCCAATTAAAACTTAAACCGCGCTGACACCCTCAAGTCGCGCCCCGCGCCGCTCAACCCGCTGGCGAACGGCCGATAATTCACATCGAGGATGTTCTCCGCCGCCGCCTGAATCGAGAGCCGCCGCGTCACGTCGAGCGAGGCCCGCCAGTTTAGCGTCCAGTAGGCGAGGGTTCCGTCGGCGGTGGCGTATCGCTCGTTGTCCTCGGCGTCGAGGCGGTAGTCGTCGAGCTTCTTTTTGCCGCTGAAAAGTCCGAAGGCCTCCATGCTCCACTTGCCGCGCGCCGCCGTCAGCCCCGCCCGGCCGAACATTGGCGGGATGTGGTCAAAGGGCGTCTCCTCGCCGTCGTCGATGAGGCGACCCCGGCACCAACTCCCCGTCGCGTCGAGCCGCAGCCAACTGGTCAGGCCGACCGAGGCGCGGGCCGTCGCACCAACGACGCGGGCTTTGCCAAGGTTTTGGGTGGAAAAAACCGGTGTCGTGTCGCCGTCATAGACGACGGTCGAGCTGCCGTTGAAGGTCGTCGCCGCCAGCCCGAGCGCGTCTTCGAGCAGCATCGCGTAGCCAGTCAAACCGGCTTGGACGCGGCCGTTTCCAGTGGTCTCGATGGTCAGCTCGGCGTTGCGGGCGCGCTCCGGTTTGAGGCCGGTGTTAGGCACGATGAGCTGCGCCGCTTTGACGCTCTCGAAGACCTTGCCCATGTCGTCGACGTTTGGCGTCCGGAACCCGGTCGAGCCTAAAATACTGATTTTCAATGAATTGGAGGGTAGCGCGACCAGCCCGACATTCCCCGTCCAAGCCTTGTTTTCTTGCTCAGTGCTGGTGAAAGGGAACGGAACGACCCGGTTCTCGAACCGCGCCGAGAGCGTCGAGTAGTTGTAACGCGCCCCGATGTTGAAGTAAAATCTATTGGAAAACCGGATCTGGTCGGCCGCGTAGGCGGCGGCCGAGAAGGTGCTGCTGCCGCCGTCCGGGTAGCGGGTGTCGGTCTCCCTCACGGCTTTGGTCGAGACATCGAAAAAGTCGGCCTTCGAGCCGACCTCGTTCCCCGCAATCTCGAAACCGTAGCGCTGCGACTGCCGCCTTTTTCGCCGCTCGAAGTCGCCGTTGATGGTGACGACGGTCACTTTTTCCACCTGGTCCTTGCGCTTCGAGCTGCCCCAGTTGCGCGAGTGGCGGCTCTCCTCGATGCGCTGGGCGGCGGCGGTGATTGTCCCCCGGTCGAACAGGCCCCGATCGGCCGGCCCGAGCTTGAGCTGGTAGCTGCCGAAGGCCCATTTCTCGGGGCCGTAGTACCATTCGGCGTACTGCGGGAGGCCGTTCTTGAGGTGGGTGAGGCGGTCGTACCGCGGCACGTCGCCGGTGGTCGTGTAGCCGAAGGTGAGGCCGTGTTCCATGTCGCCGCCCCCTTTGAAGCGGAATTTTTGCAAGAAATTCATCTGTCGATAGGCCGCCCCTACCTGTGTGTTGGGCTTTGAGTTGACCACCATCGAGTCCTTGCCGTCGAAGGTTTTTTGGTAAAAACCGCGCTTGCCGAAGTCGGGGTACTTGCTCGTGCGCTGTGCCCCTTGCCGCAGGTCGCCGAAGTCGGAGAAGGTGGCAGAGGTGAGCGAGGCCCATTTCTTTCCCCCAAACTGGAGGTCGGCATGCCCCGTTTTCTCCTCCGCTGCCGACCCGTATCGGGCCGCGACGGAGCCGCCAACGTTGACGTCGTCGGAGCCTGAAAACGCCGGGATTTTGGTGAAAAAAGTCGCCACGCCGCCCAGTGCATCGCTCCCGTAGACGAGCGAGCCGGGGCCACCGACGACCTCCGCCCGGTCGAGCGAGAAGGGGTCGATGCGCAGCACGTTTTGCAGGTGGCCGCCCCGGTAGATGGCGTTGTTCATCCGCACGCCGTCGACGACGAGGAGGATGCGGTTGGCCTCCAGCCCGCGCAGCACGGGCGAGCCACCGCCCTGCTGGCTCTTTTGGACGAAGACCTCGCCCGTCGCCGTGAGCAGGTCGGCCGTGTTCGCCGCGTCGGCCCGCTCGATGGCTTTTTGTGGGATGGTTCGGACTTGGTTGGGCGTGGTTCGTGCTGGTTCCTCGATGCGCGAGGCAGCGACGACGACTTGCCGGATGGTGTCGGTCTGTTGGGAAAAAGCCGTGCCCGACAAGAGGAGAGGGGCGAGCATGGTGGTGAAAAATTTCTTCATGTTCAAAAAAGGGATGCCCCGCCGCTGGCCCGATTCGGCCGACGGCGGGTCTTTGGAAAAGCCGGGACGCGCTCGGCCGGTGGCCGAGCGGTTCCTCGATTTACAAAAAACACTGTTGGGAAGAAGCCTGCGGCGGCGGGCAGGGAGGCGGGAACTCCAGACCGGCGGCCGCGCGCCGCGCCTCTGACCGAACCTTTTTTGAAGAAAAAGTGGCCGAAAAGACTGCCGGGGCGCCGCTCGGAAAATCGAGCGGGAAGTCGTGCCAGGCTTGCCAAAAGGAGCCGCTGGTCGGTTGCCGACCGTGGCCCGCTAGTTTTTCAAAAAAGAGATGGGCGGCACTTTCCCGCTCGTCGCAACGGGCGGCGATGAAAAGCGAGTCGCCCCGTTTCTCAATTGAAATCAGGTCGAAAAGGCGGCCAGCATGCCAAAACTCGTGCTCGTCGATCCAGCGGAGGCGGGAGGAAGAGGAACTGTCGAGGGCCAGTTGGGAGACGGAGCCTTTCCCTTTTTTCAATAAACACCGCGCCTCGGCGACCGCCCCGGCGACCGTGCGCAGGTAGCCGAGGCTGGGTGCGACGGCCCATGCGACAACGCAGAATAGCAGTGCGCCCGCCGACGTGCGGGTAGGGAAAGGGAGCTTCATAGCGGGCCAAATATCAAACTTGAGCCACCTATTTTCGGCCCCAAAACCGACCGGAGGAAAATGGTGCAATTGCGAACGATCGAGATTTCGGAGGCTGGCGAGCTGGCGGCCGTCGCCACGCGCTCATTCGTCGAGGCATACCAAGAAACGGAGACGATGGAGGAGCTAGAACGGTTCTGCGCCGCCCATTTTAACGTCCAAAAAATCGCGGCCGACCTGCAAACCATTGACTGTCAACATATTGGGGCTTTTTTGGAAGGCGCGATGGTCGGCTACCTAAAGCTCAATTTCGGAAAACTGGCCGACGGCTCCCTCGACGCGGCGGCCGTCCAAATCCACCGCATCTATGTGCTGCGCGATTTTTGGCAGCACAAAATCGGGGCGGCACTGATGGCGAAAAGCATCGAAATCGCCCGCGTACGGGGCGCGTCGCGGATTTGGCTCGTCGTCTACAACATGAACCAGCGGGCGCAGGATTTCTACAAGAAATGGGGCTTCCGACAGACCGGTCTGTTCGACTTCGACT
>JBGAWE010000321.1:0-3894 GCA_044227705.1 Saprospiraceae bacterium
GGACTCCGACAACGACGGCAAGCCCGACTACCAGGACACCAACTCCAACAACTTTGGCGGCACCGACACCGAGCAGGCCGGCCTGACTCTTTCGGGAACGGACAGCGACCACGACGGCTTGGACAACAACGTCGACACCAACGACGCCGCGTTCGGCCCCGTCAACGCGGGCATCTCCTCCACCCTCGCCGCCTACCCGAAATCTTGGAGCGCGGCGCAGGTCGATTGGCGGTACCGCCCCGTGCCGGGTTGCATCGACCCGACAAAGGTCGCGCTCTGGCTCAAGGGCGACGGAACGTTCACCGCGAGCGGCTCGAACGTCTCGAAGTGGTTCGACGAAACGGTCAATGCAAACAACGTTTCAACCACCTCGACCACGGCCCGGCCGCTTTTGCAGCCGGGCAACATGAACTTCAACCAGACCCTCAAATTCACCGACGACCCGCTCACCGGCGCGGATGTTTTCCGCACGGGCACCACGTACACGGACTTCAACACCTACATCGTCACCCGCACGAACACCTACAACAACGACCAGTTTTTCTACGAGAACATCACCGGTACTTACCTCTCGTACGTCAACACGAGCATTTTGTGGGACGCGCCGAGCGGCCAGCGACTCAATTCCGCAGCGTGGTCGCCCGCAAACGACCAAGGGAAACCCACGCTCTGGGGCCTGAACATGTCCCAAACCTTGGGACAGACCTACGCGGGCGACAAAATGGCCATCTCTCGAAACGGCAAGCGCACTTACGGAAAAGCCACCGCCTCCACCTTCCAAGGCTCCGCCGCGACGATGCGCCTCGGCGACATGAACGACGACGACGTGGCGGAAATCGTCATGGTGCCGGCCTCGGTCTCGGCTTTGGAAAACCAAAAAATCCAGTCGTACCTGGCCCTGAAATGGGGCATCACGCTCGACCAAACGACCGCGAAAGACTACCTCGCTGGCGACGGCACGACCAAAATCTGGGACGCGACGGCCTCCGCGACTTTCAAAAACAACATCGCGGGCATCGGGCGCGACGACTGCCAGGGGCTTCTGCAAAAACAGTCGCAGTCAATCAATTCCGAAAACCTCGGCAACATGGTCGCCATCGGACTCGGCACGGTCGCGGCGGACAACCCGGCGAACACGGGCAGTTTTTCCGCCGACAAATCCTTTTTGGCCTGGTCGGACAACGGCGCGTCCACCGCAGCCGTGAACACGGGCCTGCCCTCGGGCCTGCCCGCGCTCCTCAACCGCTGGCTGCCGCGCCAATGGCGGGCGCAGGAAACGGGCATCGTCGGCTCGACGCATGTGCGCATCCCGCTCACCAGTTTTTCGGGCATGGGCTACGGAAAAGTGTGGCTCATCGTCGGCAACGACGCGTCGTTCAGCGGCGCGACAGCCATACCCATGACCATTTCAAACGGCTACGCTACCGCAAACTATGACTTCAACGGGGTGAAGTTTTTCACCTTCGGCGGCCAGATCGACGACCTAGACCTCGACGGAATCGCCGACGCCGCCGACGACGACGAGGACAACGACGGCATCAACGACTGGGTGGAAAACAACTGCCCGACCTCGCCGAAAAACACCTGGACGACTTGGGGGAATGCCTACAACTCGGCGGCAAAATCCCTCACCGGCACGCTCCTCGTGGACGGTTCGCCCATCACCGTGACCCAGACCTCGAACATCGTCTTCAACCGCACGGGCAGCATTTTTGGCTATGGAAATTTCACGGCCTACGGCGATGCCATCCCGAATTCTTACGTCCCGTACGTCTACAACGGCGCGAACGCCACGATGACCGTGACCTTTTCGCAGCCCGTCCAAAACCCGATGCTGCTCCTCGCCTCGCTCGGCAGCGGCACGTCGGTGACTTGGAATTTCTCCGCGCCATACGTTGTGGAATACAACAAAGCGGGCATGACCTACAATTCGCCGACCCAGATCACGGGCAAAGAGGGCAACGCCATTCTCCGTTTCCCCGGCACGTTCACCCAAATCACCATCACCACCAACACCTACGAATACTACACGAACATGACCTGGGGCGCCAAAGTCCCCGTCTGTTCGCTCGACACCGACGGCGACGGCATCGCCAACTACCGCGACCTCGATTCGGACAATGACGGCATCCCGGACAACATCGAGGCGCAGCGCACTAAAACCTTCCAGGCACCCGCCACGACGGTTTCCGCGCTCGGCATCCCGACCAACTATGGCTCGGGCATCACACCGGAAGACACGGACAACGACGGGCTGGCCGATTTCAAAGACGGCGACTCGAACGACAACGGCATGACCGACACGCAGGACGCCGTCCTGACCTTGGCAAATGCCGACACCGACGAGGACGGCCTCGACAACGCCACCGACTCGAACGACAACCTCTTCGGCCCCGCAAACGCGGGCATCACCAATTCGCTGACCGCCTACCCGAACAACGGCACCGAAACCATGTGGCGCAACCGCCCAAGCCCGGGCTGCGTGCCGAACGAGGCACCGAGTTGCAACATCGTGACCAACGGCACTTTCACGGTCGCCACGGGCTGGACGCTCGGCACGGGCTGGGGGATTTCTGCTGGACGGGCCTACAATGGCGCGGACAATGTGGTCGGCAGCACGATTTCCCAGACCGTCACGGGCATCCCGACGGGCAACGTGCCGGTCATTTTTGACGTCCGCCCGAACAACTACGGCAACGGCGCGGCAAACGGCTATAACGGAACCCTCGAAATGTGGCTCGGCGGCGTGAAATACGCTTCCATTTTCAACGCCAACGGCGCGACGACCGCGACGGTCACCGCGTTCAACGGCGCGACGGTTTCGGCGACTTCGGTGCCGATCACGACAACGGCGGGCGCGTTTACCAACCTGACTGTCAACGTGCCTTACACGGGCGGCACGTCGGCTCTGTTGGAGTTCAAAATGACGGCGAACTACGATGATTTTTCGCTCGACAACATCACCATCAACTCCGCTTCCTGCCCCGAAACCTTTGTCCAATGGCTGCGCGCAGACAAAAGCATCGGTTCGGAAGTCATCAAAAACGGCGGTTTCACGGGCAACGCGACCAATTGGACGTTGAGCGGAAATGTCGCGTATTACTCCAACAACGTGCGTTTCAACGCGGGAAGCACCGCCGCAACGGGCGTTTTGACCCAAAATGCCTCCACGAAAGCGGGGCAGGAATACACCCTTTCATTTTCCGTCCAGCCAAACGGCGCGGGCGCGGGAACGGTGGGCGTGCGGGTGGACGTGCTCAACGGTGCGACCGTTTTGGGCACGACCTCGGTGACGAAACAGACGGGCGTGGCGCTTTCCACGCACAACATCACCTTCACCGCCCTCTCGCCGACGACGACCATCCGCGTGACCGACATCTCGACGGCGACGGTTTCGATTGATGTTTGGGTGGACAATTTCTCGATGCCCGGCGTGACCGACAGCCCCGACGAGGGCGCGGTCGCCAACCTCTGGGCTGACCAGGGCCCGACTGGCAACAACTCCACGAACATTGCCCCGGTGGCAACGACCAACGCGCCCACTTGGCGGCAAAATATTTTCAATTTCAACCCCGCGATTTATTACGACGGGAACGACATGCACACGGCCATGAATTCATTTTCGGGCGATTACACGATTTTGTACGTCGGGAAAATGGAAGGCACGCAGAACGCACGGCTCGTCAGTTCGACGGACAACAGCATCATGGGTTATCATTCTGGCGGCGAGGACAAACTGCACCTTTTGGGTTGGCAGCACAATCCGGCAACCACGGCAACCACCAACACCAACCTTTACAGCCTGAAACGCGCGACCGCAGGACCCTGGACTTTTTACAAACAGGGCACGCAATTGAGTACGGGCGCAACGTCCAGCAACTCGGTTTGGAAAAC
>JBGAWE010000018.1:0-33353 GCA_044227705.1 Saprospiraceae bacterium
TCCAGGTCGAGGCCTTGAAGCTGCCGAACTTCTGCTGGCCAAGAAAAAAGACAATGCCGTTGGCGAGGTCGTAGCCCTCCTTCTTGAAGATCTTGTACCGGACGTGCCGTTCGATTTCCTGCGCGAAGCCGTGCTCCTGATCGAACGGGTGTGTCACCTCCATACGGTCGAACAGCACGACGGCCCCAGCGTCCGCGTCGAGCGGGCAGCTTTTCATGGCCACCTCCTCATCGGAGATTTTGCCGAACTTCATGTCCGGCCCCTTTTTTTGACTGAAAACTTGGAACGGGAAAAGCAGGGCGAGCATCAGGGCGATGCCGGTGGCGGGCTTTTTCATGCGGGTGATTTTTTAGTGAAGGAGATAGGATTGATGCCCAAACCTACCCATCAGACCCGATTGCCCGGCCTTTTGCCCGAAAAAAAACCTCGGATGCGTGCGCGGCACGTCCGAGGCATACACCGGGAGAGGATTGTTTTATTTCAAAAAAACGTCCGCTCCACTGTCCAGTAAAGCGCCACGAGCGCGATGGCAACCGAGGCCGGGGCGACGACGCGGGCGCGGTACCAGTCCCTTTGGGAAAACCACTTCCCGACCGCCAGCCATGCCAGCAGGATGACGGAAAGCTGCCCCAGCTCCACCCCCAGGTTGAAGGTCAGCAGGGCGATCATGTAGTTCGACGGCGGCAACCCGACATCGGTCAGTGCGCTTGCGAAGCCCATCCCGTGCACCAGCCCGAAGGCGAAGACGATGCCGATGCGTGTCGGCCGCAGCTTGTCGACAAGCAGGTTCTCGACCGCCACGAAGAAGATGGACAGCGCGATGATCGGCTCGATGACCGCCGGCAGCGGCTTGATGAAACCATAGACCGCCAGCCCGAGCGTGATGCTGTGCGCGACGGTGAACGCGGTGGCCTGCCAGACGATGGTCGACAAATTCCGCGACAGCAAAAACAGGCTCAACACGAACAGGATATGGTCGACGCCGAGCGGCAGGATATGCTCGTAGCCTATTTTGAGGTAGCTCCAACCGACCTCCGAGCGGGGCATGGCGGCCAGTTCATAGTTGATGGTGTGGGCGGCCGCGCCACCTGCCGAGAGCAGGAAAAGGACGCAGAAAAGCGTTGTTTTATTCATTTTGGACGGGAAGTTTCGGTCAGTTTTTGAAATCGGCGGCCACCTCGTCCATGTAGGGCTTGAGAGCGAAGGCCTCCTTTTTCAGCGCGTCGGCCTCGGCCGTTTTGCCGTTCGCAGCGAGGATCAGGCTCGCTTTCGCCAGCCGCTCGGGGCTTTTCGAGCCGGTTCGCAACGCGTTCTCGATGAGCGGGAGGGCGGCGGCCGAGTCGCCTTTTTTGAAAAGGACCCAGGCCAGCGTCTCGCAGGCGTCGATGTTCTGCGGGCGGCGCGCGTGCTCTGCGCGGGCGTGCTGGAGAGCTTGGTCGAGGTCGCCTGTTTTCAGGTAGAGGTTGGCGAGGTCGCGGTCGTTGTGGTGGCCGCTGTCGAGGTTTCGGTCAGAGGTGATGTTGTCGGCGTTGAGCGCGGCGAGGGTGATTCTGGCGACCTCGTCGGATTTTTCCTTTTGCCCCGCCAGGCGATAGACGTCGACGAGTTCCTCCAAAAAGGCCATGTCGGGCATGATGGACTTTGCCTTTTCGAGCTGGGCGATGGCGGCCGGCCAGTCCTTTTTGAACCGGGCGACTCGGCCCAGCCCGGCGAGGGCGAAGGGGTGGTCGGGCCGCAGTTCGAGCGAGGTTTGATAAGCGAGTTCCGCGCTGTCGAGGTGGCCGGTTTCTTCATAAAGATGGCCGAGCACCATGCGCGCCCATTCCGTGTCCTCCGCCCCGGGCGGCCCGGCGGCGACGGCCTGTTTGATGGCGGCGATGGCCCCGGCCGTCTGCCCGTGAATCTCGCGCAGATAGGAGACGCGGGAATACGAGCGGATGTCGGGCCGGATGGAGACCATGCGGTCGGCCATCTCGACGGCCTTCGCGTAGTCGCCCTGCTCGACGTTCGCGTCGACGAGGAGTCCGTGGACGAACGAGTTGTGCGGGTTCTCCAGTCGCGCCTTTTCCGCGATTTCCATCCCCTCGGCGAAGCGGTGCTGCGAGAGGTAAATCATCGAGAGGAGGAGTTTTGCCTCAAAATCGGCCGGGTTTTTCGCCAAAACCGAGCGAATGAGGTCGAGCGCGGCCTTGTTGTAGTAGGTGAAATCGCCCGAGGCGCGGCCCTCCTGCATCATCTCCTTGGCAAGCAGGAGGGTCTGTTTGGGGTCGCCTGGCTTCTTTTTCAGCTCGGCCTCGATGGCGGCGACGCGCTTTTGGGCGGCGGGCCAATCGGGGTTCTGGGCGAGGGCGGCGTTGCGCGGCTTGAGTGGGGGGAGGTCGGCCTTGCCTTTTCCGTTGATGAAAATAAAGGCGGTGAAGGCCAGGCAGGCGGCCACGAGAAGGCCATAGAGCGTGCGGCGGACGGGTGCTGCGGTCATGTGAAAAGTGCGTTTAGTTGCACCATCTACGAGGCAGCCGGGCGAGCGGTTTTTTGCGCCCTGAAGCTCCAGCTTGGGAGGCCGGAATCCCGCCCCGCCGGAGCTGGAGCTTCAGGGCACATTCAGCGGTTCGCCGCGTCGGCGAGGTTCCAAGATTTCCACGAGAGGCCCGCCTGCTCGGCCTCGAACCGCGCCCGTTTGTACTGAACATCTGCCCGGACGACTTGTTCGGGCTTACCCGGCTGCCGTTGTTTTTCAATCAAAAGGGGCAGTTTTTCCTCCAAAATCCGCAGGTTCTTGTCGGAAACGTCCCAAATAAGAAACTGCGCGTCGATGCCAGACCGGCCCGCCTGGCCAATGTTGTAGCGCGTGATGAACGAGTCCCACGGCACGAGCGCGTTGGCCACCATGAGGAGGTAAAAAGCCCAGCCGTTTATCCGAAAAAGCCATGCAACGGAGCGTCTGTCGCGGATTTTCATCCACAAACTGGCCAGCCCTGCGGCCACCAAAATCAGGAAGAGAAACACCCCGATGCGCTTGTAGGCCAGCGCGTAGCTGTCGATGTACCGCCAGTTTCGCACCCCGACGGAGGCCGCCAGCACCGCGTTCTGCACCAGCCAGGCGAGCGCGAGCCGCCGGAGGAGCGGGGCCTTTGGCCAAAAGTTGAGGTCGCCGCGAAAGACCCAGAACAGCACGCCCATCGCCAGCAGGATGGAGGCGATGAGCAGGTAGGTGCCCTCGTGGACGTACTGTTTGAGCGCGACGGCCGACATTTCCTCGAAGCCGAACCAGACGTAGATCACGTCCGTGCAGTTGACCAAAAGCAGCAGCGCGTTGAGCAGCCCCAGCATCAGGAGCGACTGGCGGAGCGGGCCGACAAGCAAAGTTTCCCTTTCGGAAAGGCCCGGCGGCTCGGCCATGAAGTCGCTGGCGAGCTTCCTTCTCTCCAAAAACGGGTGGACGACCGGCCAAAACGCCGCCCCGACCATGAGGAACGCCCCGACCACGAACAGTACGTGCGCCAGCGACACATCGAGCGAGAACAGCTCGCCCAGCTGCCGCCAAAAGCCGTCGCTCAAGCGGGCGAACTTCTCGTTGGCCAGATAATAGATGCCGTAGAAAAGCACCGCCACCAGTCCCGGCACCACCGACAGGCCCAGCCAGCCGCGCCAGCCCGAGCGACCTTCCGGGCCGATTTTTTGGGGAAGATTGCCGCGCAGCGAGCCGATGAACCGGCCGAGAACCCACGGAAGATTGGTGAAATACTGCAAAAACCCGTGCAGCACGAACCGCAGCCCGCTCGACTGCGCGAACCCAGCCGCTGCCGAGGCCGACACGGCAAAGGCCAGTTTCGCCGCCATCGAGTTGTGGAGGAAGACCATCCCGGCGGTCAGGGCCACCCCCGCCGCCGCCAAGAGGAACGGACGGCTCGTCCGGCCCTCGGGAAAGAGCACGGCCAGCGCGACGAGGTGGAAGACGGCGAAGAGCAGGCAGTTGACGCCCATTTTTTCGCCCCAAAAAAGAAAGTTGAACAGAAAAACGCCCAGGCCGACGGCCAGCAGGCTGCGAGTGGAGTGAGACATACGAAAGTGGTGTTTGATGAAAATAACTCTGCGATGCAAAGTTATTTTGAACAACCAAACACCTGCGGTCGTTGCAGGATTTTTTTCTCCAGCCCTGTTTTCTTGAAAAAAAATCAAATCCCCATCGCCGCCGCGACGGCCCGCGCCACGCGCTGTCCGTCCATCGCCGCCGAGACGATGCCGCCCGCGAAGCCCGCCCCCACCCCTGCCGGGAACAGCCCGGCCACGTCGGGGTGCTGCAAGCTCGTCGCGTCGCGGGGGATGCGGACTGGCGAACTGGTGCGGCTCTCCGTGCCGATGACGACGGCCTCCTCTGTCAAAAAACCTGGCATCTGGCGGCCGAAGTCGGCGAGGCCGCCGCGCAGTTTCTCAAAAATTGGCCCCGGCAGGAGCCGGTCAAGCGGCGCGGCGAACAGGCTGGGGATGTAGCTTGACGGCGGCAGCGAGGCCGACATCTTCCCTGAAATGAAATCCGGCAGACGCATGGCCGGGGCCTTCTGGCTCCCATCACCCGCGCTGAACATCCGCCGCTCAACGGCTTTTTGAAATTCGAGGGCGGCAAACTCGCCGTGCATTTCAAAAACCGTCAAATCAGAAGCCTCGACGGCGACGACCATGCCCGAGTTGGCAAAAGGGCTGTCGCGGCGGCTCATGCTCATGCCGTTGACCACGATTTCGCCCGGTGCCGTCGCAGCCGGGACGACCAGCCCGCCAGGGCACATGCAAAAGCTGAAAACGCCCCGCCCGCCGACCTGACAGACAAGGCTGTACGACGACGCGGGCAAATTGAGGTCGCGGGGCCGCTGCCGGTACTGGATTTCATCAATCAGCGGCTGCGGGTGCTCGACGCGGACGCCGAGGGCAAAGGGCTTCAGCTCCAGCCGGACACCGGATTTTTTCAATAAATAATAGATGTCGCGGGCCGAGTGGCCGGTGGCGAGGATGACGGCCTCGGCCAGCCATTCCCGCTCGCCGCCGCCGTCGGTCGAGGCGGTTTGGATGCCCGCGATGCGCCCTTTTTGAATCAAAAACCCGGTGACGAGCGTGTTGAAATGCACCTCGCCGCCCAGGGTCTCGATGGTGCGGCGGATGTTCTGCACGACCTGCGGGAGTTTGTTGGAACCGATGTGCGGGTGCGCGTCGATGAGGATGTCGGACGGAGCTCCGTGCTCGACGAGGAGGCGGAGGATCTTTTCGACGTTGCCGCGCTTGACGCTGCGCGTGTAGAGTTTTCCGTCGCTGTAAGTGCCGGCGCCGCCCTCGCCGAAGCAGTAGTTGGAGTTCGGATTGACCTCGCCAAACTGCTGAATGGCCCTCAGGTCGCGCCGCCGGGCTTGGACGTCCTTCCCCCGGTCGACGACGATGGGGCGGATGCCAAGCTCGATGAGTTCGAGGGCGGCGAAGTAGCCAGCCGGGCCTGCGCCGACGATGATGGCCTCCTTTCTGCCCGAAACCGGTTTGAGATTGGAGAGGACGGGAGCCTCGCCCGGCATTTTCTCATTGAAAAAAACCTCGGCCTTCAGCCGGAAAAGCGGCTCCCGGCCCCGCGCATCGAGCGAGCGGCGGCGGATTTTCAGTTCAAAAAAATCTGAGTCGGAAAGACGGGCGGCGCGGGCGGCGGCGCGGCGGACGGCCTGCTCGTCAACGGCCTCGGCGGGCGATACGGCGAATTCGACAGGGATGACCATGTTGGATTTCGGATTTCAGACGGGCCGAAACCCCTAATTCGTCGGCGATTTGAGCGTCAGGTGCTTCTTGTCGTCGACCGCCCACTCAAACGTGTCGGGGACGAAGACTTTTACGCTGACGACCTCAGTGCACTCGCCGCGCGAGGTCCTGATGGGCTTGCGGTCGGCGAGGAAAGGGGCCAGTTCGATGGCCTCGGGGGTTTTCGTCACGGCCATCTCGTAGCGTTTCTGTTTCACGAAGAAGTCGAGCAGCGTCGGCGTCGCGTCGAAGAGCTGGATATGCGTCTCGACGAGGATGGTGTTGCCCGCCCACTCGTACAGCTCGAAATCCTCGGGCAGGTTTAGGTTGATGCGCTGGACGGAGTCGACCTCGTAGGACTGGTAAAAGCTGCGCTCAATCTGCCCGAACAGGCCGGTCGAGGCGAGGAGAACGGCGAAAATGGGGAACAGGATTCGTGTCATCGAAAAGACGGAAAGCTTTGGTCGAGTTGGCTGGCGAACGCCGGGCTGGCCGATTTTGGTGCAAAAATGGGCTGTTTTTCCAGAAAAGTCGGCCCCGTGTTTTTCGGGAAATCGCGGCGGCGACGCGGGGGAAAAAGCCGCTCGGTTTTAGCGGCACCCGTCAGACCTTCGCCCGGCCCGAGGCCTCGGTGGCCGGGCGGCCGAATTTTTCAAAGAAATAACCGCAATATGAGAGCCTGTTTCCTCCCGACGCTCATCCTTTTGTCCCTTCCGCTTTTTGCGCAGGAAATCCGGCTCGGCATCTACCCCGTCAAGCAGGCGGGCGGGCTGACGATGGAACAGGTGTCCATCGTTAAGACGAAAATCGAGCGGCTCGTCGGCAGTTGCGGCATCGAGGCGGCCGACCCGCTGGCCCCGCTCGGGGTGCAGGCCGAGGTCAAGATTGACGAGCAGCGAGTGACAGAGGCGGGCGACCGAAAGCTCGCCCGTTTCGACGCGGAGCTGATCATCGCCGTCCGCCAGTCCGGCGAATCGGGCGCGTTCCTCGGCTCGATGAGCCGTCGGTTTGCGGCGGCGGGCAGCAGCCCGGAGCTGGCCAAGTCGCACCTGCTCGACGCGCTGCCGACCAGTGACCCGGAATGGGCCGTTTTTTTCAACAGGATGAAGAAGCAAGTGGTCGAGTATTTCAACAAAAACTGTCCGCAAACCCTTGCCGAGGCCGACCGCGATGCCTCGGCCGGCGACTTTGGCCGCGCCCTGTCCGCACTGGTCAATGTCCCGTCGGCCGCCGCCTGCCGAGCAGACGCCGACGAAAAGCTCGCCTCGACCTACGGCCGCGCCCGCGAGGCGATTTGTCAAAAACAACTGGCGGCGGCGCGCGCCTCGGCAGCGGTGAAGGACTACTCAGCGGCGGCCGCCTCGTTGCGGGGAGTGGACCCGGAGGCGGGCTGTTTCTTGGACGCGCAAAACCTCCTCGCCGAGATGCAGGGGCGGGCAAGCGGCGAATTCAAAGCCGAACTTGATGCTGTGGCAGAACATTGGAATGCTGGGGCTAGAGGCCTCAAGGAGCAGAGGCGGTCGGTCGTCCAGCATTTTTTGAACAGCGAGTATTGAACGTTCGCGCACCGAAAATTGACCGCCGAAAAGGGAAGCCGCGCCGGTCATGACACTGATTCGGATGGCCGCGATGCCGGAAACCACCGAACTGGACTGGTGCGAGCCAAGATTCAACCAGCCCTAACCGAATTGGCCGACAGCCGATAAATCGCCAACTTTGCCGCTCCAAACAGCCCGCCGATGCTCCGCTTTGCCCTTTACCTCGTCATTCTTATTCTGATGTTGAGCGGCCGCGTTGTCGGCCAGACCGATTTCAAGCCCGCTCCCTCCACTTCGCCCGACGAGGCCGCCATCCTCGAAAAGATGGATGCGCGGCTCGAGGCCGACCTCGCCGGCCTCGCCTCGCTGCCGAAGGCCAACCGCAACGAGCTTTCGAGAATCTACACCGACCGCGCCTCCGGGCTGAAGGGCAAGGTGGCCAACGGGCATTTCCTCTTTGAAAAAGCTTGGGAAGACTGGCTCCACGGGGTGGCCAACGAAATCTTCCGCGCAAACCCCGAGCTGCCGCGCCGCGATGTGCGCCTTTTTTGGGGCCGATACGCCGAGCCGAACGCATGCAGCTATGGCGAGGGGTCGGTCGTTTTCAACGTCGGGCTGCTCGCTTTCATGGACGACGAGGCTGACGCGGCCTTCGTTCTCGCGCACGAGCTGGCGCACTTCGCACAAGACCATTCCGGCCTCGCGGCGCGGAAGTACGTCGACGCGCTCTATTCGGAGGAGACGCAGCGGAAGCTGAAGAACATCAAATCGAGCGAGTTCGAGGCGACGACGAAGGCGCTCGGGCTGCTCAAGACCTTCAGCTACGACTCGCGGCGGCACGGGCGCTTCCGCGAGACAGAGGCCGACTCGCTGGCCATCGTCTACCTGTCGAAGACGAAATACGACGCGACGGCCGCCGTGCGGACGCTCGAAATCCTCGACAGGACGGACAGCGTCGAGTGGGCCAAAATCGAGTACGAAAAACTGTTCGACGCGCCGCAGTTCCCTTTCAAACAGGCTTGGCTGGGGCAAAAGGCCAGTTCACTCTCCCTCGCCGCCGCCGCCAATTCGGGCAAAAAGGACGAGAACGGCTGGGACGCCGACTCACTCAAGACCCACCCCGACTGCCGCCGACGCATGGCCCGGGCTGAAAGGCAACTGGCGGCGATGGGCTATTCGACGGCCGGGAAAGGGCGGTTCGTGCAGCCAGAGGCCACGTTTTCTCAATTGAAAAAATGGGCGCCGCTGGAGGTCGTCGAGGGACTTTATGCTTTTGAGCATTACGGCGAGGCCCTTTTCCGCACCCTCCAACTGATGCAGGACGCGCCCGACGACGCATACCTCAACGCGATGGTCGGCCGTTGCCTCTACCACCTGCACCGGCACCAGCAGGCGCACACGCTCAACCGGGTGCTCGAGCTTTCCGACGCGCGGAACGAGGCGGAGTACGACCGCTTCTTGCGGCTGATGAACCAGTTCCGGCTGCGCGATTTGGCACAGGTCGGGTACTTCTTCTGCGAGAACCGGCTTCCAAAATTTCGGGAAGACGAAGAGTTCTTTTTCGCCGCCACCCTCGCTAGCCATGCCAACGAGCTGCAACGGGAGTTTGCGGAGCGGCGGCAGGAGCACCTGCGGCGGTGGCCGAAGGGGAAGTTTGCAGAATACCTCAAAGGCATCTAGTAACATGGCATTTATGCCGTGATTCATAGCCAGCACAGCTAGGTGCTGTCCCAGCCAATCACTTTCTCAAAATCAGTTTTTATGAAAAATCTCAAGTTCCGACCGCTCGCGGCCATCGCGGCGGCGCTGTTCATCCTCCTCGCGGCAGGGCCGCTCCCGGCTCAAAAGGTGAGCTTCGACGACGTCATGGAAATCGAGCTGAAGAACATGGGCCCCATCTACCAGAACAAGATGGTGAAGGGCTACTACATGTTCTACAAGGTCGAGAAGAAGGACCGGAAGAACAACAACTACAAGCTCGTCGTGCTGGACGAGAACATGAACAAGGTCTCGGAGAAGTCGATGACGGAGTCCAAATGGCTCAACCTCGAGGAGGCGGCCTACGACGAGAAGTCGCTGATGTTCATCTTCTACGAGTCGCACGAGCGGACGCTCGAGTTCCGGCAGTACGACCTGCAGGGGAAGCTCCTCTCCAAGAAATCGGAGGAGCTGGGCAAGCGCGAGTCGTACCTATACGCGCAGAGCGGTCAACAGACGGGGGCCGTCGGCGGGGTGCAATTGGCCCCAGTCGTGGGAAAAGGCTTCGTCCACTACACGCCGCAGAAGAACAAGAAATTCGGCTACGCCATCCGCTTCTTCGCCGAGGAGGGGGGCAAGAACTGGAAGTTCGAGAGCGACGAGGACTCGAAGGAAATCGAGCTGGGCATGTTCCTCGGCTACAACGAGACGCAGCTTTTGAGCTGCGTCATCAAACGCAAGGGCGCGATGAGCAAGGACATGGACTTCTACATCATGGCCAACGACCTCGCTACCGGCAAGAAGCTCTACGAGAAACCGCTCGAGGACAAGAAGCACGCCCTGCAACTGCTCAACGCCTTCCCCGGCGACAACGGCGAGACCATCATCACCGGCCTCTACTTCGACGCTGACGACAAGCTGGCAAAGGCAAAGAGCGAGGGCCTGTTCACCGGAAAGCTCGACGCGAGCGGCAACTTCACCAAAAAGGAGTTCATCTCGTGGGAGAAGGACGTGGCGAAGAAGCTCGACGTGTCGAAATCGGGCAAGATCGACGGGGGCGGCTATGTCTTCTTCCACAACGCGACGCGGCTGGCCGACGGGAAAATCTATGCGGTCGGCGAGCTTTACGGGAAAGAGGCCAGTGCTTTGGGAATCGCCTCGACCATCCTCGCGGGGGCCGGCGGCGGCGGCTCGAACGTCTCGGTGACGAAAATCGAGGTGCGCGACATGATCGTCTTCGAGTTCAACCCCGACCTGACGCTGGCGGCCGCAAAAATCTTTCCCAAGAAAAGCTCGGGCGTGGAGATGCCCAGCGGCGCGGCCTACACGAGCACCCAGCAACTGGGCTACCTCGTGCAGTACTACGGCGGCTTCGACTACATGTACACGCAGCTCAACGACGACGCCTCTGTCCTCACCTTCTGCTACGACGACTACGAGCGCTCGAAGGGCAAGCGCAAGCACTCGCTCGGCGTCATCTCGCGCCGCTCGGGCGAGGCCGAGTACACGAAGGACAAGGTCAGTCTGTCGTCCGACGCGAGCTGGATTCGCACCTATCCGGCCAAGCCGGGGAGCGTCCTGCTGGTCGAGTATTTCAAAAAGGACAAGCGGCTGGAGACGCGCATCGAGAAGTTCAACAACTGACCTCGCCGTGTATAGACGCAATATTTTGCGCCTCCTCCCAACCCCGAGACGCAAAATATTGCGTCTCTACAAGCGCGGTTTGCGGCCATATTTGCCCGCAAACCGCGTCTTTTTATGCAGAACCCGCGCCTTCTCCAACCGGCAGTCGTCATCGCCGCGCTCGGCTATTTCGTCGACATCTACGACCTGCTCCTCTTCGGCTTCGTGCGGATAAAGAGCCTCACCTCGCTCGGGTACTCGGGCCAGCAACTGACCGACCTCGGCCTCGTTTTGAACAACTGGCAGATGGGCGGGATGCTCGTCGGCGGCATCCTCTGGGGCGTGCTCGGCGACAAAAAGGGCCGCGTCTCGACGCTATACCTCTCCATCGCGCTCTACTCGCTGGCCAACATCGCCAACGGCTTCTCGCAAAACTTTCCGTTCGCGCAGTGCTTCGAGTGGTACGCCGCCTGCCGCCTCCTCGCGGGCATCGGGCTGGCGGGCGAACTGGGCGTTGGCATCACGCTCGTCGCCGAGGTCTTGCCGAAAGAAAAACGGGGCTACGGCGCGACCATCGTGGCCGCCGTCGGGCTGGCCGGGGCGTGGCTGGCGTGGTTCATCGACCGGCATTTTGAATGGGGAACCTGCTATTTCATCGGCGGGGCGCTCGGTCTGTTGCTGCTCGCCGTGCGCATTTCGGTGGCCGAATCGGGCATCTTCAAACAAGTCGTGGAGAACAAGTCGCTCAACCGTGGCGATTTCCTTTCCCTTTTCACGGATTGGGGCCGTCTGCGCCGTTTCCTGCGCTGCATCATGATTGGCTTCCCGACGTGGTTCGTCATCGGAGTTTTGGTGATTTTCAGCCCCGAGTTCGGCAAAGCGATGGGCATCACCGACAAAATCGCGCCCGGCATGAGCATCCTCTGCGCCTACACCGGCCTCATCACGGGCGACATAGCCAGCGGTTTGCTGTCGCAATACCTGCGCAGCCGCCTGAAGGTGATGTGGATTTTCATCCTGCTCGACGCGGCGGCCATCGCGCTCTATCTCCTCGTCGGCGCGACGACCTTGGACGGGCTTTACGCGCTCTGCTTTTTGCTCGGCTTCTCGGCCGGTTTTTGGGTCATCTTCATCACCATCGGCGCGGAACAGTTCGGGACGAACCTGCGGGCGACGGTCGCCACGTCCGTCCCAAATTTTGCTCGGGGATTGTTGGTGCCCATCACCCTTTCGTGGCAGTTTTTGACAAAACAAATGGGCGATGTCGTCACGGCCGCGCTCGTTGTCGGGGCGGTCTGCCACATCGTCTCGTGGCTCGGGCTTTGGGGGATGGAGGAGACGTTTGGGCGCGACCTTGATTATGAGGAGGCGGTTTGAAGAAAGTCAAATTCAAGGCTCTATTTCAAAAACAGAAGCCCGGCTCTCGAATCGAGAGCCGGGCTTCTGTTTTGCCGTGGTCTGCCGTAAGCCTCAAAAGGCGTAGTCGTAGTGTACGTTCAGCCCCTGCGGCCCAGTCGGATACCAGATGGCTGGCGGCACGTCGGGGGTCTGTGGGTCGCAATAGCCCAAGCCATTGTAGCCCAGCGGTAGGACGGCCGTGCCAACGACATTCACAGTGTGGGAGGAGACTTTGAGTAGTTGCCGGTGAACGTCCCGCCCGGCACCCACTTAAAGGGGAGTTTTAGATTGAGCGTTGCGCCTATGGACTTGGTCACGGTTTGAACACCGCTCGACGTGCAGATTTTGAAGTCGGTCTCGTTCCAAGTCACGAACAAAGCCTCTCCGATTGTTGGTCTGTCCCACTCTTGGGCAATCGGGTTGATTTGTTTCATGTAGTCGTACTTCGTTCCGGCTATTGAAATTGCAAAATATTTGGGCGTGATTGTAAACAACGGCGAGTGCCACCACGGTTTGTTGATTTTGATGTCCACCAAGTCCTTCATACGGAGGCCATAAAGCGTCAGAGGGGGAAGCTGTGCATCCACGGCGGCGGCTTCCGCAGTCCGATAGGAGTACAAAAAGTCTATTTGAAAGTCGAACGTTTCCTCGCCGCCCAGACAAGGCTGGTTTTGCAGAGTAGTAATAATGCCCGTGTTGGCCAATTGAAAACCAAGCAAGTAGTTGTGTTCAGCACCTGTTTCGCGCTTGCAAGCCAATAACGGCGGGTTAGGCGGGCCAACTGGCCCGGTGCCGGTGGCGAGAAAGAGCTTTTGCATGTCTCGTTTCTTTAGCAGGTAGTGCCCAGCAAAGCTCCGGGCATAAGTGTTGAAGAAAGTGTCGAGGCTCATACAGGGGTGGGCAAACCCTTGTAGAAACTCCGGGCCGTCTATCCAAAGATAGTCTTCGCTTGTCTTCACCACGACCTCCAAGTTGACCGCCTCGGTATAGGACTCTTTGGAGAGGCAATCGCCATTCTCGTCAAAGCCATAGAGGTATTGTCCCGTACCCTTGATGTTGGAGATGACATAGGGCGCGGTTGAGGCCGTGTTCCACTCGTATTCCCAGAACCAGTCCGGTATTTTGATGACGAGCGTTGGGTCGGCGGTCAGCAAGTCGTCTTTGAAAGACTGAAAGGTGGTGCCGTTCGACAGGCTTGGCGTGTTGTCAAAATCCTGCTTGATTACATTTTCCACGGTCTGCGCCGCTTGCGAACCGGTGGCTGGAAGGGAGCTGGGCAAGAAATCCTTCACCAGGATTTCGTTGAAATAGTCTTGGCCGGAGGTGACAGAGGCTTGTTTGACCGCCGCTCGCAGCTCTTCCGAACTGCCGAGCGACAGTGCTAGGAGCTTGGCAAAGCGAAGGTGCTTTTCGTGGAAGGACGAGGAGGCGATGGTCGGAATGTCGCAGGAGGCCGGCGCAAGGTCGATTCGAAATGCGGGGTCGATGCTCTTTTCCTTGCGTTGGCAGCCGGCTGCCAAGAAAACGACGACGAACAGCGCGGAAGACAGATGTTTCATTGTTGAGCAGATTTTGGTGAAAAAATTCAGACCACTTCAGGTCTATGGAAAAGCAAGCGCATAGTTGCTGGTACAAAAGTTGATGGCCCCTTCCGAGCACGTTGATGAGTAAGTCGTCAATATTTCCGAGTTTTCTGTATTCTTTTCCGAGTTTTCCGTCAAAAAATACCGAATTTTCTTTGTTGGGCCAAATAGAAGAAAAACTACGCGCTTTCGGCTAATTTTGCGTCGTCTAAAGCATGCCCACGCATCCGTAAAAACAACAGCCGATGACCGCCACCGAACTCCCGGATAGAATCCGTCGTATCCGAATGGCCCTCGACCTAGAACGCGTCCAACTCGCAGACCTGCTTGATATGAGCTACGGAACCTACTCCGAACGCGAGAAAGGCATCCGTCCCTTTAAAGTTGAACACTTGGAAAAGCTCGCCGCTTTTTTCAAAATCACCTTCGGTGAACTGACAGACACGCCCACGGATGAGCTTATCATCCTTGTCTTGACCCGTGCGCGTGGGGGAGCGAAAAGCTGAATTTAGGTCGTCTCTGTAGCAACGTGCCTTTAGCCTTCGTTAGCACCATAACCGACCACCTCAATATCAGGATTCACCCCCGTGGAACTTCGGGACACAAAAAAGCCTTCCCAGTATCGCACTGGGAAGGCTTTTTCTATTCAAAACGGGTGAAAATCAGGCCCCGAGGTAGTTCTTCAACAACTTCGACCGCGAGGTGGCCCGCAGCTTGTTGATGGCCTTGTCCTTGATTTGGCGGACGCGCTCGCGGGTCAGTCCGAACTTATCGCCTATGTCCTCAAGGCTCATCGGGTGCTCGACGCCGATGCCGAAATAGAGCTTGATGACGTCGTTTTGCCGCTCGGTCAAGGTGGAAAGTGACCGCTCGATTTCACGGCGCAGCGACTCGCGGTATTCGAGGCCGCTGTCGGTGCCGGGCGTGTGCTTGTTTTCGAGAACATCCAAAAGAGAGTTGTCCTCGCCCTCGACGAAGGGCGCGTCCATAGAGACGTGACGGGCAGCGACGCCGAGCGTGGTCTCGACTTCCTCGGTCGAGATTTCTAGCATCTCGGCCAGCTCCTCGGCCGAGGGTTCGCGCTCATACTGCTGCTCAAGCTCAGAGAAGGCCTTGTTGATTTTGTTGAGAGAACCAACCTTGTTCAACGGCAGCCGGACGATGCGGCTCTGCTCGGCGAGTGCCTGCAGAATCGACTGGCGAATCCACCAAACGGCGTAGCTGATGAACTTGAAGCCGCGTGTCTCGTCGAAACGCTGGGCGGCCTTGATGAGGCCGAGGTTGCCCTCGTTGATGAGGTCGGAAAGGGAAAGCCCCTGGTTTTGGTACTGTTTGGCGACGGAGACGACGAAGCGCAGGTTGGCCTTCGTCAGTTTTTCGAGCGCGGTCTGGTCGCCCTGTTTGATGCGTTTTGCCAGGTCGACCTCCTCCTCGGGGGTCAACAGGTCCACCTTGCCAATCTCTTGCAGGTACTTCTCCAGCGACTGGCTCTCGCGGTTCGTGATGGACTTCGTGATTTTTAACTGACGCATGCTACGTTTTTAGTGCTGATGATGGATGGTGGAAAGGGGCCTGTTTTTTCAAAAAGTGTGCAAAGGTAGCTCGGCGTTTCCCCAAAAAGAGGGTCGCTTTCGGGTTTTTCCCAAAAATATCAGCCGTCGAACAGGTCTTTCTGGAAAAGGTTTTTTAGGGCGTAAATCCACAAAAAATACGCCTCGGTGGCCATCCGGGGCGGATTTTTTGTGGAAGTGAGGCCAAAGCCGGGTCAGTTCTGGAAATAGGACTTCTCGTTCTTCTGCTTGGCCTCCACCTTTTCGAGCCGCTTCTTGAACTCGAGGGACAGCTCCAGTTCGTCCTTTTTGGCGAAGATTTCTTTCAATGCGATGAGCGTGTTGCGGTCGTTAGGGTCGATGCTCTCGGCCCGCTTGAAGTACGGCAGGGCTTGGTCGAATAGCGCGAAGATTTGAGTCTTCAGCGCATCATACTTGCGCAGGGTCTCGGCCTTCGTGTCGTCGGGAAGGGCGTTCAGCTCGGTGGTCAGCGAGGCCGCTTTGTTGTAATAGAGCGCGCCGAGCGAATAGATGGCATCGACGTTCTTGCCGTCCTTCTCGAGGGCGTAGTTGTAGTATTTAAGGGCTTTGTCGAAGTTCTCCTTTGCCCCGGCCTCGTTCTTGGCGGCCATCTCGCGCTGGTAGATGTTGTCGTAGACGTTGCCGAGCGTGACGTAGAGGCCAACGTTGTTCGGCTCGTGAGCGATGGCCGACTCGAGGCGTCCCGTCAGTTCGTCGAGCTTGTTCTCCTTGAGGTAGTAGTTGATCTCGGCGAACATGAGGCCCGAGTCGTCGGGGAAGAGCTTGCGGCCCTCCGCCATGATGGCCGATGCCTCGTCAGCCTTGCCAGCCGCCATGCGGGCATTGAATAGGTTCTCATAAACCGCCGCCTCGTTGTACCTGGCCTTGTAAAGCTCTTCGTAATACTTGTTCGAGGTTTCCGCTTTGCCGGCCTGCGAGGCAGCGACAGCGGCGAGGTACTTCACGTTGTTGAGGTCTTCCGGCTTGTCAAACGCCGATTTTTGGCCGTTGGCCTTGAGGATTTCGTGCGCTTTGAGACAGGCCTCAAAGCTCTCGAGCGCGGTAGAGAAGTCGTTGGCCTGGTAGTTCGCCACGCCGAGGTTGCTCAATTGCGGGCAGACATCCCCGAGGCCCTTGACGGCGTCGGTCTTCTCGAACTTCTTCTGGGCCATTTCATAGGCCTTTGAGTATCCTCTGTAAGCTTCCAGCGCGGGGTTGGCGATGGCCATGACGTAGTTCGGGTCGAACTGCTTCTTGGTCATATCGCGGAAGGTGATGGCGTTGTAAATGTCTCCTTTCAATTGCTGGTTGGAGACGGAGGCCGCGGCAGTCGCATCCTTAAGTGCTTCGTCAATCTTCATGCGGGCCTCGTCGAGCTTTCCCGCGTTTCCCACTTGGTCGATGTTGAAACTGGTGTAAGCCTTGCCCGCCGACTTGGCCAGCTTGGCAGGGTCTTCCTGCGCCTGCCCGAGGGCCACGGCGCCGATGGCGAGTAACAGGACAAACAGATTTTTCATTGAAAAGAGATAGGAGAATGAATGTGAAAGATGGCTATGGCCTTTTGAATGAGCCTGATTCGGACGCAAATCTCCAAAAAGGGAACAGAAAGCGTCGTTAATCTTTCAAAAATGGGGGTCGTGGATCGGGTGTGGAGCCTCATCCTGAGTCCCCAAACCCTCAAAAAAAAAGCCCCCCTCCAACGTTTGGAGAGAGGCCATCCCAAAAACCGATTTTAAAGTATGTGCTTAAAAACGGTACTTGGTGTTGATGTCCCAATCGTTGTCTCGGCGCGTGACTCGAACCTTGCCCGCCCCGCCCCCATTTGAGCAGGGCGGGCTTGGTTCACTTGCCGGACTTGATTAGTCCATCATGATCATCTTGCGCGTGGCCGAGTCCGTGTTGGTCTCGAGCGTGTAGTAGGTGAGGCCGGCGCCCTTCAGAGCGGCGCGGTCAACCTTCACCGTGTTGATGCCCTTCGAGAACTGCTGGGTCGTGCTGTACAGAGCTTTGCCTTCCGCGTTGAACACGGTGAGGGTCGCCTTGGCGGCCTCGGGCAGGTTGAAGCCGATGTTCGTCGACTCGACAAACGGGTTCGGCTGGTTCTGGTACAGTTCGAAGCCAACGCCGGCGATGGTCGAGCCGTTCGCGCCGTTGAAGCGGAAGGCGACGTCCATTTGCTCGTTGTTCTTCGTGTAGGCCTCGGCAGCGGTGATGCGGCCGGAGACGCCGAGCATGTTGCTCAACTTGCCGTCGGCAGTCGCGCGGAACTTGACCGAGAAGGTCGCGTTCGCGGCGTCGCCGTTCCACGAGGTCGTGATGGCTTTGTCGGCGGCGAACACAGCGAAGTTGTCGGCCGTCAGGTTTGCACCCGGCGTGAGTTCGACAAACTCGAGGTTCGGGAAGTTCATGGTGAACTGGTAGCCGCTGACCTTCGAGAGGTCGGCGCTGTTGAATTCAACCGAGAACTCTTCGCCAGCCTTCACGTCGCGATCGTTGATGTCGACGAGCGTCGTGGCGACCGGGTTGCGGTCGGACACTTGCTGGGCATTGTTCGCGATGGCATCGCCGGTGAGGTCACCGATTTTGACCGCCGTGAAGTTCTTGCCGCCGTTCGCGCCGGACAGGTTGCCAACTTGGATGATCTCGGGGAACGCCTGCTGGAGCGGCGGGGTGGCCGAGTTCATGTTGAAGTTGAACGTCTTGTCGACGAAGCGCCACGAGTCGTTCTGCGGGAAGTCCGTGTAGATGCCGAGGATGAGCTTGCGAAGTTCGACGATGTCGAAGGTCGTGACCTGCTTGTTGTTGTTGATGTCAGCGGCGAGGTACTCATAGCCAGTCGTGAACGGCTGGACGTTGAGGATGTGCTTCGACATGCGGACAAGGTCGAACGTGGAGACGCCGTTGAGCGGGTTCACGTCCTTCGTCGGCGCGATGGTGTAGTCGTTGGCAATCGGCAACCCGTTGAGGTTGTAGATACCGTCGTCAACCGTGTTGAACACCTTCGGGTTCGGCAGGGCAGCGTTGCTGCCCGAGACCGTGACCTTCGTGTCGGCGACACCGACGTTCGTGGCGTTCTTGATCTCACCAGCAACCGAGCCAGCGCCCGGCGTGACACAAGCACCCGTGTTGTCGGAGAGGATGAGGTAGGTCAGGCAGAAGTCTGCGTTGCCCCACTTGTCCTTCGCCCAGAGTTCAACGATGTTCGTGCCGATCTGCGAGCAATCCCACGTGAGGCTGCTTTGCGGCTGGCCGTTGGCGTCGAGCGGGAAGCCCGAACCCGGGTTGATGTCGGCATCGCGCAAGGCGAAGACGATTTGCGAAGCGTCCGTGCAGTTGTCCTCCGCATACTGGAGGAAGTCGGTGGCCCACAGCGTGACGGCGGGAGCCATCACACCGACCGGGGTGTTCATCTGGTTGACGGCGAGGCCGTTGATGCAGACGACGGTCGGGTTCTTGCAGTCCTTGACGATGATCGTCCACTCCTTCGTGAAGTCGTTGCCGCAGCGGTCTTCGACAGTCCACTTGATCTTGTGCGTACCGTAGGGCAGCGCGAACTGGCCGTACTTGGTGTGGTCAGGATCGTCGGTTTCGAAGTCGCGGGTGACTTGACCTTTCAGGTACTTGACACCGTTGATGGTGGTCTTCTCGTCCTCGCGGATGCCGAAGCCCCAAGTCGGGTTCTCCGAGTTGATGGTCGTCTCCATCGTGCCGTTGCCGTCAAGGTCGAGGAACAGCAGGTAGCGGAAGTTCAGGTCGTCCTCCGAGCAGGCATCGGTGGCCCAGATGGAGAGGTCGACGTTGCCTTCGCACAGGTCGTGCGACTGGCAGGTCGGGCTCCACGTGCCGGTGATGCCCCACGGGTTGTAGGAAGCATCTTGGTTCCACTGGTTCGGATCGTTCGTCGAGTAGTCGCAGAAGGTGTAGTTGGCCGTGCCGAGCTGCGGGTCGATGTTGGCCTGCGGCGGCGTGGCGTCTTGCACCTTGATCACTTGCGTGTAGACATAGGCCGGGGTGCCCTCCGGATTCGTGGCATTGCCAGTCAACGGGGCCGGATACGTCCAGTTCTTCGAGTTGATCGTCGGAACGTCAGGGCTGTTCGGATTGTAGTCGTTGTAGTCCTTCGTGCCGCCTTCGCCGATCCAAACGCGGGCGCCTTGCGTCGACGTGTTGGAGTTCGGGATGATGACCTCCCCGAGGTTCGGGTTGTAGGTGCACCAGTTGATGACCTTCCAGGTGCGGAGAATCTTGTAGCAGGCATCCGGGACGACGGTGAAGAGCTGGTCTTCGTGCGTCACACCGATGAGCTCGCAGTTCTCGCCGTAGATCTGCGGGACGTCGGTCGCGCCGGGCGTGTTGCAGACGGTGAAGTTCTTGTCATCCGGGAAGTACACGCGGTACAGCTCCTTGTAGTTGACCGTGATGGTCTGCGTGCAGCGGCTGCTGTTGTTGTTGCAGTCGCGGACAGTGAACGAACGGCGGACTTGGCCGTAGTTGCACTGCTCGAACGTGATCTGGTTCGGGACGTAGGTGATGGCCGTGTCGATTTTCGAGACGCAGCAGTTGTCACCATAGGTCAGGTTGCCATACCAGTTGAGCGGGTCGTACTCGTCGCAGTTGACCGTCTTGTTGGCCGGAGCCTGGCAGAACGGCTTGATCTTGTCCTGAACTTCGACGTTGATCATGCACTCGTTGTAGATCGGCTGGTTGTCCGGGCCGAACACGAAGTTGCCGTTCTCGTCGACTTCATAGACACGGAGAATGACCGTCTGGTCGGTGCCAACTTCGCAGCAGTAGAACTTGATCGAGTCATTTTCGCTGATCGCCAGAGCATACTCGCTGACGAGGTCGAAGATGATGTCGTTCGGGTCGCAGTACGGGTCGCCGTCCTGCGGGTTGAGCGTGTTGATGCAGTCGCTGTAAGGCGACATGCGGCGGACCGTCAGGGCGATGTTGCCGCAGTTGTCATACGAGCCGTCGTTGAACGCCGTCGCCGGAACCCACACGATGCCGCCTTGGTTGTCGGCGGTCAGCTTGCCGTCGGCCGGGTAGCAGTCATACGGATCGTCGGTGCCGACGGCAACCGTCGTGAACTCTTGGCAGAGCGCCACCGGAGGCGTCCAGTCGCGGACGATGACGCGCTGCGTCTTCGTGCTGGTGTTGCCGCAGTCGTCCTTCACGGTGTAGGTGAAGACGTGCGTGCCGAGCGGGAAGCAGAGGGCGCCGTTGTTCGGGAACGTCACCTGATAGGTGACAGGCCACGTGCCGAGGTTCGTGATGACACCGTTGAGGTTGCCAATCGGGGTCGAGACCTTCGCCGAGATGACCGACGAGCAGTCGTCCGAGACGATGAGGGCCGGGGCGTCGTTCTTCGAGCAGCACTGGTAGTAGTCCGTCGTCAGGATGACGGTCGGGACGTTCTGGAGCACGTTCGGGACTTGGAGGCCGGGCGTGTTCACGTCGGCGTCGACGTCGATTTGCGGGCCGGTCGAGTCGAGCACCTTGATGAGCTGGACATAGTCGAAGCCCGTGCCGGTGCACCAGTCGATGATCGTCCAGGTGCGCTTGATCTTGTAGGTGCCGTCGCAGACGTCGATGACGAGATCGACATAGTTCCATGCGATGTGGCAGTAGTCGCCAGCACCCGCGCCGTTGATGTTCGGCGAGGAGACCGTGCCGGTGACGGCATCGATGACATCCGGGTACGGGTAGTTGCCAGCGAGGTCGCTGCAATCGAGTGCCGGAAGGTCGATGTTGTCGTAATCATCGGGCAGCGTCACGTCGCCCAGCACAGCCGGGGTGAGCGTGATGGTCTGCGTGCAGGAAGCCGAGTTGTTCGACTGGTCCTTCGCAACCCAGGTACGCGAGATGACCGCGCCGTTGCAGCCGTTGTCCACGATGTTGTCGTTGTACGTCACCATCGGGGCCATGTAGGGAACCGGGAAGGTCTTGCAGTTGTCCGTGATCATCGGCGCGTAGGTGGCCGGGATGGCCGACGCCTGGATGAACAGCGTGCAGTGGTTGAGCGTACCGTTGTCGCCAGCGACGTTGTCGGAGACGTTCATCGTCCAAGTGCCTTGCGCGTCTTGACCGTCGAGCAGGCTCAACGGCGAAGCGGGCGAAAGGATGGTGAGGTTGATGTTCTGGCCCGAGACGTAGTCGACGCAGAGGTTCGAGGTGATGCCCTCGTCGTCAGCGACATAGAACAGGTTGTCGTTCGTGCCGCAGTTGTTGTTCCACAGGTTGATGGTCGTGCCGGCCGGGGATTTGACCGATAGGGCAACGTCACCAATCCAGGTGTGGGTGATGTCGATGGCGATGTTCACGTCCGAGATGATGGCCGGGAAACCGCCGGTCGCATAGCTGCGGGTCGTCGTCGATGTCTGGTTGTCGTTGATCGGAGCCGGGCCCATTTCGAGGACGGCAGTGCCCGGAACGGCAACGTACTGCGGGGCCGTGTTGGCGTTGCAAGCAACGGTCACGTTGGCGCAGGCGAGCTTCGGCGGGAGCTTGTCCTCAACGTGGACATTGCCCCAGCAGGTGTTGAAAGGCGTCTTCAGGTCGCGGACGCGAACGAGGTACGTCTTGTTGATGTCGGCGTTGCCCAAGCAGGCAGTGGTCCACGGACCGGCCATCTGATTGTTCTTCGACACCTCAACAGCATAGTCGTCGTAGCAGTGGTACGGGCCGCCTTCGAGCACCTGGTCGGCACCCATGCAGACGGAGCAGTCCTCATCCAGCGAGAGCTGGACGTTGTTGTTGCAGACGAGACCCGTGATCGGGTTCGGGAATTCCTTCACCACAACCGTCCACGAGCAGGTGCCCGTGTTGCCCGCAGCGTCGGTGGCTTTGAAGCCGAACGTGAAGGGCGAGTTCTTGTAGTTCAGGTTTGCGCAAGGCTCCGGCGTGGTCGTCGGCACCTTCATGAAGAAGGGGTTGCCGGTCGTGTAGGTCGTCGATTGCGTGAAGATCTGGTACTGGACGTTGCCGCAGTAGCTCCAGTTGCCGGCGAACGGCGAGCCAGGCCGGGGTGGCAAACGGGTTCGAGTTGCAGAGCGAGCCGGGGCCGCAGGTCAGCGTCGTGTTGGCGTCCGACCAGGTGGTCGCGCCGGCGTTGTTGGCCGCGATCGGGCCGCCGCCGTAGAAGGTGGTCGAGAAGATGGCGATGCCGCGCGTCTCGCCCGGGCCCATCGTAACGGCCGACTGGATGGCGCAGGGCACGAGCGGGTTGGCAAAGCCGACCGCCGTGATGCCCGTGTTCGGGATGGTGATGTTGGAGGTGTGAACCTGCGTCCAAACGCCCAAGTTGGCCTGGTTGCCGACATACGTGCCGCCAGCGGCGGTCACATAGACGCGCATCGTCGTCGCGGCACCGAAGCCCCAGAGGCGCGGATCAACCGACTTGAGGCTGATCGGGAAGGCGCTGTTGTTCTTGAAGTTGAAGTAGTACGTGTTCTGGCCCGTTTGCGTCCAGCCCGGGTTGGGCGACGAAAGGGTCGAGATCGGGCCGGCAAAGCCGTTGCAGGACTTGGCCGTGACGTCGTAGCAGTAGGATTTTTCGCACTGGCCCTCATCGAGCGAGATGATCGTGTTCGACGGGCAGAACATGTCGACGCCGCCCGATTGGGTAGCTTGGACAGCTTGGCAAGCGATGGCAATGGTCGGCGTAATGCCAACAGCAGCCGGGAATGCCGTGCCGTTGCAGGTCGCCTTCAGGTACCAAGTAATGGTGTTGGCACCAGCCGGGATGCCGGTGATGGTAACCGAAGCAGGGACGGTCGAGGCCGTCAGAGCCGGGGTGTTGTTGACCGTGTAGGTGCCAACCGCGACTTCAGCACCGCCATTGAGCGAATACGAAAGGGCGGCGACGGAGGTGAAACCGGCCGTCGTGGTGCCGAGCGTGGCCCACGAAACGGACGGGGCCGGGGTCGTGACCTGGCCAACGCAGTTGGTCGCGGTCGAGATGGTGATGGACTGGTTGGCCGGGGCCGTCATCGTCGAAGCCGCGATGTTCTTCGGGATCTGAATGACGAAGGCGTTCCAGCCAGCGCAGTTCACCGACGCGTCGGAGTCGAACTGGAAGAAGAGCGCACCGCCCGTGGCCGAGGTGTTCGCGCCGAACGCACCGCCAGCGCCGAGGGCGTTGGCCGGGACGGTGCCGCCGTTGGGGGCAGCTTGCACGAACGAGAAGGGGGCCGGGCAGCCCGTCACGCCGGCGTTGGCCTGCGGCGTGATGGTGTTGGTCACCGGGTTGGTGCCGCCGTACCAGCCGCCCGCGAGGAACGTGAAGCCGATGGGCGAGCCCGAAGACATCTGCGGGGCAGCCGCGTCGGCACCGTTGCGCGGGTAGAGGGCGTCCCAAGTGGCTTCCGTCGAGAAAGCCGCAAAGGAGGTCCGAATGAGGTGGTTGTTGTCCGAGGGAGCGAACGTGGTCATCGACGTCGCAGGGTTGGAGCTATTGGAATAGACCCCCGCCACACCGCCGTTGTCGACGAACTGGAAATACGAGTTCGTCGCATTGCACGCGATGGTGTTGACCGTATTCACCCCCGTGTTGTAGGGCATCGTCACCACCGTCTGTGCAAACGCCGAGCCTGCGAACAGGACGGCGCATAGCGACAAGACCCAGTTTAAGTTATACCTTACTTTCATGAGATTGATGAATTTGTTGGTAGGTAAATTAGATAAATGGAAAAGCGCCGGAAATCAGTAAGTCAGCAAGGCCAGCGTGCTCTGCATGATGCCCTTGTTGTCAATCGGTAAGTTCGTGTTCGCAGCAGCCGAGCCGAAATCGTTTTGCGACGGCTGCGCGGTGATGTTCTGGAGGTTGGCGTAAAACGCTGCCTCGGTGTTCATGCCCGCGTTGATGGACTCGATGATGCCCACATAGAAGTGGTACCGAGCTTCAGCTTGAGCGTAGGCGGGAGGGTTGCCTTGCTGGGCGACGAGATCCCCCTGCTTCAGCGCCTTCACCTGACCGTTCAGGATGTTCAGTGCCACGCCATCCGCGTACCAGTTTGTCGTGGAGCCGTTCACCGATGCTTGGGCCTTTGCGGAACCCGTGCCGATGAACATCATCCCCAACAAAAAGAAGAGCGACATGGACAGGTTACGAACCTGAACACTTGCAAAAAACTTCTTCATAGATGAGAGAAATTTTAGGTTAAAAAAAAAGATTGATGAATAAAAAAAGGTGTCCGCAACCGGGAGACCGGCTACAGACACCTTTAAATATCTTGAGAATACGAGGACTTCGTAAAAATGCTATTCATGAGATTAGGAAAAAATTCCAGAGATTAAAACAAAGACCCGAGGGCTGGCCCCGAGCGATTTCGCGCTTTTTTGCCCATCAGCTTCCCCGGTCAAAATGGCCATTGAGCCGGGAGAGATGAGCGGCGGAGCGCACCGCCTTGATTAATGACAATCGACAAGGTTTGGAGAAAACTGCTTGCGGAAGATGGGCACTTGAAAGGAAAGAGGGTGGTTCGTGCCGCCGCAATCGAGTTGAAACTCGCTACTGCTTAATTGTCATGAGATTTGGTCAAAACCGGATTAGAATCGAATTTGGGTTCTTTGGCGGAACAAATGTAGGAACGCCCCCCCCAAACCTGCTACCTCCTGCCCGGTAATTTTCATGGAATTTTTTTGGCTGGACTGTCAACAACCCTGTTTGGGAGAGCGTAAAAACCCTGTTTTGTCGCCAATATCGCCGAAAAAGGGGCGAAACTCGCCGTTCCCCGCCCGTCCGGTCCGAAGGGGATGTGGAAAAAAAGTCAGCGCCCCGGCAGCACCAGCCAGTCGATTTTCCGCAGCGGGTCGACGGTCGCCTTCGCCAGGTCGGTCTTCGGGTCGAGGAAGTCCTGCGGCGGGCGGCCGTTGTAGCTGAAGTGGATGTGGCTGTAGACCTCGATTTCACCAAGCCCCTTATCGGCCGCCGTCTGATGGGCGAACCGCGCCACCTGCACGACCGAGCGCGGGTCGGTGGCGAGGTGCGCTATCTGGACGTTGTTCAGGATTTCGCCGAGCGGCAGGAGGAAGTCGCGCCCCTTCTTCACACTGCGCCCGGTCATGACCGGCTCGAGGGCGGCGCGGTTGTCGATCTTCATGTGCCACGAGAAGCGGTTGCCGATCGTGGTGAAGTCCTGCGGGTTTGGCAAGAAGTAGCCGCGCAGCGGGAAGAGCAGTTGGAAGGCGAAATGCACCAGCAAGAGGCCGACCGCCCACCGCGCCGGTTTTTCGAAAACAGGGCCGCCCGTCGACAGCTCGGCCGCGCCGGCCGGCGAAGCTCCCTTTTTCTCCAGCCCCAGCAGCCGCCACAGCCAGCCCAGCTCGTCCGAGTCGAGGTAGAGCACGAGCGCACCGATCATCACGAACGGGAAGACCCCGATGTCGTGGAAGTTGATGGAGTTCGTCACGTGGAAGAAGACAAATGCCCAGACCGCCCACCGCCGCGCCGGCCTCCACCATAATAATATAGGAGCAAGGATGTCGATGGCCAGCCCGCCGATGTTGAAGAACTGGATGGCCGCCTCGTTGCCCGCCCACATCCCGCCGTTGAGCATCGAGCGCACCGGCTCCTGCCGGAACAGCCAGTCGGGGTTGAGCTTCGCCACGCCGCCGAAGAAGTAGACCACCATCACCTGCAGCCCGAGGATGAACACCTGCCACCTCGGCACCTCGCGCGGCTCCGACGGCTTGCCGCCCCATGCAAGGAAGCGGTCGGCCTCCGTGAACATCAGCAGGAAGTACAGCAGGACGAACAGGTAGAGGTGGTTGTTGAAATAGGCCTTCTCCAAAAACAGGAAGTACCACGAACCCGCCATCAGCACCGCGCACGCCGCCCGCATCCACCGCCCGAGCATGAGCAGCAGCGAGGCGACGAGCATCGCGAAGAGGATGGCCTGCATCGCCCCGTTGGGCAGCGGCCTCACCCACTCGAAGCCGTCGAACGTGAAGTGCAGCTTCGGCGCGAGGATTCCCTTGCCGATGAAGTCCTCTTGGTAGTACTTGAGCATCCGCACGACCATCATCGCGCCGAAAAAGGCGCGGAAGAAGCCCAGCTTGCGGCCGTCGTCCGGCCCCGAGAGCCATGTCCTGAATTTTTCGAGCATCACTTTTATGAGAAAAAAACCGGCGGCGAATCTATCAATACTTTTCCCGCACCGCCCGCAGCACGCGCTCCATCTCCTTCTTGTACGGCCCGCTCGGCCCGGCGAAGTTGTTGTTCATAAAACTGAACGCCAGGACTCGCCCCGACCTCGCCTCGACGTATCCGCTCAAACAGTGGATGCCGCGCAGCGTCCCCGTCTTTGCGTGGAGCCAGGCCGGCTGGCCGGGGTCGGGCTTGTAGAGGTCGCGCAACGTCCCCTCGCCGCCAGCCGGGAAGAGGTTGAGCAGCCGGGCGGGCGGCTGCTCGCCCCACATCTTCTTGAGCAGGAAGGCGAGGCTGCGCGGCGTCTCCATGTTGTATCGGCTCAAGCCCGAGCCGTCCACCCAGCGCGGCTCGTCGGGCAGGTCGGCGAGGATGTTTTTTTTTGAAAAGGAAATCGCCCGCTCGACCGAGAGCGTGTCGCCCAACCGGCTGGCAGCGCAGAGCATGAGCTGCTCGGCGAGGAAGTTGTCGCTCGGCAGCATCATCGCCCGCAGGACGGTGTCGGTCGGCGCACCTGTCAAGACCTTCCAGCCCTTCGGGTCGAGTTTCTCGAAAACAGCCACCGTCGCCGTCGACACCGGGCGGCCGAGGGTGTCCTTCAAAAAAAGCCCGATGTCCAGCCCGTCCCAAAAGATGGGCACCGTCTGCCGGAAGCCCTCGCTCACCTCGGCCCCTGCCCAAAAGCTCATCCGGTTGCCGAGTTCCTCGCGGTCGACGATGGAGTCCCGCGGCCCGTCGCTGCGCGGCGAGAGGAACTGCCGCATCCTAGGCGGGCTGATAGAGAAGTCGCGCCCGGCGACGGTGGCCCGGTTGCCGTACATCGGCATCGCCGTCCGCTCGCATTGGAAGCCGGCCCCGAAGTCGTCCCACGCCCAGCCGGGGCCGAAGCGCGTGTCGCCATATATATAAGGAGTGAGAACCAGCCGCCCCTCCGGCCGCGACCGCAGGAAGCCATAGGCCGGGCTGAATTTCCCCAAAACCGGGTGGAGAAAGGTCGGGTCGCCGGTGCCCTCGAAAAAGAGGTCGCCGCCGACCGACTGCCAGCGCAGCGCGGGCAGCGAGTCGCCCAGCAGGCGGAGGCAGGCGTAGAGCGTGAGGATTTTCGTGTTGGAGGCGGGGGTGAAATACTTCGCGCCGTTGACATCGCAGAGCGTCCGGCCGGTCGCAGCGTCGAGCAGGGTGAAGCCCGTGAACGCGCCCGAGAAGACCGGCGAGCGGGTGATTTCCCTTTCAATAGAACTGCCCGCCCGGCGGCTCGTCGCACAGGAGGAGAGCAGGAAGCCAGCGGCAAGAAAGAAGGCGATTTTTCTCATAAACAGTTGGAAATCATCGGATTGTGCAGACCAAATTCCTGCTCAAACATCCGAAAGCCGGAAGCCGAGCCTCCCCAAATCCTCCCAGAAACCGGGATAAGACTTCCCGACAACCTCCGGCTCCTCGATTTCAATCTCCGAAAAAATCCCCAGCGGCGCGAACGCCAGCGCCATCCGGTGGTCGCCGTGCGAGGCGAATCGCGGCGGCCGCTCGGGCCAGGCGGCCTTCCCGTCGATTTGGAAGAAGGTCTTGCCCGGCTGCTTTTTGTTGAAGTGCGGCGGCAGCTTCGTCATCGGGACGCCGAGCTTGGCCAGTTCCGTCGTCAGGGCGGCGACACGGTCGGTCTCCTTGATTCCCAGCGTGTCGAGGCCGCTGAAGATGCCCTTGACGCCCAGCCCGGCGCAGGTCACGGCCAGTGTCTGGGCGATGTCGGGGCAGTCGATGAAGTCCTTCTCGAAAAAGGGGTGCGGCGGGCGCCCCGTCTTTTCCAAAAGGATATGTCCGTCGCCGAACGTCGTCTTCACCCCGAACGGCTCGAACAGCGCGGGCAGCACAGCGTCGCCTTGCCAGCTTTCTCGGTGCAAGCCGTTGATTTTCAATGAAATAGACTCGCTGAAAGCCGCCAATTGGTAAAAATAGCTCGCCGCCGACCAGTCGCTCTCGACAGCGAACGGCCGCCCCTGGTATCCGCCCGGCCGCACGGTGATGACCCTCCCCTCCCACACCACCTCTGCCCCGAACAGGCTCATCTGCTCGATGGTCATCTGGATGTAGGAGCGCGAGACGGCCTCGCCGACCAGCTCGATCTCCAGCCCCTCGGGCAAGTACGGGCCGATCATCAAGAGCGACGAGATGAACTGGCTCGAAATCGTCGCCGGGACGCTCACGCGCCGGTGCTTGCCGAGCCGTCGCGGCGGGTGGATGAAGACGGGGGGGAAGCCGTCGTTCTCGATGAACTCGATGTCGGCCCCCAGCCGGTTGAGCGCCGTGACGAGCGCGCCGATGGGCCGCTCCTTCATCCTTTCCGAGCCGGTCAAAACTTGCGAGCCGGGCTGCACGGCGAAATAAGCGGTGAGGAAGCGGAAGGTGGTTCCCGCGTTGCCCGCGTCGAAGATGCCCTTTTTGTGGGTGAGAAGCTCGACGAGGAGCCGCGTGTCCTCCGAGGTGGAGAGGTTGGAAATCGGGAAGTCGCAGCCGCACAAAGCGTTGATAATCAACGCCCGGTTGCTGATGGACTTCGAGCCGTCGAGGGTGATTTCGCCCGCGATGTGGCGGTCTGGTCGGCTGATTCGCTTTATGTTCATCTGTGTTCGCTCGTGAAGGTCTTTTTCCGAAACGTGCTGGTCGCCGCAGGTCTTTGACCTGCGTTCGGCGGGACCTGCAACTGACGCGTTTCGGTCAAATCTTCACGAGCAAGCGGCTTTCGGCACTAACCAAGCAATCCTGCCCTTGCCGACACCTCCAGCATCCGGTCGATGGAGGCGCGGCCCTCGCGGATGACCCACTCGGGCAGCTCGATCTCGGGCAGCTCGTGCGTCATGCAGAGGTAGAGCTTTTCCATCGTGTTGCGCTTCATGTGGGGGCAGTCGTTGCAGGCGCAGTTGTTGGTCGGCGGGGCGGGGATGAAGGTCTTTTGCGGGCTTCGGAGCTGCATCTGGTGCAGAATCCCGGCCTCGGTGGCGACGATGAACTCGGTCGCCGGGTCCTTGATGGTGAAGTTCAGCAGCCCCGTCGTCGAGCCGATGAAGTCGGCCTGGTCGAGCAGCGCGGCCTCGCACTCGGGGTGGGCGATGAACTTCGCCGACGGGTGCCGGTGCCGCAGCCGGGCAATTTTTTCGAGACTGAAAATCTCGTGCACCATGCAAGCGCCGTCCCAGAGGAGCATCTCGCGGCCCGTTTTCTTCTGCAAATAGGCACCGAGGTTCTTGTCGGGGGCGAAGATGATTTTTTTGTCGAGGGGAATCGACTCGATGATTTGTACGGCGTTCGTCGAGGTGCAGCAAATATCCGTTAGGGTTTTCAGCTCGGCGGTGCAGTTGATGTAGCTGACGACGACGTGGTCGGGGTGCTTCTCTTTGAACTTCCGGAAGAGGCTCGGCGGGCAACTGTCGGCCAGCGAGCAGCCCGCTTTGAGGTCGGGCAGGACGACCTTTTTCTGCGGCGAGAGCATCTTGGCCGTCTCCGCCATGAAGTGCACCCCCGCAAAGACAATCATCTCCGCATCGGTCGCAGCGGCCTTCTGCGAAAGGCCGAGCGAGTCGCCGATGTAGTCGGCCACGTCCTGAATCTCGGATTCCTGATAGTAGTGGGCGAGGATGACGGCGTTCTTCTCCTTTTTGAGCCGGTTTATCTCGGCTACGAGGTCGAGCGAGGGGTCGACCTCGAGGTCGAGCCAGCCTCGGCGGTTGAGGTTTCGGGTGGCGGATTCGATTTCTGAGAGCATTATTTATCCCTTTTCTGTGTGGTTTTGGGCTGATTTGGGGCAAAAGTAGCCGCACACCCCAAACAGCCGATTGCTATTTTTGTGTTCAAAAAAAGCCCGTGCGCCATGCGCGTTTTCCTTTACGCCCTGCTTTCCCTCCCTTTCGGCTGTGTCGCGCAGGCCAACGAAATCAAGGCCGGGCCCACCGCCACCTATTTTTTTGACTGGACGGGTCCTCCACCCGTCGAAGGTCGACTGGGCGAAGGCCTGCCGCAATACTCGGTCGCCGTCGGCAGGCTCGTCGGGCGGGCACAAAGGTTTGCCTCGCCGCACAGCACGCCGAATCACACGATGAAAGGGACGTCCACTCATTCGCCGCCTATCGAATCGACCGGGAGCAGTCTATCTATTCGGCCTCCATCTGGCGAAAAAAGCTCGACAAAAAGGTGAAATGCTGGATTGGCACTGGCCTCTGCATTCGTATCGATGGAAAAAGTCAGTTACTTGCCGAGCCACTTCGGAAATGGCGACGAAACCTACGACTACCACCAACTAGGCCTCCTGCTCGGCTCGGAGGCCCAGTTCAAAATTGTCGGCCCGGTTCATTGCCTTGCGGCGGCCAACCTGCAATTGGTCCCGACCTGGCGGCAAGACAAGGCCATGCTGACCCTCTCGACCGGAATCGCCGTGCATTACGGCCAAATCTTTCGCCGCAGCCATTGGCCTAGGGAAGGCCGGAAGCTCTGAACCCGCCGGCCCGTCTATTTTTCGCCCAAAAAACAGGTCATGGCCAGACCAACCTTCCCGCTCGCGGCGGCTCTCCTCTTTTTCCAACTCAACTTTTTCGCACAAAGCCCGCTCAACGGGCAGCGCGTGCTGGTCTTCTCGAAGACGGCCGAGTTCCGCCACGCCTCCATCCCGGCGGGCAAGGCGGCGATGCTGAAACTGGCCGAAACAAACCATTTTCGAGCCGACACGACCGAAAATGCAGCCTATTTCAGCGAGGACAGCCTGAAAAACTACCGGCTCGTCGTCTTCCTCAACACGACGGGCGACGTGCTGACGCGGGCGCAGCAGATTGCGCTCGAGCGGTTCATCCAGGCGGGCGGCGGCTTCGTCGGCGTCCACTCGGCGAGCGACACGGAGCACAAATGGCCCTGGTTCGGGCGGCTCGTCGGCGGCTATTTCGCCTCGCACCCGGGCGACAACGTGCAGGTCGGGTTGATGAAAAACCTCGACCGGACGAACCCGGCAACCTCTTTTTTGCCCGACACCTTCCGGCGGCGGGACGAGTTCTACGACTTCTACAATTTCCAAAAAGGCCTCGTCCATGTCCTCGTCGAGGTCGATGAAAAGAGCTACCACGACGGGAAGATGGGCGATTTCCACCCCCTCGCGTGGTGCCACGAGTTCGACGGCGGCCGCGCTTTCTACACCAATTGGGGCCACACGCCGGAGACTTTTTCAGAGGCGGTTTTTCAAAAACACTTGCTCGGCGGCATGATTTGGGCGGCGAGCGGCCCGCCCGTCGACTACTCGCGGCCGCTGCGCTCGACGTTCATGCCGGAGGAGACGCGGTTCAAACGGACGGTCTTGATTGACCACCTCAACGAGCCTACCGAGCTGGCCGTCGCGCCCGACGGCGGCGTGTTTTTTATTGAAAGAAAAGGGGCGGTCAAGTATTTCGACTCGAAAAAGAAGGCCGTTCGGGAGCTGGCGCAGCTCGCTGTTTTCTCGAAATTCGAGTACGGTTTGATGGGTCTCGGGCTCGACCCGAAGTTTTCGGAGAATGGCTTCGTCTACCTCTACTACTCGCCCGACACGACGCAGGCGGACACGGCGCAGCGGCTCTCCCGCTTCTTTTTTGACCAAAAAACCGGCGTTTTTGACCTGAAATCAGAGAAAACCATCCTCCGCGTCCCCGTCAAACGGACGGAGTGCTGCCACACTGGCGGCTCCATCGACTGGGACGCGACCGGCAATTTGTACCTCTCGACCGGCGACGACACCAACCCCTTCGACTCCCGAGGCTACTCGCCAATGGACGAACGCGACGGCCGCGAGGGCTGGGACGCGGGCGCCACCTCGGCAAACACCGACGACCTGCGCGGCAAGATTTTGCGCATACGCCCGCAGCCCGGCGGCTCCTATCAAGTCCCCGACGGCAACCTTTTCGCCAAAAACACGGCAAAAACGCGCCCTGAAATCTATGTGATGGGCAACCGCAACCCCTACCGCATCAGCGTCGACCGGGCCAACGGCTGGCTCTATTGGGGCGAGGTCGGCCCCGACGCGGGCGAGAAAAGCGACACGCTCGGCCCGCGCGGCTACGACGAGATCAACCAGGCGCGGGCGGCGGGCAACTTCGGCTGGCCCCTTTTCGTCGGCGACAATCGGGCCTATTCCGAGCGGCATTGGAAGGACTCGACGTTCATCGGCCAGTTTTTCGACCCGAAAAAACCGGTCAACCCGTCGCCGCACAACACGGGGCTGAAAGAGCTGCCGCCCGTGGCGCCGCCGTTCATTTTTTACCCATATGACGAGTCGCCGGAGTTCGGGAAGGTCGTCGGCAAGGGCGGGCGCAACGCGATGGCCGGGCCGGTCTATCACGAGGCCGATTTCGCGGGGCTTGACAACCGCTTCCCCGCTTTTTTCGATGGAAAACTGTTCGCCTACGACTGGATGCGCGGCTGGATAAACCTGGTTTCGATGCGGCAGAACGGCGATTTCGAGGCGATGGAAAGGTGGCTGCCGAACCAGACGTTCGCCAACCCGATGGACATGGCCTTCGGCCCCGACGGTGCGCTCTACCTGCTCGAATACGGCTACAACTGGTTCGTCGCGAACGACGAGGCGCGGCTGTCGCGCATCGAGTTCGTACCGGGGAACCGGGAGCCGATGGTCGAGATTTCCGCCTCGAAGACGGTGGGGGCTGCGCCACTGACCGTCCTGTTTTCATCGGAAAAAACCTTCGACCCGGACGGCGATGCGCTCAAGTTCAACTGGAAAATCGACAAGCGGCGGCGCTCGAAAAAGCCAGGCCCGAGCGTTGTTTTCAAAAAGCCCGGCACCTTCCACCCCACCCTCACGGTGCGCGACGGCCGTGGCCACGAGGTGTCGAAGTCCCTCACCGTGACGGTCGGCAACGAGCCGCCGGAGGTTCAAATAAAGGTCGAAGGAAACCAAACTTATTATTGGAACGGCGACAAGATTGTTTACCAAGCCCATGTTTTCGACATGGAGGACATGGCCGGGGGTCGAAAAATCGCTGACGAGGAGGTTCGCGTC
>JBGAWE010000322.1:0-4468 GCA_044227705.1 Saprospiraceae bacterium
GAACTGGGCGACAATCGGCTCGAATACGTCCTTTTTTCTGACAAAAACCTGCCGAAAGCCCCGGCAGGGACCTTCGACTGCGCCGCCGACGAGCGGCCCGCCGAGGCCCCGCAGCCCGCCGCCGACAACCAGCGGACGCTCATCAACGGCTGCATCCGCGTCTTCCTGGAGGCGGATTACGGGCTTTACCAGAACAAGGTGACGGTCGCCGCGACGGTCAACTGGCTGACGGGGATGTACAACGTCGTCACCCTGCTCTACGACTACGAGACCATCTCGACGGTCATCTCGAACATATATGTCTGGACGACGGACGACCAGTATCCGTACAGCACGAGCGGCGCGGCGCTCTCCGCCTTCCGCACGACGCGCACCTCGTTCGACGGCGACATCGCCCACCTCATCGCCAACGACCCTGGTGGGCTGGGCGGCGTGGCCTATCTCGACGTGCTGTGCTCCTCCACTTATTGCTACGCCTACAGCGACGTCAACACGACGTACAGCGGCTACCCCACATACTCCTGGACGGTCATGGTGGTCACCCATGAAATGGGGCACAACGTCGGCTCCAACCACACCCAGTGGTGCGGCTGGACGGACGGCGCGCTCGACGACTGCTACGCCACCGAAACCGGTTGCCCGGCAGGCCCGCCTCCGCCGAGCGGAATGGGGACCATCATGAGCTATTGCCACCTGTCCGTCGGCATCGACATCACGCAGGGCTTCGGCACCTTCAGCTCGACGACCAACCCGCGCCAAAAAGTGGTGGAACGCACCAACTATGCCGCCAACAACGGCTGCATCGCCAACCAGACCTGCACCGACATCGCAAACACTTGCCCGTCGCCGACCAATTTCACCCTCGGGACGGTCAACACGACGACGGCTGCTTTCACTTGGACGCCGGACGCGTCCAACACGTCGGTGGACTTGAGATACAGGCTTTACAACACAGGTTCGTGGACGACCATAACAAACGTGACAAGCCCGTACACCCTTTCCGGGCTGTCGCAGGCGACGAAATACGAGGTCGAAATCCGGGGCAACTGCACGCCCGGCAACTCCGACTATCTCGTCGGCATCATTTTCAAGACAATCCTCGGCTGCTTCGAGCCGAGCAGCCTCTCGACCGGCACGACTACCTCCACGACGGCGATCGTTGACTGGACGGAGAACTCGAGCGGCACCAGCTGGACCATCAAGTACGGTGCTGTCGGCTTCGACCCGAACACGGCGGGGACGGCCATCGCCACCTCATCGCACCCCTACACCATCACCGGGCTGACGGCAGGGAGCACCTATCAGTGGTACGTCCGCGTCAACTGCCCCGGCGGCGGGGTGAGCGCCTATGCCGGGCCGGGCGCCATCTCGACGCGACCGGCCAACGACGACGCGGCCAACGCCACCACCGTCACCGTCAACGGCAGCATCCTCGGCGGCACGAACGCGGGCGGCACAACACAGTCGAGCGAGCCGAACCCCGGCTCCATCGGCCGCTGGTTCACGAACAGCAGCAACACTGTTTGGTACAAATTCACCGCGCCGACCAGCGGAAGCGTTACCATCTCGACCGACTACTCGCCGCAGGGAACCAATGACGACACGCAGATGGCCCTCTACAAGGTCGGCGCGGTCGGCAATTTCTCGACCTATGAATTGCTCGTCAGCGACGAGGACAACGGCACCATAGGCAACGGGTACAACAACATTTTCAGCTACTCGGGCCTCACTTCCGGAGCCGTCTATTATGTCCAAATCGACGGCTACAGCACGACGGCGGGGACTTTTCAGATAGGGATCACAGAGAACTTGAGCCTTGCCGCAACGAACACGAGCTGCACGGCCTACCCCGTCAACCCTGTCGAAAACGTGAACGGCGCGACCTACCCGACGCGCTATTGGAACATCTACACGTCCACCGTCGACGGCGAGATTGGCCAACCGGTCGTCGCCATCAAGACCACGCAGAACCTCGGCACCGTCACCGCCAAAATCGCAGACAACGGCCCCGGCTGGGTCAGCAGCCCGAACATCGCCTACCTCGGCCGCTACATCGACCTGCAAGCGACCACGCCGCCGACGGCGCCGGTGACGGTCAGGCTCTTGTTCAAAAACACGGAGTTCAACGCGCTTAAAACCTTTGTCGACCCGCTCAACCAATACAATTTCACCATCCAGAACCTGACCGCCTACCACTACGACGGCGCGAACGAGGACTGCCTCTTCTCCAACAACGGCGGCGGCCTCACCGCCATCAACACCGTGACGCGGCAGCAGGTCGGGGCAACAGAGTTCTATCTCGAGTTCACGGTCAACAGCTTCTCGGAGGTCATCGGGGTGATAAACCTCGCCGCGCTTCCGCTCGAGCTCGCCAGTTTTTCGGCAAGGGAAAACGGCTCCTCCAACCTCGTAGAATGGAAGACGGCCTCTGAAAGGAATGTCTCGAAGCACATCGTCGAACGGTCGGCCGACGGGGTTTCCGATTGGAAAGAGCTGGTCGCGCTCGTTGGGAAAGCCGACGCGCCGACCGGGGCCGATTATCGTTTTTCGGATGAAAGACCCTTTCAAACAAGCTACTACCGCGTCCGCAGCGTCGACGCCAACGGGACGGAGAACGTTTCGCCCATCGCCTCCGTCGAGCGGAAAAGTGTCGATGAAATCCGCGCCTTTCCCGTGCCGACGAGCGACAGGTTGCAGGTTGAGTTCAATGCTAAAGAGGAAAGCCCGGAGGTTTCGTTCACGCTGTTCGACCTGCTCGGACGGATGGTCTTTACCCAAAAGCTGGAGGCTGCGGTCGGTCGGAACAGCGTTGAAATCAGCCTCAACGATCTGCCGACCGGTGCCTATTTCGGGTTTCTGAAAAACGGGGCTTGGCAGTCGCGGGCACTCAAGGTGGTGAAAGAATAGCGTTGCAACGTCGGAAGGGTTTTGAATCCTTCCGACGTTCCTCGTCTTGGGAGAAGCGATTCCCTCGATTGTCGCCTCTTGCCAAAAAACGCCCGTTTTTGGGCCGAATAACCTCCGGTCGCGGCTAATTTTCCGCCCGGAATCCCTCACTCGGCACAAAAACAGGGGACTTTCTCGCCATGCTGAAATCCAGTCTTTCGCTCCTCTCCTTGCTGGCAGCGCCGTTGTTCCTCGCGGCGCAGATGCAGATCGCCCCTTCCAACACACCGCCATTCACGGCGGAGAACCTCATCACCAACGTCTTCCTCGGGCAGGGCGTGGAGGTCAAGAAGATCACTTTCGGCGGCGACCCGCTCTCGGCGGGCTATTTCTCGACGGCCAAGTCGGTCATCGGGATCGAGCGGGGCATCATCCTCTCGTCGGGCCATGTCGAGTCGGGCGGCGGGGCCTTCGGGGCCAACGAGGTGGGCAACGACTTCGCCTCCTCCAACACCAACTCGACCGTCAGCGACAACGACCTGCAGAACGCCACGACCGCCCATCCACGACGTCTGCATCTACACCATCGAGTTTGTGCCGATTGCCGACACGCTGCGGTTCAACTACGTCTTCGCTTCGGAGGTACCCGGAGTACGCCTGTTCGAGCTTCAACGACGTTTTCGGCTTCTTTATCGGCCAGGCCGAAACCGGTGCGCCCAGCAACTTCTATTGCGGGTCAACATCGCCAAAGTCCCGGCGACGGGCGAGACCGTGACCATCAACAACGTCCACAGCCTACCCGCCCAATAACTGCCCGGCCAAGAACGCCAACATCTACAACGACAACAACTTCTCGCAAGTGGAGCCGACCTACGACGGCTTCCTCGACGTGCTCACGGCCGAGGCGGTCGTCATCCCCTGCCAGACGTACACGATGAAAATCGCCATCGCCGACGCGGGCGACGAGGTCTTCGACAGCTCCGTCTTTTTGGAGGCAAAGAGCTTCGGGACGGGTTCGCTCGATGTGCAGTTCACGTCGGTATCGCTCGACGGGACGCTGACCGAGGGCTGCGCGGAGGGGAAACTGACCTTCTCGCTCCCGTTCGCCACCAAGAACGACTACCCCATCGACTACACCATCTTCGGCACCGCCACCAACGGCGTCGACTACCAGGCCATCGCGCCCGATTTGAAAATCGCAAAGGGCGACTCGGTGCTGACCATCCCCATCGTCGCGCTGGCCGACAACTTCCCCGAGACGGGCGAATACCTCGCCATCGACGTGCGCCGTGACGTCTGCAACCGCGACACCTTCTTCATCTACTTCCGCGACAACGGCCTCCTGCCGCCCAGCCTCCCGACCGACACGACGATTTGCCTCGGCGAAAAAATCACCCTCGACGGCACGCTTCCCATCCCGCTGCCCACGCCGCCGAGCTTCACGAATCCCGACGACATCACGATTTCGCCCATCAACACGGCGATTTTCAGCCCGATTAATGTCTTCGGCGTGCAGCCGGTCAACCTCCAGCCGGGGGTCATCCGCTCGGTCTGCGTCAACATCGCGCACACCTGGATTGAC
>JBGAWE010000323.1:0-3761 GCA_044227705.1 Saprospiraceae bacterium
TTCAGAGGATTGCCACCCGATATGCCAAGTCGCTGATTGACTAGGCGCAGGAAAAAGGCCAGCTCGACGCGGTGGCCGAGGACATGCGCACGCTCAAGTCGGCCACGGCCGACCGGGGCTTCTATATGCTCCTGAAAAGCCCCATCATCCCCGTCCAGAAGAAGGGAGCGGTCATCGACCAGCTTTTCAAGGGGAGGATGAGCGACCTCATGTTCCAGTACCTCCACCTCGTCGTCGGCAAGAGCCGCGAGGAGTTCCTGCCGGAGATTGCCGACGAGTACCTGACCCAGTACAAGACCATCAAAAAGGTGACGGAGGTCAAGTTGACAACGGCCTCGCCGCTCGGCCAGTCGGCCATCGAAGGCATCCGGGCGAAGCTCGTGGCCAGCGGTGCCTGCCACCCGAACGTCGAGATTTCGACGGCGGTCGATGCCGATTTGATTGGCGGCTTTCTGCTCGAATTCGACAACAAGCTCTATGACGCATCGGTGCAGCACAAGCTGTCGCAGTTGCGGGCGGAGTTTGTGCAGAACCTGTTCGTGAAAGAGTTTTGATGTCCCGACCATTCGAGCGGGTTGTTGGCCAGAGTCCAACAACGACAGCGAGAGGCCGGAAATCATCCAATAATAGAATCATCGAATCTAAAATCATCCAGAAGTCATGGTTGACGTGAAACCCGAAGAGATTTCGGCCATTCTGAAACAACAGCTTTCCGGTTTTTCAACCGCCACCGAGCTTGAAGAGGTCGGCACCGTGCTGCAGGTCGGCGACGGCATCGCCCGCGTCTATGGCCTCAACAAGGCGCAGGCTGGCGAGCTTGTCAAGTTCGAGACGGGCGTCCAGGCCATCGTCCTGAACCTCGAGGAGGACAACGTCGGCGTGGTTCTCCTCGGCGAGGGCGACAACATCCGCGAGGGGTCGACCGTGCGGCGCACAGGCAAGATTGCCTCCATCGGCGTCGGCGAGGGCTTCGTCGGGCGCGTCGTCAACCCGCTCGGAGAGCCCATCGACGGGAAAGGCCCCATCGGCGGCACCAAGTACGAGATGCCGCTCGAGCGCCGCGCACCTGGCGTGATTTTCCGCCAGCCGGTGACCGAGCCGCTGCAGACCGGCGTGAAGGCCATCGACGCGATGATTCCCATCGGCCGGGGCCAGCGCGAGCTGATCATCGGCGACCGGCAGGTGGGCAAGACGGCCATCGCCATCGACACCATCATCAACCAGAAGGAGTTCTACGACCGCAAGGAGCCGGTCTATTGCATCTACGTCGCCTGCGGCCAGAAGGCCTCGACCGTCGCGCAGGTTGCGCGGACGCTCGAGGAGTACGGCGCGATGGCCTATACGACCATCGTCTCCGCTTCGGCCTCCGACCCGGCACCGATGCAGTTCTACGCACCGTTCGCGGGCGCGGCCATCGGCGAGTACTTCCGCGACACGGGCCGCCCGGCGCTCATCATCTATGATGATCTGTCGAAGCAAGCCGTCGCCTATCGGGAGGTTTCCCTGCTGCTGCGCCGCCCGCCGGGCCGCGAGGCATACCCGGGCGACGTGTTCTACCTGCACAGCCGCCTCCTCGAGCGCGCCGCCAAGATCATCAACAACGACTCCATCGCCAACGACATGAACGACCTGCCCGACTCGCTCAAAAAGGCGGGCCTCGTGAAGGGCGGCGGCTCACTGACCGCGCTGCCCATCGTCGAGACGCAGGCGGGCGACGTGTCGGCCTACATCCCGACGAACGTCATCTCCATCACCGACGGGCAGATCTTCCTCGAGTCCAACCTGTTCAACGCGGGCGTGAAACCGGCGATCAACGTCGGCATCTCGGTCAGCCGCGTCGGCGGCTCGGCACAGATCAAGTCGATGAAGAAAATCGCCGGGACGCTCAAGCTCGACCAGGCGCAGTACCGCGAGCTGGAGGCCTTCGCCAAGTTCGGCTCCGACCTCGACGCGGCCACCCAGTCCGTCCTCAACAAGGGGATGCGCAACGTGGAAATCCTCAAGCAGCCGCAATACTCGCCGATGTCGAAAAGCAGGTGGCCATCATCTACCTCGGCTCGAACAACCTCCTGCGCGACGTGCCGAAGGAAAAGGTGAAGGAGTTCGAGGAGCTTTTCCTCATGCGCATGGAACAAGACCACGCGGGCATCCTCGAGGAGTTCCGCAAGGGCAAACTTGAGGACGCATCCCTCGCCACTGTCAAGGCCCTCGCCGCCGAGATGTCCAGCCAGTACCGGAAGAACTAATCACTGAAAGGAGACAGGGCCAAGCCCGGAACCTGAAACAGCAAATCTGAAATCCAGACATGGCAGGTGGTTTAAAAGAAGTCCGCGAGCGCATCAAGTCCGTCAGCTCGACGCAGCAGATAACGAAGGCCATGAAGATGGTCTCCGCTGCCAAGCTGCGCCGTGCGCAGAACGCCATCGTGCAGATGCGCCCCTATGCGCAGCGCATGAACCGGATGCTCTCCAACATCCTCTCGAACATGGGCGGCGATGGCTCCACCAAGTTCGGCACCGCCCGGCCCGTCCGGTCGGCCTGCGTGGTGGTCGTCACGTCGAACCGGGGCCTGTGCGGGGCGTTCAACTCCAACGTCATCAAGGCCGCCGTCGCCCGCATCAACGAGAACTACTCGGAGGTGCGCCGCGCCGGAAAACTGACCATCGTCTGCGTCGGCAAGCGCGGTTTCGACTTTTTCCGCAAGCGCTACAGCGACTGCAACATCGTCTCCGACCATGTCGGCCTGTTCGACAACCTCGGGTTTGAGAACGTCGAGGTGGTGGCCGGTGGACTGATGGAGAGCTTCTCCAACGGGAAATTTGACGCGGTGGACATCGCCTACGGCCGCTTCCGCAACGCGGCGATGCAGTTCCCCGAGGTGGAGAACTGGCTGCCCGTCCCGAAAATGGAGGTCGCGCCCGGCGCGTCGAAGATGCGGGCCGACTACATCTTCGAGCCAGACCAGCAGCAACTGCTCGAAGACCTCGTGCCGAGCATCCTCAAGATGACCTTCTACAAGTGCGTCCTCGACACCCACGCCTCCGAGCATGGCGCGCGGATGACCGCAATGGACAAGGCCACCGAGAACGCCGAGGAGCTTCTCAAAAACCTGAAAATCAACTACAACAAGGCCCGCCAGGAGGCCATCACCCGCGAGCTTGGGGAGATTGTGGGCGGTGCCGCAGCATTGGAGGGAGCCTGACCCCGCTCGCTTGGCCAGTGTTCAGGTCTGCGGGTGGCTCTTGGAAGACCCCGTCGGTACTCCGGCGGGGTCTTCTTTTGTATGGGGCGAGAGGTATGGACAGAGGTGGTGAGAGATTGTACATGGTGTGGCCAGAGGTTCATCATACTGTTTTCAGATGTTGGTCAAGCTGTGGCATCATGGTACCATTGATTATTGCACATCCTGCCCCATAAGAGCAAAACCTCGATAGAACCACAATCAAACATGCCATCACCGCCCCGCAGGGGCAAAACCTCGGTAGATCCACAATCCAACATGCCATCGTCGCCCCGCAGGGGCAATACCTCGGTAGAACCACAATCCAACATGCCATCACGCCCCGTAGGGGCAAAACCTCATAAATCGACCTTCTATCCCCTAGTCTGGCTCTTTGAAAATATAGCGATGGTCATACTCAACCTCAAAAGCATCGAGGAGCTTGACATACTCCTGCAAGAATGTTTCCTTCCTATGGTGTTCTTTTTGGTTTAAAACATACCGTATGACTTGTGGCACCTGTGACTTCCCATAGGAAAAC
>JBGAWE010000324.1:0-4361 GCA_044227705.1 Saprospiraceae bacterium
GGCCGCCATCCTCTTCGAGAAAAAACTGGCTGACCGCCAACTGGAAAACGAGCGGCTCCTCGGCATCAACCGGCAGAACCAAATCGGGCTTTTGACGGCCAACGCCCGCATCGCCAGCTTCTCACTCGGCCAGAAGACCGACTCCCTCGCCCGCCTCCAGCTCTCCCAAAAACTCGAAAAAGCCTCCTCCGACGCCCGCCTCGCCCGCGAACAAGAGGCCCGGCAGGCAGCAGTCGCCCTCCGCAACCGCTGGGTCGGCATCCTGACGGGGCTACTGGGGCTGGCGGCGGTGGCCCTGTTCGCCTTCCGCAGCCGCGCCCGCGTGGAGCGCGAGCGGCTGCGCTCGCGGCAGCTCGAGGCCGAGATGACCGCGCTGCGGGCGCAGATGAACCCGCACTTCATGTTCAACAGCCTCAACAGCATCGACGCCTTTCTATTGAAAAAAGAGGGCGCGGCGGCCAGCGGATACCTCCAGCGGTCGGCCGCGCTGATGCGGCAGATACTCGACTTTTCCTCGAAAAAGGCCATCCGGCTCGAAGAGGAGGCAGAGTTCCTCGAAAACTACCTCGCCCTCGAATCGCTGCGCCTCGACGGGCGGCTGCGCTGGTCGGTCAACATGGACGCGGCAGTAGATGGCTTCGATGCGCAGTTGCCGCCGATGATTTTGCAGCCCTTCGTCGAGAACGCCATCTGGCACGGCGTCTCGCCAAAGCCCGAGGGCGGGAGGGTCTTCGTCTTTTTCAAAAAAGGGGAAAACGGCGGCCTGCTCTGCTCGGTCGAGGACGACGGCGTCGGCCGGCACGAGGCGGCGCGCGGCCGCAAGACCCATGAGTCGAAGGGCATGGCCATCACCGCCGAGCGGCTGAGGCTGTTCGACGAGCAGCGCGGCGGCGCGGGCCGCTCGGAATTTCGGGTTGCCGACCTGTTCGACGACCAAGGGCAGCCTGCCGGGACGCGGGTCGAGATCAACATTGCGGCCTGAAACCGGCCGAGCCAGGCCGAATCGCCTCGTGAGCCGATTGTTCTTTCCAAAAATCTACTCTTTGGAGTAGCACGTCCCGGCTCCCGGCCTGTCCAATTTTGCAGCATGAAAGCCATCCTGATCGACGACGAAAAATCGGCCCGCGATGCCCTCGCCAGCCTCATCGCCACCTTCTGTCCGCAGGTCGAGCTGATCGGGACGGCCGCCAACGGGCGGGACGGCGTCGAGCTTTTCCGCTCGAAAAAGCCCACGCTCGTCTTCCTCGACGTGGAGATGCCGGAGCTTGACGGCTTCCAGGTCTTGCAGCTGATCGGCTCGAACAGCATCGCCGTCGTCTTCGTGACCGGCTACCAGCAGTACGCCGAGCGGGCCTTCGAGTTCGCCGCGCTCGATTTTTTGAGGAAGCCCGTCGAGCCGGCGCGGCTCGTGCAGGCCGTCCACCGGGCCAGCGAGCGCAACCAGCTTCTTCACACGCAGGGGCAGTACCAGATGCTCATCGAGCTGATAAACGCGCAGACCGGGCTGGCAGACAAGCGGCAGCACCGCATCGCCTTCAGCACGCAGACGGAGATCATCTATTCGTGGATGAACAACCTCGTACACCTCGACGCCGACACCAACTACAGCTACGTCAAGCTCGTCGAGCACGCCGCGCCGCTGCACATCGGCCGCCACCTGCGCGACTACGAGCGGCAGTTCGAGGGCTATGGTTTCATGGTGCGCGTCCACCGCTCGCACATCGTCAACCTCTACCATGTCAAGAAGTACATCAAGGAGGACCAAATGCTGCTGATGACAGACAACAAGAAGATCCCCGTCTCCGACGGCAACCGCGACAGTGTCCTCGGCGGGCTGCGCGACCTCGGGATCGAACATTGAACCACGACGGCACTGCCGGTCAGCGTTTTCCTTCAACAGAAATAGGCGTTCGTTGCCATCAGCCTTCCTGCTCGCTCAAGCCGGGAAAGGTTCTGCTTGCCTGTGGACTTTTGAAACAGCAAACCCGCGCGCCCGAAGGGCGCGGCCACAAAGTCTGCAGCCAAACCAAATCTGTCCATCATGGCATCGAACAATCCCGCCCCCGAAACTGACCCGCTGCGAATCGGAACACCTGCGACTCGTCGCCGGGCAAAGACCCAGCCCGAGATGGCCGCGCAACTGCATCGCATCGATGCGGTGTGCTCACTCCACCTGCGCGAAAAGCTCGTGCGGCGACGCCGCCCACGCCGTGTGGAAGGCCATGCGGTGGCGGTTGCTGGAGTGAGCTGTACATGGGCTGGCCGACCCAATTTCTACCCTTTAGTGTATTGTGCGTCGGCTCCATAGCCGTCGAACTTTGTGTCAAGAAAACAAAGGCGACAGCCAAAAGAGCTTAACCAGAAGACACAACCGGCCGTCGCGCCGAAAGCGACGATTTCATCCGACGAGACATCCGCACCGACCACCAGCGCGACGAGCATCAGCCGCGCCAGCCACCCTATTGCCTCGTAACAGACCGCCCGTTTGGGCACGAGACCTCGCCGAAGCCGCCTGTTTTTTCAGCCAATCCATCTCCTCACTTTTCAAGTACTCGACATGAAAATCCTTTTTACACATCCAATCGCGGCTGCGCTCGCCCTCTCCCTCGCCTGCCAGTCGGCCCTCGCGCAGGTGACCATGTCGGGCGCCATCAACGGCAGCTACGCCAATTTGCGCCTCGCCTTCAACGTCATCAACGCGGGCAGTGGCTCGGGCGCGGTGACCGTCACCATCACCGCCGACCACACCATCACGACCACCAAGTGTACGCTCAACCAGACGAACTACACCGTCACCATCGTCCCGAGCGGGGCGCGGACGGTGACGTGCAGCCTCAACGACGACCTCATCTTCCTCAACGGGGCCGACAACGTCGTCATTGACGGCCTCAACTCGGGCGGCAACAGCCTCATCCTCGCCAACTCCAACACGGGCGCGGCGGCCGCGGTCGTCAGCCTCAACAACTCGGCGAACACCAACCAGATAAAAAACCTCACCCTGCGCGGCACACAGACCCCGGTCTTCAACATCGGCGTGGTCAACGTGAAAGGGAACAGCGACAACAACAAAATCCAGAACTGCAAAATCACCGGCCAGACGTCCACCTCATTTATCCGAAACGGCGTCGTCCTGCAAGGCTCGAACGCCTCCGTGACGAACGACAACACGGAGATCTCAGGCTGTGAGATTTCCAATTTCTACTACTCGGGCGCCTATGGCGAGGGCATTTTTTCCTATCAATACAACAAGGGGACGCTCATCACGGGCAACCATTTCTTTCAGGAGAACACCATCATCACCAACGCTGCGGGCACGGTCTGGCGGGCGATGGAGATTCAGGACGGATTCACCGACCCGGCCGCGACGGTGACCATCACCAACAACTTCATCGGCGGCTCGGCCCCGAGCTGCGGCGGCAGTCCGTGGCACACCGGCAACTCGGGGCTGCTCAACTTCCTCAGTGGGATATATGTCAACTCTGGCTCGAACTCGGGCGCCGGGGCCAGCATCCAGGGCAACACCATCCAAAACTTCGACCACTTCAACAGCTATTCCACCGCGTCGCCGGTCAACGCTTTCGTCGGGATTGCCGTCGAGGGAGGCCGGGCCAGCATCGGGACGACGACCGGAAACACCATCGGCAGCGGCACCGGGAACGGCTCGATAAAAGGGACTTGCTTCCTGACGGCAAACACGCTCGTCAGCTTCGTGGGAATCTGGAACAGCTCGACCAGCCCCGTCTCGATTGCCAACAACATCATCGGCTCCATCACGCAGTCGCGGTCGGGGACGCTGGGGACGGTGCGATTCGTGGGCATCTTCTCGGGGGGCAACGACGCAAACTCCGTCACAAACAACCTCATCGGCAGCCAGTCGGACGCCAACAGCATCGAGACCGGCAACGGCAGCAGCGGCCAACTCGGGCTGCAGTGCATCAACATCAACGCCAGCTCGTCGACCGTCAACGGCAACACCATCAAGAACATCACAAACAACATCTCATGGGAGGTCACCGGCATCTTGAGCTGGCACGACGTGACCGGCAAAACATTCACCTGCCAGAACAACACCATCTCCGACATCAAGGCCACGGCGGGTCTCGACAATGACGTGACCGGTATTTTGGTCTATTGCCCGGCTAACAGCATCGCATACACCGTACAGATTTCGTGGAACAACATCTCCAACCTCTCCTGCTACGCCTATACCAGCTCCGATGTGGTCGGCATCGTCATCGGCCAGTCGAACACCACCATCCAGGCGACGGGCTATTGCAACAACAACACCGTGACCAATCTGACCCATTTCGGCACCGACGAAAACGCCTTTTGCGCGGGCATCACGGCCTACTCGCAGTTCG
>JBGAWE010000019.1:0-33113 GCA_044227705.1 Saprospiraceae bacterium
GGTGTTTTCCGCCCGAACCGCCGGTTTTTCGACCTCCAAAAAAGCAGCCTTCGTCGAGCCGAGGAAGATGTTGCCGAGCGCGGCGTCTAGCGCGTCGAGCGCAACCTCTGCCCGGTCGGCGTGGGTTTGCGCGGCGAGTTTTACTGTAATAAATAGGAGAAAGGCGATGGGGGTTTTCCTAAAGAGCATGTCTCGAAATTTGGCCAACCAGTCGCAAAGTATTGAAAATCAATTGCCTACAAGAAATCAATCGACATATTCCACCTTCCGCAAGAACCTGAAACCGACCGACAGCTCCAGCGCGGTGTTGCGGATTTGCCGCTCGGGGATGCTGACCGTCGTCCCCGTCCCCGGGCTGTTGTTCCAACTGCACGGATTAATGATGTTGTTGATGGGCGGCTGTTGGTAGGCCCGCGTGAAATCGGGCTGGATACTGAACTCGATGAACCCGCCGACAAGCTCTGCGAACGGGAACTCGATGCCCGCCCCGAGCGTGAAGCCGCCAACCACCTTTTTGACCGACCGATCGTAGTCGTAAGGCAGGTACAGGATTTCGCAGTCGCTGGCATGCTCCCGCACCTTGTTGAGGTTGTTCCGAACGCAATACTCCGCCCGCAGCCCGAGCGAGTAGTAGCTCATCACGCTGCCGAGCGGCACCCGCTTCTTCCCCCCGAGCGTCAGGCCGACGTACTCGAAGCGGTACTCGCGCTTGTAGAGGTTGCTGATGCCGCCCGTCGTGAACGAGTAGCGGTACTTGATGGCGCTCCCCTTAACATGGTAGCCCGCCTCGGCGAACAGCGAGAAGCTTGAGGCCTCCTCGTTCAGCGACTCGATGAAAAGCGACCCGTGATATTTTACCAAAAGGTCGCGCTGCAGGGTGTTGTCCCATTTCTGTTGGCCGATGGTCAGCCCACCCTTCGGCCCCCACGCGAAGCCCTGCGCGGCAACATTGTTCTCAAAAATCAGGCTGGCCAACAATCCGAGCATGGCCAAAATCGGGAAGCAGTTCTTTTTCAAGACTGAAATAACTAATTGATTGTCAATAACTTAAAAGGTCGGCGAGCCTTTCGTCCCGCCGACCTTTTGGTTGGATGCTCATTTTTTGGCCGCCGCTTTTTTCGGCTTGGCCGCTCCGCCGCCATCGAGTTCGGCGATGGCCCCGTGCGTCGAGGCGTTGCGGATGTACGTCCCCCAAGTGAGGTTGTCGTGCCCGTCCTTGTGGCTCTGAGCCCGCTCGATGGCCATGAGCGCAGCGTGCTCGACGACCCACTCGAAATTGGCCTCGCCCACCGAGTTGAGGTCGGCGTCGGGCGCGGGGTTGCAGAAGTCGATGGCATATGGGATGCCGTCGCGGATGGCAAACTCGACCGTGTTCAGGTCGTACCCGAGCGCGTGGTTGAGGCGCAGGACGTAGTCGGTCATCTGTTCGACGAGCGCCTTCGAAGGCTTGTGGTCGGCCACATACCGCAGGTGGTGCGGGTTGCGCGGCTCGTAGTCCATGATGCGAACGTACTTCCCGCCGAGGCAGTAGCAACGGAAGTACCCGTCAAACTCGATGGCCTCCTGCAGCATCATCACAAGGTTCTCGGTCGTGTTGTAGTCGCGGAAGAACTGGTCGAAGTCCTCCACTTTGAAGACCGATTTCCACCCGCCGCCGTCGTGCGGCTTCATGAAAAGGGGGAAACCACCCAGATACTGGGTCATTTTCTCCCACTCGAGCGGGTACTTGAGGTTGCGGAAGGACTGCGCCGACGTGTCCGGCGGCATGTCCTTCGACGGCAGCAGCACCGTGCGCGGCACAGGCACGCCGACTTTCGTGGCGAGGCAGTTGTTGAAAAACTTCTCGTCGGCGCTCCACCAGAAGGGGTTGTTGATGACGGCCGTGCCGTTGAGCGCCGCGTTTTTGAGGTAGGCGCGGTAGAAGGGCACGTCCTGCGAGATGCGGTCGATGAGCACCGCGTAGCCCGACGGCTCGCCCTGCATGAGTTCCTCGACGAGGGCGCGCTCGGCGTGGATTCCCTTCGGCGCCTTCTTGTTGACGCGCTCGACAAAGGCTTCTGGGAAAGTGGACTCGCGTCCGTGGAGGATGCCGATTTTCTTCATTTTGACTGTCCGTTTGAAAGGTGAAATGTGATTTTGTGCTCGGTTGAGGCTGCGGCCAAATGTAGAAGGCCGTCCAGAAATCGGTCTTCTTTGAAAAAAAATTCACGCCGGGCCGGACAAAGCGGCGGCCAGGACTTCCCAATCGCGCCCAGCCGACCAGTCTTTGGCGTAAAAAAAATCGAGCCGCTGCCTGACCGCCTCGCTCGGGTTGTCGAGGCCGAGGCCGTCGAGCGGGCTGAAAATGCCGGGCCTGATTTTGGGGAGATTGCCGCCTGTGGCCGAGTAGCCGACCCATGTTTCTTTCAAAAAGAGGACTGGAAAAAGCCCGCCGAGCAACAGCCGCCCCTTTTTGAAAAAGACCAAAACCGGCGAGGCGGCCGCCGCCGCAAGGCAGATGAGCCAGTCGTTCAAGACTTTGTTTCGCTTGGCGAGCGGCGCGGCGAGCGCGAAGCGGGCATCAATCGTGTAAAGCTCGCCCGACGAGTTTTTCGAGTGGCTGCCGATGATTGACAGGCTCGACTCGGCCAAGATTTTCACCTCGACAGACGGCGGGACGCGGCCCATCCAGCCGATGATTTCTTGGGCGGAAATGTCCTTTGAGCAAAAGATGATTTCCGTGGCGCGGTATATTCGGATGATTTCGAGGAGATTTTGGCTCTCCCCCAAACTGGAAGTGACGGCCGGTGGAACGTCGGAAGGGTTTAAAACCCTTCCGACATTGGCTGCGCTCGGCTCGACGAACCCGATGAAATTGGCCGCCACGCCCGCCTCCGTCATCAGCCCCCGCGCCCGCCGTGCCTCCACCGCTGTGCCGACGACGACGAGGTTTTTCACCGCCGCCCGGCCAAGCCGGAAATTTTTGAACTCAAAAAAATGCAGCGCCGCCCGCAGCCCGCCCGTCGCCGCGACCGCCCAGACCGCACCGAGCAGCAGCAAAATCCGAGACGAACGCAGCTCCAGATCCAGCAGGCCATAAACGGCGAGCGCCCCGAGCGTCCCGACGGCGAGGCCGCGCAACAGGCGGCGGAGGCTGTACCGGTCGTCGTAACCGCCGCTCAAAAAGATTCCGCCGAGCCAGAAAGAGAGGTAAATCGGCAAGTTGATTTGCCAAAAAACGGGCGTGAAGTGGCCGGGGTCGTTGAAATAGCCGACAGCCCAGCGGTCGCGCAGCCAGACAAGGCCGCCCGCGACTAGCACCGCGTCTGCCAGCGGGAGGCCGATTTTCTTCAACAGGTTTTGACCGACGGTCAGCCCAGCGCGGAGCCAGATGGCAGCCTCAAGGCCCGCGACATAGGCCCCCGCGGCACCGCCTCGGAAGTGCTTTTTGGCGAAGATTATCATCGCCTGATAAAAGACACGGACGTAGTTGAGCGAGCCTTTTTTCGTGCTTTCGCCCTTATAGTGAATGATTTGAGCATCTGAAAGATAGTAATTTTTCCAGCCGCCGAGGGTAAGGCGGTAGCTCAAGTCGATGTCCTCGCCGTACATGAAAAAGTTCTCGTCGAGCAGGCCGACCTCGTCGAGTGCGGCGCGGCGCATGAACATGAATGCACCCGAGAGCACGTCGACCTCGTGGTTTTCAGACTCAGAAAGGTGGCCGAGGTGGTAGAAGTTGAAAGTCCTAGAACGGGGGAAAAGCCGCGCCAGCCCGAACGTCTTGCAGAACGCCACCCACGGAGACGGGAACCCCCGCTTCGACTCGGGCAAGAACCGCCCGCTCCCGTCGAGCATCCGAACGCCGAGTCCGCCCGCCCGAGGGTGCTTTTCCATGAAGTCGATGCATTTTCGGAAGGTGTTCTCCTCGACAAGCGTGTCGGGGTTCAAGAGGAGGACGAACTCGCCGCGCGACTGGCGGATGGCTTGGTTGTTTGCTCGCGAGAAGCCGGTGTTGTCTTTGTTTTCAATCAAAAAAAACTGGGGGAACCGCTCTTTGACGAGCTGCGCTGAGCCGTCGGAGGAGGCGTTGTCGACCACGAAAACCTCCACATTCAGCCCCACGGCCGCCCGCTCAACGGAGCGCAGCGCCTGCTCCAAAAAGTAGCGGACGTTGTAGCTGACGACAACGACCGAGAGCTGAATGCTGAATGCTGAATACTGAATGGCGAGCGGTGAGTCGGGCATCTGCGAGGGCTGGCTTTGATGGGCAAAAAAATTGAGCGGGCCGGGGGAAGCCTGCTCAATTTGGCCCGGTCGGCGCGGCGGCCAGCGTGGCAAAACTACTCGAAAACCCTGCCCAAGAGGCTACTTGTCCTTGCTTGGATGGTTGACATCCTCCCACCTCACGCCGATGATTTCCTCCAACCGAAGCCGTGAAACCTGCAATTCGGACTCGGCCTTGATGCGCGACTCGACGGCCTCGTGGTAGGTCTTCGCCGCCTCGTTGTAGTCGGCGAACTTGACGGCGTCGGTGCGGAAAAGCTGGGCCATCACGTCGAAGTTGTTCTTCGCGTCCTGCTCGACCTGCGTCCGGGCCTTGAGGATTTCGAGTGAAAGTCTGAAAAGCTGGTAGTGCTCCAAAGTCGTGGCACGGATGGCTAGCTTTTGCGCGTCGATGTCGGCTTCGGCGATTTTGAGGTTTTGGCGGGCGATGCTCGTCTGGTTTCCGTTGGAAAAAAGGACGCCGAGGTTCAGCCCGAGCGACGGGGTGACGAGGTTGTTGTAGAGGTATTTGTCGAGGTCGAAGCCGACGAGTTGTTGCGGGGTGGCGTTGTTGTATCGCGGCTTGGTCAGGGGCAACGGCTGCCGCGAGTAGCTGACGGAGGGGCTGACGGCGTTGAGCCAGGTCTTTTTCGCCAATTTGACCTCGCTCGCGGCGGCCTCCTTTTTGTAGTCGAGGACTTTGACGGCCGGGTTGTTGACCCAAGCGAGCTGCACGAGGTACTCGGAAAAGTCCTTCGCCTTTTGGTCGACGGGGACGATGATGCGGTCGAAGTTGGCGACCTGCGCGGCGGCGGTCTTTGCCAAAAATGCTATGAAAAGGAGGGCGAGGGTCGATTCTTTCAATTTCAGGAAGGTTGTCGGGCCGGTTCGAGACCCGGGTTTTGAGCGGCAAAAGCCGGGTCAAAATTCTTCAACATCACCAACACGGCCAAGAACGTATTGTAGACTTGGTTCATCGGTAGCTGCAAAATCGCCTCCTGCGTGTAGCAGGCGCAAGTCAACATGAACATCCAGCAGAGCAGTGCGCGGTAGACCGCCTTTATCCAGGGGTCTTCCACCCGGATGTAGTAGTAGATGCCCGTCCGCAGCACCACAAAGTGAAAGATGCAGTAAAGAATCAGCCCAATCCACCCAAGCTCGACGGCCATTCTCACATAAGAAGAATCGTGCGGGAACTTGGCCAGCATCGAGTCCGGGTTGAAGCGCCGCCCCCACTCGCCGCAGGAGCCGAGGCCGCCGCCCAGCGGGTGCGCCTGTATCCAGGGTTGGATGAACTTCTGGTTTTTTAGCCGCGTGTTCATCGACTCGTCGCCCGACGGGCGGAAGGCCGATTGGATGCGGTAAATCGTCCCGTTGCCCGTCGATTTGAGAATCAGGAACGCGCCGCACATCGTGAAAAAGGCCAGCCCGATGAGCGTCCTTTTGCTCAAAGTCAGCCCCGCATAAAAGAAAACGCCGAGCGGCACGAGCACGAAGGCCGTCCGCGTCCCGGTGAACGCCATTGCCCAGAGGGAGAGGCAGCCGAGGAAGCCCAGCCCGGCCTTTTGCCACTTCTGTGCCGGGCTGTTGAGGGCGAGCGAGAAGCAGAAGACCCCGAAACAGGCCATCATTATCCCAAAAGTCGTCGGGTCGAACATGAACGACGGGACGCGCAGACGGCCCCAGTTGTAGTAAAGCTCGAACCTTTCTTTCGACTCGTAAATCCATTGTTTTTCCCTTTCCGACAGGCCGAAAAACTGCTGCTTCAGCCCATAAAGCGCTGACAGTGAACCCATTAGCCCAATCCAGCGGAGGATGCCCCAGATTTTCTTTTTCGAGTCAAAGGCAAAGGCGGCGATGTAGTAGATGAGGAGCTGGATGGCCACCGTCCGCACCGTGTAGAGCCACGCCATCTTCGACTCGGCGCCGGGGTTGAGAACTTGGAGGATGTTGTAATAGAGCCAGATGAGGATGACCGTTGAAATCGGGCCTTTGAAAAACCGCCAGTCGCGGTCCTTGATTTGCCGCAAAAGGATGGCGGCCATGCAGATGAAGATGAGCAAGTCGAGCAGCGTCCCGATGGGCGCGGTCGTGAACTTGGCGGCGAACGGCACCAGCAGCGCAATGGTCAGAATCATGCCCAGCCCGAGCGTCAGATCGAACAGGCAAAGCCCGATGAGCGGCGCGCCCACCAGACCGAGGAAAAGGAGGGCCGACCATTTCAGTTCCAGCCCGCTCATCACATAGCTCAACGGCAGCGCGAGCATCAAAAGGACGACCGCGCCGAGCGGGCTTTGCAGCTTTTGCGCCCAAATCTGCCGTCCGAGCCAGCCGCGAAACCGGGCGAGCCATGAGGTCTTTTCCAAAAAACTGGCCCCGTCGCGGAGCGCACCTTGTTGCATAACTTGTTGAGGTTCAACAGGTTCTTAGAAAAACAGCACCTTCATGAAAATCAAAACCAGGAACAGCGCGACGGCCGCGACCATCATGTTCTCGATGAGCCGGTCGGTGGAGTTGAGCTTCTTCTCGCTTTTCATGCTGGCTGGTTTTTGGAGGGCGAATACTTCTCGACAATCTCCCAAAGCTGCCCAATCCGCGCCTCCCAAGTGTTCGACTCGGCGACCGCGCGGCGGGCTGCGACGCGCTCGGGGCTGTTCTCCGAAACCGCCTTTTCGACCAGCTTCGTGAAATTATCGTGCCCGTCGGCGAGGTAGATCACGTCGCTGAAGGAGCGGATGTCGTCCGAAAAGCTCGTCGATACGACCGGCCGGCCGGCGGCGAGGTACTCGTTGATTTTTAGCGGGTAGATGCTCGCCGTCAGCTTGTTGAGCAAAAAGGGAATCAAGACCACGTCCATGTGCTGCACGAAGCGCGGCAAATCGTCCAGTCGGCGCGGCCCGGCGAAGACCACGTTGGGCAGCCGGTCGAGGCCGATGGCCGCCGGTTCCGGGCTGTTAATCGGGCCGACGAGGAGGAGCGTTTTGTCAGGATGTGCCTCAGCCGTCTTTTTCAAAAGGGGATAGTCGATGCGAAGCTCGTCGAGGTTCCCGACGAAACCGATAACCTTTCCCGGGCGGCCGTCCAGCTCGCTCGGCCGGTCGAAATTCTTTTCCAAAACCTGCCGGAAGACTTCCACGTCGGCCGCGTTGAAATAGGTTTCGATGCTCGGGGTGAGCGGCCTTTTCGCTTTGAAAAGGTTGGTCGAGGTGACGAGCGTCACGTCCGCCGCGCGAATCCAGCCGTCTTCGAGGTCGGCGGCGTGCCGGGCGGAGTAGGGATTTTCGCGGATGTCGTCGATGCAGTGGTATATGTTGAGCCGCGCCCCGGGAAGTCTTTCGGCAGCACCCCGGCGTAATAGGGGTCGTAACAGTTGATGAAAACAAAATCGCGCAAGTCGTTCTCCCTCAACACTTTGCGAATGCTGCGCAGGACGATGCCGTTGTTGATTTTTTGGAAGAAGTCGAACACAGGCCCTTTCGGCAGCCAGCCGATGGGCAGCGTCGCGGGCGGCTGCGCGGCGAGGAAGTTCTGCGGGATGGTCTCGACGGACTCGTAGTCCGTCCGGCCGGTGAGCATCTTCGGGAGCCGCTTTTTGACCATCGGGTCGCGCCGCTCCGTCCAACAGTCTTTGAGGGTGTACGGGTGGTTGACGTAGAAGACGCGGTGGCGCTTGGCCAGCTCCTTCGCCATCGAGAGGGAGATGCTCGAATAGGGGTTGTCGGTGCGGAACAGGGTGAAAAAGAGGATGTCCATAGTGATGTCGAAAGGTCATGCGACCACTTTTGGGGGAAAGGCTTTTTTTAAAAAGAACCGCCACCCATCCCCATAAAACCCAAAAGCGTACCGAATCGCCGCCAGCCAGTCGACAGAAAAATCGAGCCGCAGCTGCCGCTGCATCAGTACGAAGCTGACGAGGTAGCCGACCAGCGTGGCCAGCGCGGCGCCCATCAGCCCGAAGTTTTTGATGAAAAGGATGCTCAAAACGAGGTTGAGCACGGCGGTGAAAAGGGTGTAGCCGAAGTTGGTCGCCGGCCGCCCCGTCGAGTCAAGAATCGTCCCGAACTGGACGGCGTAGGGCATGAACAGCCCGAAAAAGGCCGTCAGCCGCAGCACGTTGGCCGACTCCTCGTAGCCCGCCCCGGCGAACAGCCGGATTATCGGCTCGGCAAAAACGATGGTCAAAACAACCGCCGGGAGGATGAGCGCGAGCGTCGCGCCGACCGATTTTTCGTAGAGCCACTTCACGCCCGCTGCACCGTCGGCCTCCATGCGTCGCGCCGACTGCGGAAAGACGACCGCCGCAATCGAGAACGACGGCACCTCCACCATCTGCGTGATTTTCCCAGCCGCGTCGTAAACGGCGTAGGCCGCCGGGCCGAGGAGCTTGCCGAGGGCCATCTTGTCGGCGTTCTTGTAGAACTGGGTGGCGAGGTTGGTGCCGAGGACGAACTTCCCATAGCTCGCCAGCCGCCCGGCCCAGCCCATGTCGAGCCTGCCGAGGGCGAGGAATTTTCTCGAAAAGAAAAACCCTGCAACAGCCCCGACGACCGCCCCGCCGCACATCGACCAAGCCAAGTGGTTGATGCTCAGTTGTTTATCAAAAAAGAAAAACTCCCAAGCCGCTGTGGCGAACAGTGCGCCCCGGTAAAAGAACGTGCTCCAAAAGATGCCGGTGAATTGGAGGTTGGCCTGCTGCACGAAGTTGAAATGGAAGAAGAAGACCATCACGAGGTTGGTCGCCAGGTAAATTGGGAGTAGGGTTTTCAGCTCGGGAAACTGGAAAAAATCGGCCAGCCAGCCCCCGCCGACCGCCAGCACGCCGACCACGAGGGTGGTGAAACAGAGGTTCAGGGCGAGCGAGGCGGTGGAGATTTTGCCGTACTCATCTCGGTCGCGGGCGGTGGCGAGGAAGCGGACGAGGCCGTTCTGGATGAGGCCCTGCCGCCCCATCTCGACGAACTGCGTGACGAGCGAGAACAGCCCCCACGCGGCGAACACAGGCTTGGGCAGCCCGCGCAGCAGCAGCACCGCTGTCCCGAAGGCGAAGACGAGGCCGCTGCCTTTCTCCAAAAGGGTGAGGAATCCGCTTTTCAGCCAGTAGTTTCTCATAGTGTAAGTCTTGATGACGGGCCTTCCCGTAAGAGGCGACAAAAGTATCCCGGCTTCCTCAAACCCCAACCTCGACCCAGAACCCGTCCGCCGCGAACAGCACGAAAGCCCGCGTTTTCAGGGAAAACCGCTCCTTTTCGAGGCTCTTTTGCAGGAAATACAGCTCGCCCGCCCGCTCGCCGACGCGCTGCCGGGTGAGCTTGCCGCCCATCGTCGGGCCGCCGAGGAGGAAGATTTGCAGCTCGCCGCCAACCTCGAAAAGCAGGTCGGCGCGGCCCTCGAAAAGCCTTTTCTCAAAATGGCGGCGAACCGGCACGGCCCGCGCCAGCTGGTTCTTCGGGTCGAAAAAAGGCAGGTATGCCCACCACGAATCCAACTGCGCGACGAGCATCTCGGCGGCGAGGTTCTCGCGGCAGCCGTGCAGTTTTATTAGCCTGTCGGCCATGGCGAGGCGGGTGGTTTCCGAAAAATTCGGGTTGTCGGCCAGCAGGAACTCGAGCAAAACCTTGATGCCTGGGCCGCTGTCGTCGGGCGTTTTTTTCCACAGGATCGGGCTGCCCCAGAAGTTCGGCTGCCCGATTTTCGGCTGCCAGCCGTAGGGCAAATCCGTCGCCGGGTCGATGCGGAGGGGGCGGAAGTTGCCGCGCCCGAAAGGCTCGGCGGGGAAGGTAAATGGCGGCTCCTCGCCTGCTTTTTCGCCGAATTCCTTTCCGAAATAGGCGGTCTCGGTCGTCTTCTCCAAAATCCGACCGGCCCATTCGAAGGAGGTTTCCGTCCCTTCGGAATCAAGCGTCGGCCGGTCCTCGATGCCGTGGTGGAAGGTTCGGTTCAGCCACAGGGTCGGCCGCATCGTGGTTGGGAAAACGAGAAAGTCCCGCGCCCGCGTCAGCCCGACGTAGAGCAAGCGGGCCTCCTCGGCCAGCGCGGCGCGGCGTGCCTCGGCGTGCTCGGGGCTGGCCTCGACGGCTTCTTCGAGGCGCGTCCCGCCGAGCTGCTGGCCGTATGGGTTGACCCAAAAACGCAGCCAGCGGGTGCCCAAAATGTCGTCGAGCGAGACATCGGGCGTCTCTCTGACGAGGGCCGCGCCCCAGACAGAGCCGCGCAGCTTTCCCTCCAAAGAATAGAGGACGGTCACGGGGAATTCCAGCCCCTTGCTCGCATGGTACGTCATCACGCGCACCGCGTCGGGCGACTCGCCGCTGGCCTGATTGTCCTTTTTGTTTTTGTCCAAATCCTTCAGGTAAAGAAGGAAGCCACCGAGCGACGCGCCCGCGTGGAGGCGATGGCAGTTCTCCTCGTATCGCAGGGCCATTCGGCGCATAATGTCCACATTGTCAAGGCGTTGCGCGGCATTTCCCCAGGTGGCGACGAGGCGGCGCAGGTCAAGCTCGTCGAGCAGGAAGTCCAGAATCTCGGCACTCGAAAGCTCGGCCGTTCGGGCGCGGAGGTCGTTTATCTTTTGGATGAAGAAGCTCTCGGAAGCCCATTTTCCATAAAATTTTTGGCCTGAAATCGCGGCTTCAAGCTCGTCGCCGCCCGTCTGTTTTTCCAAAAATAGGAGCCGGTCTTCGATGACCGCCTCAAGCGGAGAACCCTCGGCGAGCACCAAAATCTCAGCGATGGCGAGCGCGTCGTGGCTGTTCAGCGCGAATTTGAGGCAGGCCAAGACCAGCTTCGCCTCCGTCGTGTCGAGCAGACCGGCGCGGGCGATGGCGGCCTTCAAGCCGGCCCGGTGCAAAGCCTCGGCGACCTCGATGCAAGCTTGGTTCGAGCGGCAAAGGATGGCCACGTCGCCGGGGCGGGCGGGACGCGGTTCCTTTTCGCCCTTCGGCAAAACGAGCGGGTTTCTTTCCAACCAAACAGCCAATTGGCTGGCGATGCAGTTCTCGAACCAAGGCTTTCCGGGCGTTTTGCGCTCGTCGAGCTCGTTCAAAAAGTGCCAGTGGATGAGCGGTTTTTGCTCATCAAAATCGACGGTGGGCTGCGCGACCGGCGGCCTTTTGGGTTCGAGGGCGACTTGCTCGGCGGGCAAATCGGAGAAGGCTCGGGTGAAAATCGCGTTCGCCGCGTGGACAAGGTCGGGGACGCTTCGCCAAGAGTGCCGCAAAATGTTCTCCGGCCGAATGCCGCCGCTCTTTTCGACGACGGCCGCCATCAGCGCCGGTTCCGCGCCGCGAAAGCCGTAGATGCTCTGTTTGGGGTCGCCGACCCAAATAGAGTGCTTGGCCAAGCGGCTCATTTTCAAAAAGATGGAAAGCTGGATGGGCGACGTGTCCTGAAATTCGTCGACGAGCAGCAAATCAAGCTCGCCGCGCAGCGTCTCCTGCACGGTCGGCCGGTCGAGCAGGCGGTTGACGAGGGCCTCCATGTCGATGTAGTCGATGAGGCCGCGCTTCCTTTTATAGGCCGCGAATTCCTGGAGCGCGTCGATGGCCGTGTCGAAAATCGTTTTCGTAAACGATTGAATGTCAGCGAGAAACAGCGAGTTCTGGTCGTGGTCGCGGGCAAGCTGGCGCAGCGGCTCGAACAGGTCCGCGGACTTCGTGGCGACTTTCAATTTTGAAATCTTGACCCATTCCCCCCAGAAAAGCTCGCCGCGCCAGTTCAGTTGGTTCTGGAAATTTCGGAGGTCTTCGACGGCCGTCCGGGTGGTCTTTGTGTCGTCCTTCTCGTTCGATTCGAGCGCGGAAATCGTCTCGATGAGTGCCCTTTTCAACTCCGCGTTCCAGTTGAAATCGGCTGGGCGCGGCTCCCTTTCTTCCTCTTCGTTTTGAAAAAAACGGAGCAGCCCGTCGAGCGAGCGGTCGCGGCTTTTTTCCAAGACCTCGATGGAGAAGTCGTTGGCCCGGGCGAGGTCGGTGATGGTTCGGATGTCCTTTCGCCAGTCGTACTCGTCGTCGCCGAACGATTTTTGGGTCAATCCGAGCCGGTCTGAGAGGAGGTTCATTTGCTCAATCCGCTCGGGCAGAATGACCTGCGAGAGGCTCTGGTTGAACATCAATTGCGCGTCCTCGTCGGCCATCGTCTCGACGAGCGGCGACACGCCCGCCTCGAACGCGAAACGTTGCAACAGCCTCAAGCCCAACGAGTTAACCGTTCCAATCATCGCCTCGCCCAGCTCGTTGGCCTGCTCGAAAAGGCCCGCTTCGAGCAGCCGGACGCGCACCCTTTCCTGCAGTTCGGCCGCCGCCTTTTTCGTGAAAGTCGTCGCGACGATGGCCGCCGGGCGGACGCCGTTTTTCAGCAGGGCGGTCATTTCGCCCGTCAGGCTGTAGGTCTTGCCGCTGCCGGCGCCGGCCGAGATGATTTTGATTTCCATGAACGGTGAGTGGTGAACGGTGAGTCCGGGAGAACGGCATTCACCACTCACCGTTCACCGTTCATCGTTCACTTAAAATAAGGCGTGGCATTGACCATCCGGTAAAAAAGGTTGGAAGTCCGCATGATTTCCTCGTGCGGCAGCTCGACCGAGATTTGGAAGACCCTCCCGGCGGGCATCCACGGCCATTGTTTCATCAATTTTGACTCTTCGAGGACGGCGTAAAAAGAGGTGCCGCGCTCGTGCATGATGCGGTCGAAGGCGTCGACATTTGGCTTCGTCGCGCCGTCCTTCGTCCAGAAGATGAGCAGGCGGCGGCCAGGGCCTTTGGCGAAGATTTCAAACTTGTCGAGATCGCCGCGCAGGCCGTCGAAGAGCCACGTTTCCTTGATGTTGTCGTCCATGCCCCCGAAGTTGAGTGCGTTGGAGGCCGCACGATAGCCGCCGCCGTGCGCCGAGAGGACGATGTTGCCCGGCTGGGTGACGCGGCCCGTTTTGCCGAGCGAGTCGAGGAGTTCGGTGATGAAGTTCTTGAAGCCGTTGGGCTGGGCGAAGTTTCCGGGGTCGTCGTCGGGCGCGTTTTTCGGGCCTTGCGGCAGGACGAGGATGGCGGGCCGCTTCGCGTCGGTGAACTGCTGGATGAGGCGGTTGGCTTTCTCCGCGTCGTCGGCCGTCGTGTTGAGGTCGTGGAAGTGGACGACCATATCTGTTTTCGCCGCAAAGGGCAGGTTTTTGGGGACGTAGACGACGACCGTGTTGTCGCTGTAATTGACGGCGGCGGCGAACTGCTTGCCGTCCTTCTCAAAACCGGCGGCGCGGCTTGTGGCCGGGAAGGGCGCGTTTTTGAGGTGAAAACGATAGGTGGTGCCGAGCGGGGCGGTCGTCTGGGCGAGGGATTGGGCGGAAACCAGGGCGGCCAAGAGGGCGGCGAGCAGGAGATTCGTCGACGGCTTTTTCATGAAAAACGGATGGTTCTTGTGAAAAAAGAGCCACAAAAGTAGAACGGCATCGCTCGGGGAAGGGCCTCTTTTGTCAAACCAAAATCAAAGGCCGTGCGCCGCTCTCGGCCGCTTGCAGGCAGGCCGAGCGGCTGGCCTAACGAGCGAGGGCATGGCTTTATACCTTCGCCACAAATTCAGCTTTCATGTCAAACGAAGCCCTGTTGGCCGCCGTCGAGGAGCATGTCTCCCGGTTTTTTGAGGAGAGAATCGACAAAAAATACACCTTCCACAACCTCGAGCACACCGCGCAGGTCGTCGCCGCCATCCGCTCGATGGGGCGCGACTACGGCCTCGAGGAGCGCGAAAAGCTCATCTGCGAGGTGGCAGGATGGTTTCACGACACGGGCTACTACGCCGGCGCCGAGGGCCACGAGGGGCGCAGCGCGGAGGTCGCGCGGGAGTTTTTACAGGACAAAGACCTCCCGGCAGCCGACCTCAGCGCCATCCTCGACTGCATCCGGATGACCATCTTCCCGCAGCAGCCGACCAATTTCCTCGAAAAAATCGTCTGTGACGCCGACCTCGCCCACCTCGGGACGAAGAACTATTGGGAGCGGACGAGCCGCCTCCGGCAGGAATATGCTTTGACAAAGGGCGAAATCGTCAACGACAGCGAATGGGTGGAGCGTGAGCTGGCATTTTTGATGCGGCACGAGTTCCACACGCCGGTCGCCCGCGAGCAGTTTGCCAAAAGGAAGGAGAAGAACGTCGAACAGCTCCTCAAACAGCGCGGCCGCCTGCACCCCGCCGGCGGCGGCGACAAATCCGACGACAGCGACAAATCGAACGCCCTGGCCAAGATGCTTTCCGCCAGCGAGGCCGAGCTGAAGCGCGACCGCCTCGGGCGCGGCGTCGAGACGATGTACCGCACCACCTACCGGACGCACACCAACCTATCGCAGATGGCCGACTCAAAGGCCAACCTGATGCTCTCGGTCAATGCCATCGTGCTTTCGATACTCGTGTCGAGCCTTTTGCCGAGGCTTAAATCAGAGCCGCAGATTGCCATTCCGACCTCGATGCTCATTGCCACCTGCTTAAGCTCCATGATCTTCGCCACCCTCGCCACGCGGCCGAAGGTGACGGAGGGGCGCATCTCGCGCGAGGACATCAAACAGAAAAAAGGGAACCTGCTGTTCTTCGGCAACTTCTACCGGATGCCCTTGCCTGATTTCCAATGGGGGGTCAACGAGCTTATCCGCGACAGCGACTACCTCTACAACTCCATGTCGCTCGACCTCTACTACCTCGGCGTGGTGCTGGCGAAGAAGTACCGCTACTTGAGCTGGTGCTACAACCTGTTCATGTGGGGGCTGATAGTGTCCATCGCGGCGTTCGTCTATGTCTACGTGGTGCACCCGGAGACTAGCATCGAGATCCACAAGCTGAAGTGAGGTTTCGAAACGTCGGAAGGGTTTGAAACCCTTCCGACGTTAAACCGCGAAAACCCTTTCCACCACTCCTTTCTGTTCCCCGTCGTGCAGTTTCGGAAAGCCTGTCGCGGGCGAGGCAGCCGCCGGTCGCCCCGCGTACTGCCACCGATATTCAGGCTGTTCGAGCAAGAGATGGCCAAACGCGCCCGCGTTCTTCGGCTCTTCCTGCGCCCAGCGGACGCGCTCGGCGTTCGGGTATCTTTTCAAGATCGCGTCGAACTGCGTTTTCGGGAAGGGGTAAATCTGCTCCAGCCGGATGAGCGCGACGTCCGTCCGCCCGTTCTCCTTCTGGAATTTTTGGAGGTCGAAAAAGATTTTCCCGGTCGAGACCACAACGGTCTTCACGAGTTTCGGGTCGGCCGCCGCGTCGTCGATGACTTCTTTGAAAAAGGTGCCGGGGCCGATTTCATCAAAACTGGAGACGACGAGCGGGCTGCGCAGCAAGCTCTTCGGCGACATCACCACGAGCGGCTTTCGGAACGGCCGCGCCACTTGGCGACGCAACAGGTGGAAAAAATTGGCCGCCGTCGTCACGTTCGCCACCGCGATGTTGTTCTCCGCGCAACCCGAGAGAAACCGTTCGAGCCGCGCTGAGGAGTGCTCCGGCCCCTGACCCTCGTAGCCGTGCGGGAGGAGCATAACGAGGCCGCTCATCCGCGCCCATTTCGACTCGCCCGCGAATATGAACTGGTCGATGATGCTCGACGCGCCGTTGGCGAAGTCGCCGAACTGCGCTTCCCAGATGACGAGCGCGTCGGGCGTGCCGAGCGAATAGCCGTACTCAAAGCCGAGCACCGCGTATTCCGACAAAAGCGAGTTGAAAATCCGCAGCCGCCCCTGATTTTCAGAGAGACCGTCAAGGCGGTTGAGTTCCGAAAAACTGGCCGCGTCCATCAAACAGGCGTGGCGGTGCGAGAAGGTGCCGCGCTTCACGTCCTGGCCGCTCATCCGCACGTCGCGGCCCTCGAGGAGGAGGCTGGCGTAAGCCATCAGCTCGCCCGTCGCCCAGTCGAAACTCCCCGAATTGGCCAGTTTTTGGCCGCTTTCACAGAGTTTTTGAATCTGCTTGAGCGGCGTGAAACCCTCGGGGAAGGTGAACAGATGCTTCGCCAGCCGCTCGACGACGGCCGTCGGCAGCCCCGTCTCGGGCGATTTTTGAAAGTCCGCGTCGTCACCCGTCCGTTTCAGTGCCTTCCACGCGAGGTCGGGCTCCTGATATTTATAGGGGAGCTGGTTCTGCCGGACCGCGTCGAGCCGGTCCTGCAATTTGCCGAAATACTCCTTCTCCATCTCCTCCGAGAGCGCGCGGTCGACATCGCCGCGAGCTGCCAGCTTCTCGCTGTAAAGCACACGGACGTTCTTGTGCCGCTCGATGATTTCATACATCTTCGGCTGCGTGAAGCGCGGCTCGTCCGACTCGTTGTGGCCCCAGCGGCGGTAGCAGACGAGGTCGATGAAGACGTCCTCGTTGAACATCTGGCGGTATTCCGTCGCCAGCTCGCAGGCGAAGACGACGGCCTCCGGGTCGTCGCCGTTGACGTGGAAAACCGGGGCTTGAACCACCTCCGCCACGCTCGTCGAATAGGAGGAAGACCGCGCGTCGTCGAAATTCGTCGTGAAACCAATCTGGTTGTTGATGACCAGATGGACGGTGCCGCCCGTCGTGTAGCCTTTCAACTTGCTCATCTGGATGGTCTCATAAACAATCCCCTGCCCCGCGACGGCCGCGTCCCCGTGGATGAGAATCGGCAAAATCGAGTCGACGCGGTGCTTGTAAAGGATGTCGATTTTGGCCCGCGCATACCCTTCGACCACCGGGTCGACGGCCTCGAGGTGCGACGGGTTCGGCAGGAGTTTGACATAGACCTGCTTCCCTTTGTCGGTCTCGACTTGGCTGGAAAAGCCGAGGTGGTATTTCACGTCGCCCGAGCCGTAGATGCTGTCGGGCAGGTTTTTCCCCTCGAACTCGTTGAAAATCTGGTCGTGCGTCTTGCCGAGCGTGTTGCAAAGGACGTTGAGCCGCCCCCTGTGGGCCATGCCGATGACGATTTCCTCCACCTCGTCGGCGGCCCCTTTGTTGATGATTGCGTCGAGCGCGGGTATGGTCGCCTCGCCCCCTTCGAGCGAGAAGCGCTTCTGCCCGACGAACTTCTTCTGCAAAAAATCCTCGAAGCCGACCGCGCCGTTGAGTTTGGAAAGAATCCGCTTTTTCTTCTCGACGGAAAACCCGAAGTCCTCCGCCATCGGCCGCTGCTCGACTTTTTGGCGGAGCCACATCCGACGGGCCGCGTCGAAGATGTGGGCGTTCTCGAAGCCAATCTTGCCGCAATAGAGGGTCCTCAGCTTTGCAATCATCTCGCGCAGCGTCCCACCGGGCAAGTTGATTTCCTCGGCGGCGGCAAATTTTTTGTCCAAGTCCGCCTCCGAGAGGCCGTAGTCGGAGAGATCGAGGCGGGGCTGGCGGTCTTTCCGTGGGCGAATCGGGTTGGTGTCGGAAAGGAGGTGGCCCCGGTCGCGATAGCCGTAGATGAGGCGGAGGACGCGGAACTCTTTGTCAATAACCCCAGCTGACGGAGATGGCTGGCCGTAGTTGGCGTCCCCGCCAACAACATTCGCGGCCGCTGCATGTCCGTTTCCATTGGCCGACTGGGCGAACTCAAACCCCTCGAAAAACATCCGCCAGCCACCGTCGACGGAGCCGGGGTCGGCCTTGAAGTTCTGATAAAGGCTCTCGATGTAGGAAGGGTGGGCATTGGCGACGAAGGAGTAATCTTTCATTTCTTAGGAAACAACTCTTTGACTATCAGTAGTTTACAAAATTTTTCAGCGGACAAAGGTACTCGCCTCCCTCTTTTTGGAAGAACCGCGAAAACCTTTTCGAGGGACAAAAACAAGTTCGGGGCTTGGCTTTCCGGGATGCGTTTCTACTTTTGCCCGCCTTTTGAAAAACCGGCCTCGAAGCCCTCATTTCGTAAATCAAAAATCTGAATCGCCAGATGGCTCACCATCTTTCAGCCAAGAAGCGCATCCGTCAGACCGACAAGCGCCGCCTCGCCAACCGCTACTACAAGAAGACCACCCGTACGGCCATCAAAAAGCTGCGCGACATGAAGGACGCCGCCGAGGCCCGCACCTTCTATGTGAAGGTCGTCTCGATGATCGACCGGCTGGCTAAGAGCAACAACTTCCACAAGAACAAGTAACCTCAAACGACGCCTGGCTACATCAACTGCTCGCGGCGGGCGACTGCAGCGCACAAGCACTGATTCGAGCCGGTCGGGATCCCGCAAAATTGAGCAAAGGAGGGTTCCCGTCGCGCCTTTTCATGTTTTGAAGCGACCGGCAGCTATTGCCCACGCCGCGTCAGGGGTGAGACGTGCGCCTTGTGCCCAGTACTCCTGCCGGGCGGCAACGCGCTCCAAATCGGGCAGGCCCGCGCCGAAAGGTTTCCCCAAAAAGTTGAACCGCGCCGCGCCGACCCCGATGGTGTCTCCCGTCATCCCGACCGGCCCGCCGCCCGCTGGAATTGCGAACGCCGCGAAGCTCGCCCCGTCGGCCGCGAGGCAGGCGAAGACCTCTTTTCCAGCCAGTTTTTCAGACAAAACCCGTTCTTTTTGGAGGTGGTTCCAGTCGAGCGCGAGGCTCTCGCCGTCCAGTTCGAGGCCGACGACCCATGATTTCGGCTGCCACGAAAGGGTGTCGCGGCGAGTCAGTTTCCCCTTCCGTTTGCCAGTTTCGTAGTTGGCGAGCGAGTCGTATTCTTCTTTGAAATCAGCGTCGGGCTGCATGACGAGGCTGTTCGGAAATAGTTCGAGCCACTTGCCGAGCGTCGCCTGCTGGCTCGGAACCTCGGGCAGCGAGCTGCCCGCCAACGGCCCGGCGACCGCCTCGCCCGTCGCCTGCCGCCACCAGCTCCCGGTGCGTGAGTCCTCGAACATGGCGTTGAAATGGTCCATCCCCACCAGGCGGAAACGGTCGGTTTGACCGTCGACCGTCGGCTCAAAAACCCGCCCAGTCCGGCAGACCGTGCAATAGGTGACGATAACCGGCCGGCCGCCGAGGGTGTCGAAGACTTGGTGGTGGTAGCCGAGGAACTGGATGGGATAGGCCCGCGCCGCGCCGCCCCTTTCGATGCCGAGCACGAGGCGGTCGGCGGCGACCTTGTTCTCCTCCCCTTTTTTTAAAAGTAGATGGTTCGGCTGCAAAAACATCGTGTCCGCAGCCATCTCGAAATTGGCGAGGTAGGCCACGCCGAGCGCGACGAGCAGGATGACCGAAGCCGCCGCGACGGCCGTCCGTTTTTGCCCGAAAAAGGCCCTTTTCAACCCAAAAAGAATCAAAAAACCGAAAATCGCGCGGAACGTCCACCGCCATTTGTGCAAAAAATAGGCGACGGCGATGCTCTCCATCCCCTGGCTGCCGGGCATCGGCATGATGAAATAGACGTTCGCCGCCTCGAACAGGGCGAGGCCGAGGCAGCCGAGGAAGAAGGCTTTTTTCATGTGAGGTTTTGCGATTTGAGGTAGTCGTAGCCCTCCGGGCGACGGTGGTAGCCGTTCGTTTTCAGCCGCTCGCCGAGGCCTTTGTAATACTCGGCATTGGTCGGCGCGAAGGTTGCGAGGCCGTCAACATAGCGGTTGTAGAGGCAGAAAAGCGCGGCAATCAGCACCGTGTCGTGCAGCTCCATGTCGGTCGCGCCGTGCGAGCGGGCGGCGGCGACGGCCTCCTCGGTGACCGCCCGGCCGCTCTGCTGAACCTGCGATGCGATGACGAGCAAGGCTCGTAGCTTCTCACTGACGGGCGCGGAGGAGAGGTCGTCGCGCATGAGGCGAGAGGTCTCGTTTTCGCCCAAAAGCGCATCGGCGGCGGCCGCGTGGGAGGTGGCGCAGAAGGTGCAGTTGTTGCGGTGCGAGACCATCGTCGCTATCAGCTCGCGCTCGGCGGCGGTCAGCTTGGAAGGGCCGCGCAGCAGGATTTGGGTCAGTTCGCGTAGCGGCTCGGCGGTGTCCTTTCGGAACTCGAGCAAGCCGGTCACGCCGGGCAGGTGTTCTTCGACGGGGATGTGGGCCATCTTTTTTAGTGAAAAAAGGCCGCAACGGCACGGCCGTGCGGCGAAATTAGTCGGATGCTTGGGCGGGCTGGGTATGATTGTTTTAAGAATGGAAGGGCTGAGGCCGTTTCAAAAACCATCGGAATTAAACCGTCCGCCTGCCTCGCCGTCAGAGCGGAGGCTCCCGAAAAACGGGACAGACTTTCATCCAACCAAAAATTTTACGGAACATGAAAAAGCAATTCGTCTTCACCGCCGCCCTCGCCGTCCTGATGGCCGCGACCATTTTCACGGCCTGCAAAAAGGAGGAAAAAGCCGCCACCGAGCTTGAACTCCAAGCCACCACCACCGACCTCGCCACCACCGAGGACCTCTCCGAGTCGAGCGAGGCCGAGGCCGACCTCATCATCGAGGAGCGCGGCGGCGGCGGGCCGAGCACGGGCTGCCCGACCGTCACGTCGACCGCGCCGCTCGGCACCTTCCCCAACACCGTCACCATCGACTTCGGCACCGACGGCTGCACTCGGCCCAACGGGCGCACCTACAAGGGCCTGATCATCATCGCCCAAAACTCGCTGATGAACGCCTCGGGCGCCGTCCGCACCGTCACCTTGCAGGATTTCTCGGTCGACGACGTGAAGATCGAGGGCCAGCACACCGCCACCTATCAGGGCCTCGACTCCGCTGGGCTTCCCTATTGGACGCGCACCGGCTCGAAGACCCTCACATGGCCCGACGGCTCGATCGGAGACTGGACGGCCACGCACACCCTCACCCAGCTCGAAGGGGCCGCAACCGCCGCGCTGGCCGACAACGTCTGGCAAATCGAGGGCGGCTGCACCGGTACCAACCACCTTGGCAACGACTACACCTCGGAAATCACGAAGCCGCTCGTGAAAAGGGCCGACTGCAAATGGATCTCCGAGGGAACCCGCACCATCCAACAGGGCAACCGCACGCGCACCCTCGACTTCGGCGACGGCTCTTGCGACGACGCGGCGACCCTCACCCTGAACAACGGTTCGACCCTCAACATAAAACTGCGGGGCTGAGCGGACGGGCATTGCCCCCGAAAAGAGCGGTCGGCTGCGGTCGGCCGCTCTTTTTTCATTCCGCCAAAAGGACTGTCTCCCCAAAACATTTTTGGCCGATGAAATTCCTCGCAGAACCAATACAGGCTGGATAAATTTGAGGCGAAAGAAACCAGATTGTTCCTCACTCAAATTTTTTCGGTCATGAATGCAATCCTCAACAATGTCGGCCGCATCCTTTTGTTCGTGCCGCTCGTCGGTTTCGGGGTGAAGCACCTCTACGACGCGCAGGAGCTGGCGGGCATGGTCCCGGCCTTCTTTCCGGGCGGCATCTTCTGGATTTACCTCACCGGCACGGCCATGCTGCTGGCGGTCGTCTCGGGCCTGGTGGGCAAGTTCGACAAGCTGGCCTTCGCGCTGGCCGGGCTGATGATCCTCGTCTTCGCCCTCACCATCCACCTGCGCGGCGTGATGGACGGCGGCAACCCGATGGTCATGTTCAACCTCCTCAAGGACTTCGGGCTGGCTGGCGGCTGCTGGCTGTTCGCGGCGAGGTTCGCCCGCGACGAGAGCTACATCGGGTAGGGCCAAGAGTCGAAACAAAGGAGCCAACTTGTTGATTTTCAGCAAGTTGGCTCCTGCATTTATGGTCGAAAGGAACTTGAAAGCCGAGGCTAAAGCTGTCCAATCTTCTCGCTCACCGACCCTTTCTCGCCCCACCGGATGGCCTTTGCGACGAAGCCGAGCCAGCCGCCCGGCCGCTCGATTTTTTGGGAGATGGCCGCCACCTCAGCATCGAGTTTTCGGATGGCAGCAGCTTTTTCGGCATCTTTCAAAAAGGCCAATTCCCTTGCCGCCTGCCACGCGATGCCCCGGGCCGTCTGGATGGAGAAGTTGGCGAAGCCCTCGTCGGCCGTCCTTGCCCAACGGCGGAGGAGGCGGAAGGGCCACCAGATTTGGGCCAGCCTGTCCTCCGTCCGCCCGGTCAGCGAGGCGATGATTGCGTTGATGGCGAGAAAGTCTTTTTCGGTTGAAAAGATGCGCTGGCCCGGGGCGCACTCAGCCGCCGCAATGCCGAGGTCGAGGCAGATATGGGCGTTCATGCCGAGCAAAAGATGCTGGAAAAGGGAGATTTCGTCGTGCCCTGCCGCCTCGAACGCCCGCCGCCACGACTCGGTGACGGGCCGCCCGGCGCGATGGGCGTCGAATGCGTCGAGGTATCTTTTTGCAAAAACCACATCGAGTTTTTCCATCGCACCGGGGTCGTCGAAGCGGCCGTCGCGGATACCGTCGCGCACGGCCTCGGTCATGCTTTTATAAAGCGCGGCGAAGTAGCCGAGCGGCGAGCCGGATTGTTTTGATTCCTCGACGATTTGGGCGAGGCGGGTGATGACGGCTTCGATGGTCTGCATCGGTCTTTTCAAAAATTGGTTTCGGGCACATGGCACCAATCACTTCCTCCCCTCCCGCGCCCGGTTGACGAACGCCTCTGCCGTCCCCGCCGTCACGTCGATGACCTCGTAGTTCTCCCCGTCGGGCATCTTGAAGATTTTCTCCTTCGCCTTCATCCCGATGAGGGCATCCATGAATTTAGTGGAACTTGAGACGCAGTTCAGCACCCCGCCCTGGTAGCCGAAGAAGTACCACTGGTCAGCGTTCGGCCGCAGGTAGACGTACATCCGGTCGTCCTCGTTCGAGGGCATCTTGTACTCGACGAAGCCCTGCACCATCTTCCCGACCTGCTCGCCGTTGATGCAAAGGAGCGGGATGCGGTCGTCCAGCGATATGAAGCTCTGGTACTCGTCGTTCCACCTGTAGTTCATCTTTCCGAGGAAGATGCTGAACTTGTTGTCCTTTTTCGGTATGGCTAAAGTGTTGGCAATCAATCCGTTGGCCGCCTGTTGCTGCTCCAGCGGGTCTGGGATGAACTCGGGCAGCGCCTGCCGATAAAAGGCCGCCTCCTTCGCCATCGGCGCGTCGGGCGCGTCGAACGAGTTGGCCCGGATGTCGGCGAGGAATATCTCGTAGAGCTTCGCCGGAAGCTGGAAGGTGATGCCCGACATGAACTCTCCCGTCAGTGCAAAGCCGCTCGTGTCGGTCGTGTTGTAGCTGGTTTTCAGCTTCCCGGCGGCGGCCACCGAGATGTAGTTCAGCCCCGAGCCGATGCCGATTTTCCCCTCGCCGACCACCTCGCGGGTCTTGTTGTCGAAGACCATCTTGTGGCCCGTCATCGACTTGCCGAGGATTTTCGAGCTGTCGCCGAAGACATAGGCGTCGTTCTTCTCGTCGTATTTGAACACCCCGTCGTCGCACGGCAGAATCGGCCGGTCGACGCGGGCGTAGAGCGGCAGCATGATGCGCGGGTACATCCCGCCCTGCTCTTTCGAGAGGAAGATGCCCGTGTGCAGCGGGTCGTCCTCCTTGTTCTTCGGGGCGCGGTAGCGGATGCTCGCGTCCTTCCGGTCGACCTCCGTGTTGACCACCCACCAGTCGTTGCCCGGCAGTTGCTCGGTGTCGAACTTGGCAAAACCGGTGAACGCGAGGTTCTTCTGGTTGGCCTTCAGGATGACATCGCCGGTGAACTTCACCTTCGTGTCCATGTAAAAATTGTTCGCCTCCTTGATGTTGCCCGTCGCCGTCGTCAGCACGTTCTTCTTGCTCGACGTCGCCCCGACGCCCGTCGTCTGCCCCACAATGTTCTGGAAATCAATGACTTGCGGCCGGTCGCCGACGGGGTACTCGTAGTTGCCCCGCGCCTTGTAGGTCTTCAAACCGGAGATGTCCACCGTCGCCCCGGTGATGATGTGGTACTGGTTGGCCGTGTCGGCCACGATGCGGGCGTTCGTCATCGTCTTCATCATGCCGCCCGGCGCGATTTCGAGGTTGCCGCCGTCGGGGTAGATGAAGGCGTCAGCCGATTTCACCCGGTTCACGCCGCCCGCTTTCAGCTCGTTTGTTTTCAAATCATAGAAGGCCGTCTTCGCCGCCCACGTCAGCGAGTCGCGGTCGGGGTCGATGCTGGTGAAAGTGCCGAGCTGGTCGGGCTTGCTCTTGAAGGTGACCGTCGCCGCCTGCATGTCCCAGGTGAACTCGTTCATGTTCGTGTAGTACTTGTCGAACGGCAGCGTCGTGATGGACTTTTCCGAGTTCCCCTTGAAGTCGCCCTTTTGAATGTCGAAGTCGAGCCGCCCGTTCATGTTGCGCGAGTCAAAGGCGATGGCCCCGCCGCTCAATGCCTTGATTTTGAGGTCGCAGGTGTCGGCCGTCGTCTGGAAGGGGCCGAAAGCCATCAATTTCGAGTCGAGCGTCCCTTCCGCCCAGTCGAAAGTGCCGTTCGCCTTCAGGCCCGACGGGGTGAGGATGAGCATCCCTTTCAAAGAATAACCGGGGCTTTTGAACAGCGAAAACGGCTTCTCCTTCGAGCGGACGTACATCGAGTCGCGGTACGGCAGCCAGTTGACCGACACGTTCTCGCCGTGCGCCTGCGGCGTTTTGACCGCCGAGGCCCGGTCCTCGGTCATGTTGAACTCTTTCGCCGTGCAGGTGAGTTGTTTGGGTTTGAAAACAATGTCCTCCGATTTCATCACCGCCGTCAGGTAGCCGAGCGTGCCTTTCCCGAAGAATCCTTTGTTCGACAAATCGACCTCGCCCGCGTACTTCCCTTTCGCCGAGTATGTCGGGTAGCCCGCCGTCGGGGTCGTGTGGATGAAGCCGAGCGACTTGTCCTCCCGCAGTTTCACCGTCTCCTTGAAATCTGGAAAAATGGCCGCCGAGACCATCGTGCCCTTGAACTTCAAATCATCGGCCGTGTACGAATCCAGCCCGTTGAAAGGGAACGGGTCGAGCTTGAACCGGAAAGAATCGCGCTTGTAGACCCCGCCGAGCGTCTCCTTTTTGTCGTAAAAGATAAAGGAGTTCTCCTTCGCCTGGAAGCTGGGGAAAATCTTGAGGTCCTCCTTCCCGGATTTGTTGTTCGGCGCGTCGATGAGCAGCGCGCCCGTGACGTACTCGATGGACGAGTTGATGGCGGTGGCGACGGTGTTCCCCTCCTTGTCCTTCGCGTCGGTCGGCACATAAAAATCGAGGTAGCGAACCGAGTCGAGGTCGACCTGAAACTTGTGGTAGTCGAAGTGCATCTTCTCCCCCTGAAACACCGCGAAGCCGCTGTAGAGCTGCCCGCCGAACTTCATGTCGCGGTCGTCGAGGAGGGTGAGCTGGGCGTCCTTCGGCTTGAAGCCGGTCTTCTGCTTGATGGAAAGCTCGACGGACGGCACCTCGTTCAGCTTCGTCTCCCCCTTTTTCGGGTCCATGACCCCGTTCGGCTTCTCGGAAACGGAGCGGATGCGGAGGTTGTCGTAATCGACCTTTCCTTGCGCCGCGCGGGCGTAGTGGATGAGCTTGTCCTTGACCTCCAGCTCCTCTTTGTCCGTGTAATAGTTGATGAAGCCCTGCGCGACCAGCTCGGAAATCATCACCTGGATGTTCGACGAGTTCCACTTCGGGTTGATGCGCGTGGCCAGCTCGGAGGCGGCGATGAAGCGGTCGTTCGGGTCCGAGTGGCCCGACCACATCAGGTAGATGACGGCAATCGGGTTGTAGCTCGCCGTGTTCTGCAAACGGGCGTATTCCCTTTCGTTGAAATATTCCTTCGACTCGAAGGTCCCGCGCTCGGCCGACCCCGTCAGCCCGACGGCGCGCGCCCCGATGACGAGCGAGTCCGGCGCGATGTACCACGTCAGTCGCTCGATGTCAAAGTTCATTTGGTTTTGAGAGGAGAAAAAAGGCGTCCGCTCGTCCGAGGCTTTCCCCCGATAGAGCTGGATGTTCTTCTTCTTCAAGTCAATCTGGCAGCCGATGGCCGGGTGGAAGAGGCTGTCCGTCTTCCCGCCGGGGAAAATGGCAGCGGTGACCTTCTCGCTGACGACCTTCTCGCCCCTTTTAATGGCAAAAAGTTCGGCCGCTCCGTGAAAAAGGAGATAGCCCTCGCCCTTCGACTGCCGCATCCACATCTGCGCCTTGTCGCGCCGCTCGCCGAAGCCGTAGACCGAGTTCCCCTCGATTCGGAAGCCGCCGTTCATCGACACGCCCTCGCCGATGTTCTGGATGTCGAGCCGCTTCTCGCTCGATTCGAAGCGCGGATAGGAGACGTCGCTCGCCGCCCCGCCGACGAAAACCTTGTCCTCGAACTTCCCCGTCAAAGCCTGATTCGGGAAATAGGTCGGGTAGTAAAATTTCACGTCGCTCGTCGAGTATCCGGCGATGGTCGTGTTCAGTTCGAAGACCCCGAGCTGGGCATAAACCGTCGAATCGAGGCCCGTTCTTTTCCACGAGACCTTGCCCGAGGTCGCTTTATACAGGTGGTCGATTGGGTAGTAGACGCCCGTCGTCTTGTCGATGGAAATGGTGTCCTTTTTCCGAATCCCATCGAGGCGGGCGCGGTCGAGGCGGAGGAAAGGGCGACGTTCGAGATACCCAAATTCATACGTCCCGCCGACCGCCTGCCAGGTGACGTTCCCGCCCTCGCCGATGCTCAACGCGCGGTCTTTGAAGAAGTCGGCGGAAAAGGAGAGGAAGGTCTCCATCGGCTTGTTCTTCCCCCTTTCGAGGTCGGTCATGGTCGCCTCGACGAGCGGGTGCCATTTCTCGAAAAGGAGGGTGTCGGGGTTCGTCTTGAGGTCGGAAAGCGAGTTGAGGTAGTCCTTGAAATAGGGGAAGGCGGGCATCCGCGCGTCGCCCATCCGGTTGGCCTGCGTGATGATTCGGGTCTGCTCGCTGGGCTTGAGGGCGCCGTACTTCCACATTTTTTCAAAAACCTTCATCGCCTCCTCGAGGTCGGGCCTGTGCGAGGCCGTGACGAACTCGTTAAGCTTCGGCAGGAAGTCCGCCGGGTTCTCGGGGAACTTCGGCGCGGGGCCTGTCGAGACCGCGCCACCGCCGGGCGCGGCTGGTGCGGGCTTGGCGGGAGTCTGTGAAAAAAGGAGGAACGGGAAGGCGGCGATGCAGGCGACGAGAAGGCCGTGTTTCATGAAGAACGCTTGTTTGGCGGATTGAAAAAGTGGGGTTCCGGGCGGCGAAGGTCCGGCGGGGCGGGCAATTTTTCGGCCCGGATTTTTGGAACGGGCCGTGACCGGCCGCCGCCGGTTTTCATCCAGAAAAACCATAACGGGCAGCCGCCGGGCGGATTGTTTTCAAAAAAAGAGGGCGGGGACGGTCGCGCCGCCCCTGCCCTTTTGACTTTTCTGGCCGTTGTAGGCGGGAACTCCGACAACTTCCGTGCAAAAACTCAACGCCCGCCGAGCACCGAGCCGAGGACGTTGCCCAACAGCCCGCCGCCCGAGCCGCCGCCGAGCACCGCGCCGAGGATGTCGCCCATGCCCGAGTTCTGCGCGCTCTGCTGGGCCGCGCCGCCGAGCACCTGCGGCAGTTGCGCCGTGTCGAGGTTGCCCTGCGCCCGCATCCGACCGAGCACCTGCATGACGATGGGGGCGAGGATGGGCATGAGCTTCATCACCGTCCCCATCGAGAGACCCGATTGCTGGCTGACGGCCTGCGCCGCCGACTCCTGCCGGTCGCCAAGGATGTGGCCGAGGATGCTGCCCCCGTTTTGCGCCCGCGACTGGGGCGCGCCGCCGCCGAGCACCGAGCCGAGGATGCCGCCGAGCAAACCGCCGCCGCCTTGCCCGCCGCCCATCACCGCGCCGAGGACGTCGCCGAGGCCGCCGCCCTGTTGCTGGCCGCCGCCCATCACTGCGCCGAGGATGTCGCCGAGGCCGCCGCCGTCTTGCTGTTGCTGTTGCTGTTGTTGGCCGCCGCCGAGGACGCCCATCAAGCCGTCGAGGAGGCTGCCGCCCTGGTGGTCGCGTTCGAGTGCTTTGTCGAGTGCCTCTGCACCTCCGGGGGTGGATGCGTTCTGCGAGAGGCCGTGCAGGAGGGTCGAGAAGACGCCGCTGGTGGCCGCCGCTGTCTGCTGCGGGTCGTCGGAGCCGATTTGCTGGCCGATTTCTTCGAGGAGTTCGGGGGGGAGCTGGCCGTGGAGGAGGTCCATCAAGTTTGCCATGAATCTTTAGCTTAATTTAAGGTTGAAAAAAAGGCCGGCCGTCACAGCGGCCGGAGCCGGAGGCCGACGGGCAAAGGACGTTCCGAAAACCGGCGGCCGTATCAGCATGAGGTCTGTTTTATTTCCTGCAAAACCTGTCAGCGGAAGGGCGGCGTTTTGAAATCCGGTTTCCGGCATATTTTTGGCCGATTCGCCGAACGCATGAATTACAGAGCTGTCAAGACATACATACTGGGAAAACTCCGCCGAGAGCTGCCCGAGAAGCTGCGCTACCACGGATACAACCACACCCTCGACGTGCTGCGCGTCGCCGCAGATCTGTGCCGGGCCGAGGGCGTTTCGCGCCGCGACACCCTGCTGGTGAAGACCGCCGCCCTGTTCCACGACTCCGGTTTCATCGAGAACAAGCACACCGGCCACGAGGCCGCCGGGTGCCAGATTGCTCGGGCCGAGCTGCCCAAGTTCGGCTTCCTCCCGCACGACATCGAACAGGTCTGCAACATGATCATGGCCACCCGCATCCCGCAGTCGCCCGGCAGCCTGCCCGAGCAAATCATCTGCGACGCCGACCTCGACTACCTCGGTCGCCCCGATTTCTATCCCATCGCCCGCTCTCTGTTCGACGAGCTTCGGGCCTATCAAATCATCGACGACGAACGGGCCTGGAACAAGATTCAGGTCAAGTTCCTCTCCGACCACCGCTTCTGGACAGCCACTAACCAGCGCGAGCGAGAACCGGAGAAGCGGCGGCGGCTTGCAGAGCTTCAGTCGGTCGTCGCGGCCTATTGAGCTTTTTTCCTTGTCAAAAATCACTTTTTGAGCCGCCAGAAGGCGACGGTTCGGTACCGGAAGCTCCCGTCACCGTTCTTCCAATCGCGCATCGGCCCGAAGCCGCGCAGGCGGATGATGAACTCGTGCCGCCGCTCGTCCCAAAACCAGTCCTCTATCAGTTTGAGGTGGGAGAAGTCGGCAGGTTCGAGGACGGTTTTGACGACGATGATTTTCTCCTCGTAGCTCTCCGGGTCGAAGGTGACGACCGTGTCGGCCCGGGTCTCGAAATCGGCCCTTTTCCTGAAAGGTATCGGTTCGAAGTCTGGGCCGAAGACCTCCCATTTCGCATCGGTTCGGAACCGCTTGAGCAACTGCCCCATGACCGGAGGGTAGAAATCCTTCCACGTCGCCGCGCTGTCGACGCGGGGCGAGTTCGTGCCGGTCTTCATGCGGTAGGCCCAGCGGATGTTGGGGTCGGCGAGGCTGGGGCGGCTGGCGTTTTCGATTTTCGAATAGGGCGGCAGCTTGAACCAGAAGGGCGTCATCGAGTAGCGGAAGTTGCCGTTGCCGTCGATGCGGTCGAGCATCGGGGCGAAGGCAGCGGTGTACAGCTCGAAATCGCCCGTCGAGGCGCGGTAGAAAAGCAGTTGCCGCACCTTGACGGAGTAGATTTCATCGGGGTTCGGCCCGTTTTCGACCAACAGGACTTTCTCCTCGTAGGTCTCAAGGTTGAAGGTCACGGCCGTGTCGATGCGGAAAAGGAGGGCGTGGCGGGCCTTTTTGTCAAAAAAAACGGTGGCGCCCCCATCGTCGCTGAACGCCTTGACGTCGCCGTCGAGGCACAGGTCGAGGAGCTTTTCGGATAGGAGGATGTCGCCGAGGTTGGTCCCAAAACCGTCGTCGTTGAGAAGCTTGAGCGGGACGGCCTCGTTTCGACCGGAGTCTCGTTTGACCGGCGTGTATGGCGTGATGTTGAACGCCGGTTCGAGGTTGAAGATTGGCCTGATTTCCGCCGCCCAGACCACGTCGGGGTCGTCGAGGATGGGGCGGTAGAAATCGGCCTGCGCCGCCAGCAGGCTGGGCAAAACAAACAGGAAAAAGAGCGCGTTCCTCCGCATGGCAAAAGGTGCTTTTTTTGCCAAAGCAACGAAGTCGCGCGGGTTTCGATTGCCCTTTTTGAAAATGGCCTCCCGGCCGCCGACCGCCCGATTTTTTATGAAAAGACCGACCGCCTTCCTGTTTTGCCTCCTTTTTTTGAAAACAACGTGGCTTTCCGCCCAAATCGTGGTGGCGGCTGACAAGATGAACGCCGTCTATCCGGTGGTCGACAACCCGATTTCCGTCGTTGTCTCCGACGTGCCGGACGGGCGGCTGCTCGTCACCGCTTCGATGGGCGAGCTTCGAAAGATGGACACGCTCGGGCACTACATCTGGCACTTCTGCCAGCGCACCTCGCCCGAAGCCGCGCTCGCCTTGCGCGACACGGTGGCGGGGGAAGAGGTGGGGGTGATGCGGTTTCGAGTCCAGAACTTGCCGAAGGCGGTGCCGTTTTTCGGGCCGAAACAACCTTGTGCCAATTGCATGTACAACGGCGACTTCAGGGCGCAGGGCGGGATTTCGATGGTCTTTCAAAATTTCGACTTCGATTTGAAAGCCGATGTTGTCTCCTACGACGTGGGCTACGTCTCACCCAATCAAGACCCGGTCGAAAAGCACAACATCGGCGGTCGCTGGAACGCGGAGGTAGCCGAGCTTGTCAAAAAGGCCAGGCCGGGCGATGTCTTCTATTTCGACAACATCCGTTATCGCGTCAGCTGCGACCCGGTGGTGCGCGAGGCGGGCGGGCTGGTTTTCAAAATCAAATAGCTGCCCGATGGCCCCGGATTCCTTTCTCAAAAAATAAAAACCCGCCCGCCCCTCGCCTCGTCGGCAAGCCCCGAGGTTTCTTTGCCCAAAATCTTGCGCCCCGGTTTTCAGCCAGAAAAACCGCGCTTTACATCAAAAAATGGCCGAAAAACAGCCGAAAACCACCAGCCACGCCACCGGCCACATCATCCAGAGCCTCGTCGTCAACCTCCTCATCGCCTCGGCGAAGGGGGTGGCGGCCGTCTTCACCCGCTCTGGCGCGATGCTCGCCGAGACCATCCACTCGTTCAGCGACTGCGCCAACCAGGCCTTGCTTCTGCTCGGCGTGAAGAAATCGTCGCGCCCGCCCGACGAGCGGCACCCGCTGGGCTACGGGCGCGAGCTTTACTTCTGGTCGTTCATGGTGGCGATGCTGCTCTTCTCGGTCGGCGGGATGTTCTCCATCTATGAGGGCTTCCACAAGATGCAGCACCCGGAGCCGCCCGAGCACCTGATGTGGGGCATCGGCATCCTCGTTTTTTCCATCGCGCTGGAGGGCTATGCCACTTTTTCCAACATCAAGGAACTGAACGCTCGGCGCGGCGGCACCGGCTTCCTCCGTTACCTGCGCGAGACGAAGGACAGCGACCTCGTCGTCATCTTCGGCGAGAACTCGGCCGCCGTGCTGGGCCTCGCGGTGGCCATCGCCTCGATGCTCGCCGCGCACTTCACCGGCGACGGGCGGTGGGACGCGCTCGGCTCCATCCTCATCGGGGTGATTCTCATCGGGGTCGCCATCTTTTTGAGCCGAGAGGTCAAGTCGCTGCTCATCGGCGAAGCGGCCGACCCAGTCATCAGCGAGACGGCCCGCCAGATCGCCGTCGACCACCCCGACATCAACAAGCTCATCAACTGCATCACCATCCAACAGGGGCCGGGCGAGGTGCTGGCCTGCGTCAAAATCAAGTGCGAGCCGCACCTGACCGCCGTCGAGGTGAGCGGCCTCATCAACCAATTCGAGGCACGGCTGCGCGAGGCCTGCCCCGAGGTCAGGTGGCTCTACATCGAACCCGATTTGGAGGAGTGGAAGTGAACCTCGGCCGCTCGCGCAAGTTGTTGGCCCCGAGTCCTCGGGGCTAGACAACGGCCGCTTGCACCATTATCAATTGACAATTCACCATTAATAAAGGATGTCTTTTTTCTCGAAATTCTTCTCCCGCGACAAAAAGGAGGACCTCGACCGGGGCCTCGAAAAGACGAAGGCGGGCTTTTTTGAAAAGATAAACCGCGCCGTCGCCGGCAAGAGCACGGTCGACGAGGAAGTGCTCGACGAACTCGAAGGCGCACTGATTTCGGCCGACGTCGGCCTCGAAACGGTGGTCAAAATCATAGAGCGCATCGAACGGCGCGTGGCGCGGGACAAGTACCTCAACACCACCGAGCTGCACGACATCCTGCGCGACGAAATCGTCGAGATCCTGGGCGAGAACCGGACAGTCGACACCGAGGATTTTGACATCCCCGCGGGCGCTCCGAAGCCGTATGTGCTGATGGTCGTGGGAGTGAACGGCGTCGGGAAGACCACGACGATTGGCAAGCTCGCCTATCAGTTTCAGCAAAAAGGGCACAAAGTCGCGCTCGGCGCGGCAGACACTTTCCGCGCAGCCGCCGTCGACCAGCTCAAGATTTGGGCCGACCGCGTGGGCTGCCTCTTCTTTTCAAAAGGGATGAACACCGACCCGGCGGCCGTCGCCTACGAGAGCATTCAATTCGCCCGGCAAAACGGCGCCGATGTCTGCATCGTCGACACGGCCGGGCGGCTGCACACGAAGACCGGGCTGATGCAGGAGCTTTCCAAAATCAAGCGGTCGATGGAAAAGTCGATGCCCGGCGCGCCGCACGACGTGCTGCTCGTGCTCGACGCGACGACCGGGCAGAACGCCATCGAGCAGGCCTAGCAGTTCACCGCTGCCACCGAACTGACCTGCCTCGCCTTGACAAAACTGGACGGGACGGCGAAAGGCGGCGTCGCGCTCGGCATCAGCGACCAGTTCAAAATCCCGATCCGCTACATCGGTGTGGGGGAGAAGATGGAGCAGTTGCAGGTGTTCAACAAAAGAGCGTTTGTTGAGTCGCTGTTCGGGAAGTGAGGTTTTCAGGCGGGCATCCCGACCGGTTGGGTGAACTCCACGAAATGTCCGTCGGGGTCGACGACGACAATCTGGAAGGCCCCGTCGGGCCTAACCTTCGGCCCC
>JBGAWE010000020.1:0-33332 GCA_044227705.1 Saprospiraceae bacterium
CGCCCTTCGGATTTGGGAAGTCATCCCAAATTTCTCCTCTGAAGGAAAAAATTGAGAGTGTTTATAGACCTCCTTGATCAACACTCGCCCTCGTTGCCAAACATCGAGGTTCTCGAAGTAAAACTTTCTCTGTTCCATATGTCTTGAAATTTTGTCCAAGACAAAGGTCGATTGAGGAACGGAAGAATTGTGTGGTTGAACTATCAAACTCAACCCCTCCCGGTCAGTTCAGCCATTCCTCAATTCCTCAATTCCTCAATTCCTCATCAAAAATCAAAACTGGACTCTCCACAAAATGTCCGGGAAAAAGCCCGACTGGTAGACAGGGCTGACCCGATGGTTCACCTCGTTGTACCGCAAGGCCCAGATGTTCTTGTGGTCGGTCACGTTCGAGAAGTCGAGCGAGAACTGCTGCGAGAGCCGCCGCTTTTTGGAGTTGAACCGGTAGCCGATTTTCACGTCGAGGCGCAGGTAGTCGTCGTACCGCTCGGAGAAGGGGCGGCTTTCGTCCTTCACCTCCTCGCCAGCCGCGATGGAGGCGGCGAGGTCGACGGGCGTGTAGGGCCGTCCGCCCGAGGTCGTGAACTTGAAGTCCGTCGTGATGGCGTTTCTGCCGGTCGAGCCGAGCTTCCATTCCTTCCCGGCGAGGACGTTGAGTACGTAGTTGTTGTCGAAAGCCGTCGGCCGGTCGATGCCGTCGAATCCTTCGTAGCGCGACTCGAAAAGCGAGGCCGTGACGAGCGCGTAATAGCCGCGCGAGAAGAACTTTTCGAGGGTGAACTCGACGCCCGTGTTGTTGCCCGTCCCCTTGTTGACGAGCGAGCCTTTTTCCGGGAAGACCCAATCCGTCCCGGTGTTGAGCATCGAGAAGCCGCCCTCTGTCGGGTCGACCGGCACGTCGTAGAGCCATTGGCGGTAGGCTTCGAGTTTGAGCCGCCAGTCGGAGCCGAGCCGCTGGTCAAAGCCGAGGACGAGGTGGTGGCTCTTCGTGAAGCCGAGGTCTTCGTTCGTCTTTTCATGCGACGAGTTCGTTGACAAAATAGACCGGCAACGGCTGGTTCTGCGCGTGCAACCCGTAGCCGAGGGTGACGAGGCCGCCGCGCCCAGCCTTCCGCGAAACAGCGGCCCGGGGCTCGACGATGAAGTCCGAGTTGTGGCTGAAAAGCTGGGCATGGAGGCCGCCGTTGAGCGTCCAGTTTTTGCCGAGCTGGTACTTGGCCTGCGAGAAGGCCTGTCCCGTCGTGACCGCGCCGTCGAACTCGCGGATGGTCTGCCAGTCGGGCCGCCCGTCGCCATCGGTGTCAGGGGTGAACCGGCGGTGCTCGACCTTCATCGAAAGCTGGTCGGTCTGGCTCAACAGACCGGCGCGGAAGGTCAGGCGCGGGCTGATTTTGCGGTTGTAGATGCTCGAAACCGTGTAGAGCACCTCGTCGGTCGGGTTTTTCAGGAGGACCTCTTTCTCCGTCTGGCCTTCCACGTCAAATTTTTCCTCGTAGGAATTCCTCGCCCCCGAGACGCTGACGACCGTTCGGAGGAAGCTCTTTTCGTCCAAAATCAGGTTGTGCCGCAGGCCGTAGATGTCGAGCCGCGAGCGGGCGTAGCTGTCGCGGTCGGGGTATCCGAACAGGTCGGCCGTGTCCGCCTCCGCCCCGAGGATGTCGATTCGGCTCTGCGCGTGGATGCCGAAGGCGGAGAGCTTGCCCCATTTTTTGTTGCCAAAATCAATCTTGAAAGAGAGGTCGTTGTACTTCGGGATGGCCGAGGTGCCGACAGGGATGCCGAAAAAATCGGCCGCCTCGACGAACGAGTAGCGGTAGCTGACGAGGTAGCTGCCCTGCTTTTTGGCGGTCAGCGGCCCCTCCGCCATCGCCTCGAAACCGGAGAAGGCGGCGAGTTGCGCCGTGAACTCGTGCCTTTCGCGGTTGCCCGGCCGGAAGCCGATGTCGAACACACCCGCCGTCGCGTTGCCGTACTCGGAGGGGAAGGCGCTCGTGAGGAAGTCCGAGTTGGCGATCATGTTGGGGTTGAGAGCGGAGACGGGGCCGCCCGTTGTTCCGAGGGTGGCGAAGTGGTTGGGGTTCGGAATCGGAACACCGTCGAGCCGCCAGAGGACGCCGGTGGGCGAGTTGCCGCGGATGACGATGTCGTTGCGCGAGTCGTCGGCGGTGGCCACGCCGGCGAAGTTTCCGGCCAACCGGGCGACGTCGTTGCGGCCGCCCGAGTAGCGGCTGACCTCTTCCAATGAAAACTGGCGGGCCGAAATCGGGGCCATCTCGTTCTGCGGCCGGTCCTTTTCAACTTTTGCGACGATGACAGCCTCGGCGATGGCGACGGTCGATTCCTGCATTTTCACCTCCAAAACGACCTCCTTTCCAGCCGTCACGACGACGTTCGGGATGGTCAGCGGCTCGAAGCCGATGTAGCCGAAGGCGAACGCCCGCCGACCGACCGGCACGCCGGGGATGGCGAACTGGCCTTTCTCGTCGGTCACGGCCCCTTTTCGCGGCTCGGAGCCGAGCAGCTCGACGGCCACGCCGATGAGCGGCGACTCGCTCTGCACGTCGATGACGGTGCCGCGAACGGTCTGTGTCTGTGAAAAAATGGGTTGGCTGAAAAGGAGGACGGTCAGTAGGGGGAGCGCTGTTTTCAAAAAGGACATGGCGGAATTGGTTTTGGCCGGTGAGCAAATTTTTGTCGGGCCAAAGCTGCGGCCAGGCTCGCCCAGGGCCAACCGGTTTTGGCTGAATCGTTGGATTGGTTGGATGAACCGTCGCTTCAGCGGGCGGGTTGACAGCGATCCCTTGTCGAAACCCGCCTGAAACAAAAAAGCCCCGCCGAACGCTCGACGGGGCTTTTTTCATGCTAAAAGAGGAGAAATCACGCCTTGTCGCCCTCTTCCACGAGCGAGCGGATGACCAGCCCATCCTTCGCCTCGTTTAGGTCGGCCTCCATCTCGGCCCCCTCTCCCGGCGCCTCGCCGAGGATGAACTCCGCGAGCGGATCCTCGATGTACTTCTGGATGGCCCGGTGCAGCGGCCGCGCACCGAACTGAGGGTCGAAGCCCTTGTCTGCCACGAAGTCTTTTGCCGCCTCCGAGAGGGTGAGCTTGAAGTTTAGTGTCGACAGGCGGCGCATGAGGTCGGCCAGCGTGATGTCGATGATTTTGTGGATTTCCTCCTTGCCGAGGCTGTTGAACACCACGATGTCGTCGATGCGGTTCAAAAACTCGGGGGTGAACGTCTTTTTCAGTGCTGCCTGAATCACTGCTTTCGACTGCTCCTCCTCCTGCTCCATGCGCGAGGCGGTGTTGAAGCCTATGCCGGTGCCGAAGTCCTTCAGTTGCCGGGCACCGATGTTCGACGTCATGATGATGATGGTGTTCTTGAAGTCGACCTTCCGGCCCAGCCCGTCGGTCAGTTGCCCGTCGTCGAGGACTTGAAGGAGGATGTTGTAAATGTCGGGGTGCGCCTTCTCGATTTCGTCGAGGAGTATGACCGAGTACGGTTTGCGTCGGACTTTCTCCGTCAACTGGCCGCCCTCCTCGTAGCCGACGTACCCGGGAGGCGCGCCGATAAGCCTCGAAATCGAGAACTTCTCCATGTACTCGCTCATGTCGATGCGGATGAGCGAGTCGTTCGAGTCGAACAGGAAGCGGGCCAGCGCCTTCGCCAGTTCCGTCTTGCCCACGCCGGTCGGGCCGAGGAAGATGAACGAGCCGATGGGCTTCTTCGGGTCTTTCAGCCCGACACGGTTGCGCTGGATGGCCTTGACCACTTTCGTGATGGCAGAGTCCTGCCCGATGATGACCTTTTTCATGTCGTCGGCCATGTGGTAGAGCTTTTTGCCCTCGCTCTGCGCGACGCGCTTTACGGGGATGCCCGTCATCATGGCGATGACCTCCGAGATTTCCTCTTCCGTCACCGGGAACTTCTTGACCTTCAAATCCTCCTCCCACTCGACTTTGGCGAACTCGAGGTTGCGCACCAGCTTGCTCTCCTTGTCGCGTAGGTTGGCCGCCTCCTCGTACTGCTGGTTCTTGACGGCGAGGTTCTTTTGGTCTTTCAAGTCCTCGATTTCCTTTTCGAGGTGCTCGATATGCTTCGGTACGTGGATGTTTTTGAGGTGCACCCGCGCCCCGACCTCGTCCATAACGTCGATGGCCTTGTCGGGCAGGAAGCGGTCGGTGATGTAGCGGTCGGAGAGCTTGACGCAGGCCGTTATGGCGTCGTCGCTGTAGGTGACGTTGTGGAATTCCTCGTATTTCTGCCGGATGTTCGACAGGATGTGGATGCTGTCCTCCTGGCTCGGCGGTTCCACCATGACGCGCTGGAAGCGGCGGTCGAGGGCGCCGTCCTTTTCGATGTACTGGCGGTATTCGTCCAGCGTCGAGGCACCGATGCACTGCAGCTCGCCCCGCGCCAAAGCAGGTTTCAAAATGTTGGAAGCGTCAAGCGAGCCCGAGGCGCCGCCCGCGCCCACCATCGTGTGGATTTCGTCGATGAAAAGGATGACGTCGCGGTTCTTTTCGAGTTCGCCCATGATGGCTTTGATGCGCTCCTCGAACTGGCCCCGGTACTTCGTACCCGCGACGAGCGCTGCGAGGTCGAGCATGACGAGCCGCTTTCCGTAAAGGGTGCGGCTCACCTTTTTCTGCATGATTCGCAAAGCGAGGCCCTCGACAATCGCGGTTTTGCCCACGCCCGGCTCGCCTATCAAAATGGGGTTGTTCTTCTTCCGGCGGCTCAAAATCTGCGAGACCCGCTCGATTTCGCTCTCCCTTCCGATGATTGGGTCGAGCTTGTTCTCCTCGGCCAGCTTCGTGATGTCGCGGCCGAAGTTGTCGAGGACGGGGGTGCGGCTCTTCTGCTGGCCCTTCTGGCCCTGGACGTTGGGCTTGCCCAAATCCTGCTCGTGTTTGACGTACTCAAGCTCCACTTTGAAGCCGTCGTAGTCCACCTCATAGTCGGTGAGGATGCGCGTCGAGGCAAGGTCGGTATGCTTGAGGATGCTCAAAAGGACATGCTCGGGCTGGATTTCCTCGCTTTTCAGCATCTTGGCTTCGAGGAAGGTCGTCTTCAAAATCCGCTCGGCCATCCGGCTCAACGGCACCTTGCCGACGGTCAGCGTGTCGGCCGTGCCCCATTCGTTGTAGCGAGGGATGGTCTTTTCGACACGTTTTTTGAGTTCATTGGTGTCCACCTCAAGGCTCTGCAGGACGCGCACAGCCAAGTTGTCGCGCTCCTCGATGATGCCGAGCAGCAGATGCTCCGTCCCGACGTAGTCGTGGCCGAGACGCACCGCCTCGTTGCTCGAATGGTTCAAAACGGACTTGACGCCGTTGGAGAATTTTCTGTTCATGCTGGGTAAAACCTCGGTTTATTCAAAAGTGTTCAACGCGACGGGAGCGGGCGAAAGGGGAGACGAAACGCCCAAACTGCTCCCGGAAAATCGGCCGAACGACCTGGAATCTGCCGCAAATTTGGAAGCGATTGCCGACAATCACAACCTCTTTTTCGCAAACCCCGCGACGCGCGAGACAATCTCGCCCGGCCTTCGCCCCACGACCGAAAAAATGATGCCAGCCCCGAAACCGCCTGACAGAATGGCCGATGACGGATGCCGGAAAAAAAACAGGCTTGGTTCCGCCCAAAAGCTACCTTTGTCGTGCAGTCCGGCCACGGGCTGTTTTCGTTTCAGACCAATTAATTGACATACACACCTGACAATCAGGCCGTTATGAAGTACTCAATCGACAAGAACAGCTTCTACTCCGTCATTACCCTCGAGGAAGAGACCCTCAACGCCCACCTTGCTCCGGCCCTGAAAAGCGACTTCATTTTCCACAAACAAGAGGGCGTGCCGAACCTCGTTCTCGACCTCAAAGACGTGAAGTTCATCGACAGCTCGGGCTTGAGCGCCATTTTGACAGCCCACAGGCTGTGGAAGGGCGAGGGCAGCTTCGTCCTCACCGGCGTGGCACACCCGGCCGTCAAGCGGCTCATCGAAATATCCCGTCTCGACAGCATCATCGCCATCACCGGCGACCTCGACTCGGCCGTCGACTACCTCAAGATGGAGCGGCTGGAGCGAGAACTGGCCGCCGGGCAGGCCTGATCTTCCCACTGGCCGCGACTCCTCAAAAGCACCTTTCGGCACGGCCGGGCGGTGCTTTTTTCATCTCTGAAAATATGCCCGCTCGAACCCGGCCCGATTTTACTTTCGCCCCCTGAACCGCCCCTTTTCACAAAAAAAACTGATGCTCTCCACTATCAACATCTACCTCCGTTTCGCGCTGATCGCGGGCGGATTCCTGCTTTTTGCCGTCCTCTGGGCGGCTTTTGGGTTCTGGTACGGCTTCCCGTTCGTCCTCGTCGCCATCGTGCTCTTGATTGGCTATCTGCTGCTCGGCACGCTCCAAAGCTCGGCCATGATGCTGCAGACCGGCGACCTGGACGGGGCGGAGAAGCGGCTCGGGCTGACCTTCTTCCCCAACCTTCTTTTCCCGGCCAACAAGTCCGTTTATTTCATGGTGAAATCGACACTCGCCACGCATCGGCAGGACTGGGAAGGCGCCGAGTCGTGGGTCCGAAAAGCCCTCGCTGCCGGGCTGCCGACCGACAACGAAAAGGCCGTCGCCCATTTCCAACTGGCCCAGCTCGCCGCCCGAAAGAGCAACTGGCAGATGGCCCAAAAGCACCTCGACAACCTCAAGGCCCTGCCCAATGTGACCGAGCCGCAGATAAAGGCACAGGTGAAAGAGCTTGAGAAAGCCCTCGCCCAGCGCCACATGATGAAGCCCGGCATGGCGCAGATGGGCGGCATGTACCGTCCCGGAGGCAAGCGCCCGCGCCCGAAGGCCCGTTAAACTCGACTCTCCATGCTCAAAACTTTGACTTCCCTCGGCCTGGAGGCCCTCATCGGACTTGCCCTCGGCTTTCTCGCTGGGCGGTACATCGGCTGGTGGTCGCTGCCGGTCGTCACTGCGGCTTGCAGTTTCTACTTCAAGACCTCTGTTGGAAAAGCCTTCGCGGCTGGCACGGCAGCTGGCACTTTGCTCTGGTCGCTGTACGCCAACTTCCTTGACTCCGCCAACGGCGGCCAGTTGAGCGCGATGCTGGCCGAGACTTTCCGGCTCGGCTCGGGGGCATGGCTCCTTTCCATCACCTCTTTCATCGGCGGTTTGCTCGGCGGGATGGGGGCCATGTGCGGCAGCTTGCTGCGAAGGGTCGCCCTCCCCGAATCGGTGGCCGACTGAAAACTCGATTACAAACTCAAATCATGCCGGGCCTCGGTGCTCGGCACTTTCAACTATGACAGCATTCATCCTCCTCTTTGACGCGGCGACGCTGCAGATGCTCTTTCCCCTGCTCATCATCGTCGTCTTCTATTTTTTCATGCTCCGCCCGCAGATGCAGCAGCAGAAAAAGGTCCAAAACTTCCAGTCGAGCCTCGCCCCAAACATGGAGGTCGTGACGAACGGCGGCATCATCGGTCGCGTCACCAAAATAGAGGACAGCGTCGTCACGCTCCTCGTCGACGAGAAGACCCGCATCCGCGTCCTGCGCAACACCATCGCCGCCGAGTATTCAACCTCGAAAAGCGACTCCTGAATTTAATCATCCATCAAATCATGATTCCGAACATGAAAAAATCCGTATTTGCCAGCCTCGCGCTGCTCGCCGCCTCGCTGTTCGCCGCCCCGGCCTTCTCGCAAAACACGAAGCCCACCGCGGCTTCCACGCCCGAGACGCAGTCGACCCCGGCTGCCGCGCCCCTCAGATCGTCGCCCGCCGCGCCCGCGCAGGCCCCCGTTTTGGTGAAAAGCGAGAAGAACGCGCAGCCCAACCCCAACGCCACCATCGACGGCTCCGCTCCCGTGCCGGCTGCCCCGGCCAAGCCGCTGCCCGTCGCCAAGCAGCGCCGCGTCAACCCGGCCGACGTGCACCCGGTCGATTTGAGCAAGGTCGAGACCGCCCGGCCGGGCGAGAAAACCGAGCAACCGCAGGCCACAGCCACCCCCTTCGGCCGCACCAAGCCAGTCGCTGGTCAACAGACCGTAACCTCGCCGCCACTCAAAAAACCGGCGAACCTGCAACCGGCCACGCCCGAGGCACCATCCGACAACCATTGATTTTCTCCACCAATCCGATTGGGCACCGACCTCGCGCAGGCCGGTGCCCAATTTTTTTGCCGCCGACGGCATGACTTCCTTTTTGCGAAAAATCTGGGCCGCATGGGCTGTTGTCCTGTTCCTCGTGATGATGCTCGTGAGCTTTCCGTTCGTCGTGCTCGTGCTGGCCATCGCGCCGAGGAGCGGTCGGTGGCCGGCGACTTTCTATCTTCATCAGGTTTTCACCCGCATCTTTTTCGCCCTGATTTTGGTGAAAATAAAGGTCGAGGGCCGCGAAAAACTCGACCCGACCCGTGCCTACGTCATCGTCGGCAACCACAACTCGGCGCTCGATTTCGTCATCGCCGGGCGGTCGTGGCCGCACCGGTTTCGTTTCCTGGCGAAGCAGGAGATGGTCAAAATTCCCGTTTTCGGCTGGATTGTGCGGCGGATGTGCCTCGTCGTCGACCGCTCATCGGCCATGAGCCGGGCGCGGAGCATGGTATATCTCAAAAAGGAGATTGAGCGCGGCTGGTCGGTCTTCCTTTACCCGGAAGGCTCGCGCAACCGGACGGGCGGGCCGCTCGCGCCCTTTTTCGACGGCGCCTTCCGCCTCGCCATGCAGACCGGCGCGCCCATCGCCGTGATGACGACGGCCAACATCGGGGCCATCTCGACCTCCGTCAAATCCGTCGATTTGCGGCCGGGAACGGTGCGTGTCGTCTGGGGCGGCCCCATCGAGACGGCGGGGTTGAAGCCGGACGACATCGAAATTTTGAAAGAAAAGGTGCGTTCCGAAATGCTCTCGCACCTCGCGGCGGCCGGTCAGGCCAGTTGATTGGAGCGCAGGCCGCGAGCTTTTTGGCGCAGCATCCCGAGCGCGCCGGGGTCGAAATAGAGCATCCGGATGAACGACCCGAACTCCTTAACCGCTTGATCCTCAAGGTTTTGAGCGACAAAGATGCAGAACCCCGCATCGAACGCCCGGGCTTGCGACCAGTTCTCGAAAGTCACCGTCGGCAGTTGCCATCGGATGGCCTCGACCCGGGCCGCGTCGCCCACGCGCTGCGATGGCATGACGAGGATGGCCTCATCGGTCGGCTCGACGGCCAACCGGTGCGCTGCGCTGACCAGCGCCGACTCGGGCAGACCAGTCTTTTTCATGAAATAGGCGATGACGTCCTGCTGTGCCTCCGACGGGCTGACAGCGACGAACTGGCTGCGCCGCTGATGGCGGTTGGTCACGCTTTTGAAGAACCAGTGGAAGGCGCGCAGCGACACGTCGAGTTCCTTTTCGAGGAGCAGGTGGCACGGCACGACGACCTGGAAGCAGGGATTGTTCATTTCCGAATGGGCGAAGGAGAAGGAGGTTTGATGGGCGAAACTGACCGTCTGTCGCCTTCCGCCGTCGCTCCTTTCTGAATTACTGTGACGGCTAAACACCCCTTCAATGGGTTTTGAGGCCGAACGGGCGAAGTTTCTCCGTGATTTTGGCCAAAAAGCGAGAGCTGTTGCGCCGCTGCTCGACCGTCAGATGGGCGCGGCCGTAGATGCGCCGCCGCCGAGCAAGCTCCGCTCCGATGAATTCGCGCAGCATCTCTTCGTCAAAACCGGCGATGAGCGGTCGTTGCTCCGTCTCGCCGACGAGGCGGGAGGCGAGGAGCCGGGCCGGTGTTTTCAGGTAGACGACGAGGCCGTTGGCGCACATCTCGTCCATGTTCTCAAAATGGACGGGCGCGCCGCCGCCCGTCGCCACGACGGTTTCTTCCAGTGAAAAGGTGGCGCGGAGGGCGGCCTGTTCAAGCTCGCGGAAACGGGCCGCGCCTTCTGTCTTGAAAATCTCGGCGATGGTCGCCCCGGCTTTTTGCTCGATGGCCTCGTCGAGGTCGACGAAGTTCCAGCCGAGACGGGCGGCGAGGTGGCGGCCGTAGAAGGTCTTTCCGCAGCCCATGAAGCCGATGAGGAAGATGCGTTTGGGAGCCAACTGTTGAAATTTGGTGGGGCAAATCTGGCCGTTCTTGGCGACCCCCCCAACACCCCCCCGCCCGATGGGTTTGGGCGACCACGCCAACACCGGCCAGATTTGCCACCTTTCCGGCCTGAAAATTTTGCATGAAAAAACTGGCCATCCTCGCCTCCGGCGGCGGCTCCAACGCCCGGCGGATCATCGAACATTTTGAGCAAAAGGGCTGCGGCATCGAGGTCGCCCTCGTCGTCAGCAACAAAAAGGAGGCGGGCGTCCTCGGCGTCGCGCAGGAGCACGGCATCGAGTCTCTGATCATCGATCGGAAGACTTTTTTCGAGACGGAAATCCTGCTCGACGAGCTGAAAAGTTGTGAAATCGACTTCATTGCGTTGGCCGGGTTCCTCTGGCTGGTGCCTGGGTATCTGGTCGAGGCTTTTCCGAAAAGGATGCTCAACATCCACCCGGCCCTCCTACCGAAGTTCGGCGGCAAGGGGATGTGGGGCCACCACGTCCACGAAGCGGTTCGAGCGGCGGGCGAATCCGAGAGCGGTCCGACCATCCACTGGGTGACGAAAAACTACGACGAGGGCGCGGTCGTTTTTCAGGCACGCGTCGCCATCCAGCCGACCGACTCGGCCGAGGACATCGCCCGGAAAGTGCTCGAACTGGAGCACTGGCACTACCCGAAAGTGATCGAACAGGTCATGCTCGGGCAGCCGGTCGAGGGTTGAGGGCGTTTCGGGTTTTTGAAAAATCAGCCCCGGCCAACCTCCCTTTTTAACTTTGGGAGACATTTCGCCACAATATTTCGAGACATGAAAAATTTGCCCAGCCTCCGCGCCTTTTGCATTTTGAGTTTCTCCTTTTGCCTTTTCGCGGCCTGCAACCACTACCATTATGTGCCGAACCAGCAGAACGTCCCCGGCTTCACGGAGAAGGGCGAGTACCGCTTCGCGGTCGGCCAGAGCAACGGCCAAGACTACTCCGGCTGGGACGGGCAACTGGCCTGGGCGCCCCTGAAGCATGTCGGCGTGATGGCGAACGGCTTCTACGCCAGCGGTGCGAAAAACGGCGAGGACGACGAAAAAGGCCACGGCTACCTCGGCGAGGCTGCCGTCGGGGTGTGGTGGCCGCTGCGCCACCAGCTCGTGGCGGAAGGCTACTACGGCTTCGGCGTCGGAAAGCTCTCGAACTCCTACTCGAACGGCCCGGTCGGGGCTGGCGTGCACAACTATGACTTGCAGCGCGGCTTCGGCCAGCTCAGCCTCACGCGCCGCATGCCGCTTATGGAGTACGGGGCGAGCCTGCGCATCACCGGCCTCTACTTCTCAAATCTGACCATCAACGGGGCGCACATCCCAGGCACGACCGACGAGGGCTGGTTCTACCTAGCCGAGCCGAACGTCTTTGTCGGCGGGGGCGGGCAGCGGCTAAAGGTCATCTTGTCGCTGTCCCGCAGCTACGAGCTTGTCCGGGCGACGCTCGACGGGCTGGAGAACTACAACTTCGGGTTCTCGGTACAGTACCGGTTTGGAGGGAAGGCGAACCGGTATCCGGAGGATAAAAAAGAGCAGGAGAATTGACCCGCGCCGCCGTTCCAAACTTTTGAAAAATGGACATCCAAAAACTGCTTGCAGAGATTCGGCTCTTTCTCGTCGACGTATTTGGCGAGGTTGATGTCTGGTTCGACAAACCGGCTGACTGCCGCTCTTATCGCCCCAAAAACGGAGGTTGGACGGTCGATGAAATCTTGGAACACATCTGCCTGACGAGCCGCTTTTTGCTCATTTTGATAGAAAAGGGGGCTGAAAAAGCCCTTCGCGCCGCCCACAAATTCGATTTAGAGAAGGAACTTGCCAACTACACCTTCCACATCGACCGGCTGGACGAAATCGGGCTTCACCGCTCGTTCGCATGGATGCGGCCCGAGCATATGGAGCCGACGGGCGAGCGCGAGCTTTCCGAGGTCAGGGCTGAAATAAAATCGCAGGTTGCCCGCTGCCTGGATGTTCTCGAACTGCTGAAAAATGGGGAGGGCATCCTTTTCAAGACGACCATGACGGTCAACGACCTTGGCAAAATCGACGTCTATCAGTACGTCTACTTTTTGGCGCAACATGGTCGGCGGCACTTGGCCCAGATGGCCAAGAACGAGGCGGAGTTCGGCTCGATAAACAGGTAGCTGCTGTTTTGCCTTCGCCACATTTCCCTCATCCTTTCCAATGACAACCTTTGCGCCCGGCCCCCGTTAAAAACCGGCTAATCCACTGACAATGAGATACTTTCTTATTCTTTTTTCCCTCACTTGTTTTCAAAAAGTCCTAGTCGGACAGGACTTCAACCAGCTCCTCAAGACCGCCGAGCGGCTCGAAAAGGACGGCAAGCTGGCCGACGCCGCCGACTATTTCGAGAGCGCGTGGAGAGCTAAAACCTCCCGCGTCGACCTCGCCTTCCGGGCGGGCGAGTGCTTTTACGCCGTGAAAAACTACCACCGCGCAGCCGAGGCTTATCGGCTTGTGGCGGGGCGCGACAAGGAGTTCGAACTGGTCACGCTCAAGTTCGCCCGCGCGCTCAAGCAGGACGGGCGGTACGAGGAGGCGATGAAAGTCTTCAAACAGTTCGAGGCCGGCTATCTCGGAAAGGACCGGCCGCAAGTCGTCACCATCTGCGAAAACGACATCAAAGGCTGCCAGCTCGGCATCGACCTCGCCACCGGCCGCGAGCCGAACGAGCTGCCTGTCGAGCTTTCGCACCTGCCCGACCATGTGAACACGCCGGAGAACGAGTTCGCGCCGCTGCCCTTCGGCGACGACGTGCTCTATTTTTCGAGCACCGTGAGCGGCGCGGCCAAAATCTACCGGACGACGCGCATTGACGGGCAGTGGGTTCAATCGACCGGCTTGAAGGATTTCCCGGTCATCGAGGAGGCGCACTTTGGGAACGGCGTCCTCGCTCCCGACGGCAAGCGGTTCTATTTTACGCAGTGCGAAAACTTCGGCTTCGGCAACGGCCTTTGGGCAAAGTGCCAGATTTACTTCACGAAAAGGGAGGCCTCCGGCTGGTCGAAGCCCGAGCCGCTCCGCGAGTACATCAACGCGCCGGGCGCGACGACGACGCAGCCCTTCGTCGTCCACGACCGGGGCATCGAGTACCTCTTTTTCGCCTCCGACCGCCCGGGCGGCGAGGGCGGCATGGACCTGTGGATGTGCCAGCGGGTGCTCGACGGGTCGGAGGACATCGACTTCAGCTACCCTTCCAACCTCGGGCCGAAGGTCAACACGGCGGGCGACGAGATAACGCCCTTTTTCGACCCGGCTTCGCAGACGCTCTACTTCTCGTCGAACGGGCTGGTCAGCCTCGGCGGCTTCGACATCCAGAAGAGCGTCCGCGCGGGCACCAAATGGACGCGGCCCGAGAACATGGGCATCCCCTTCAACTCTAACTGCGACGACTTCTCGTTCGCCCTTAAAAAATCGGGCAACGGCGGCTTCATCGTCTCGAACCGCCTTTTCGGATTGGAAAAAACAAGCTCCTCGGACGAGGACATCTTCGAGTTCGCGCCGAAGGCCAGCCGCCTGTTCATCTCCGGCCGCGTGCTCGACGCGGCGACGGAAAGGCCGCTCTCCGATTGCCTCGTCGCCCTCTATGAAATCGTGCCGGGCGGCGACTCGCGGCTCCTGCAAGTGCGGCCGACGGAGGACGGCACCTTCAAATTTCCAGCCCTGCCGGGAAAGAAATACGAGCTGGAAGCCTCAAAGGACGGCTTTGAAACCGCGATTGGAAAAGCCGGTTCGAGCGACGACGGGGGGCAAGGCAGTTATGAAATCGACTTCCGCATCGCCGCGCAGACCGTCGGCATCCAGCAGCCGGGCGAGGGCGCAACAGCCTCTGTTTCAACCAATTACGAAGGGATGGGGCAGGAGAAGCCCCTCAAGTCCTCGCCCAAAAAATCGACGGTGAAAGCCGCACCCGGCTCGCCGCAACCGGTTCAGGCCGCGCCACCCGGCTCGGTTTTTTACCGGATTCAAATCCTTTCGACAGACAAAAAAGGGGGAGGAGGGAGCCGGCCATCTCCGAGGCCCGGACGCTGGGCGAAATCACCTCCGAGTGGAACGAGCAGAAGCGTGTTTACCGCCACCTTTTGGGCGACTTCGCCGACCGGACCATCGCGCTCGACGTGCTGCGCAAGGCGAAGGCAAACGGGTACCCGCAGGCGTGTTTGGTGAAGTATGTGGACGGGAAGCGGCAGTAGCGACGCCAATCGGGGCAAAAAGAAAAGGCAGAAGCGGTCGTCCCGCTCCTGCCTTTTTCAATTTCATCGATTGTCTTCTCAAACAACCGGAATCGTCAGCACCTGCCCGACCTCGATCTCGTCCGGGTTGGAGAGCTGGTCGCGGTTGGCGGCGAAGATTTCCTTGTACTTCATCAGGTCGCCGTAGTAGTGCTTGGCGATTTTCGACAGACTCTCGCCCTTCTCGACCGTGTGGACGGCCAGCGTGTTGGGGTTGGCCACCTGAATGTCGGCGATGAGATCGGACGGGTTGGCGCCGCCGGCGGACTTGAACATGTCCCATACCCGGTCCTTGTCGCTGACGGTCTGGACGGTGCCCCAAACTTTGAGGGTCCCGTTCTCTTCGACGACGCGGGCGGCGTCGAGGTTGGCGGCGTCGAGCGCGCGCTGGTACTTTGCTTGAACTGACATAGCTTTTACTGTTTTGGTTGGTGAAAGTATTTCGGCGGCGAAAGTAGAAGCGTCTCCCGGTCGCCGGCCGGCTCTCTCCCTTATTTTCGAGGCATTTGGAATGTTGGGCGACTACAGTTTTACGAACAACCCCTTGCTGTTGCCGATGAGCAGCCGCTCCTTTTTTGTGCGGTAGAAGACCTCGGGGATTTCCGAGGTGCCGGTGTTGACCTGCGTGTACGTCCCATTGCCCGACCCGGTATAGATGCCGAGGCTGCCCGATGGGCCGTAGAGGTCGACCCAGTTCTCCGTTCCGAAGCATTGAAGAAAGGAGACGAACTGCGTGTTCGAGGGGTTGTTGACGAAGTTCTTGGATGTTCCTGCCCCCGTCGTCGGGTTGTAGACCATCAGCTTTGCGCTGTTCTTGTAGAGGTAGACGAGGTTGCCTTCGCCATTGACCGTCATCTCGCTGGCCGGGAAGGCCATGACGTTGCTCGGCACGCTTACGGTCGACCATGTCGCTCCCTTGTCGGTCGAGTAGGCCATTCGGGTGTTGTTGGAGTCCCAGAGCCACCACTTGTCGTTGGAGGTCTCGACGATGCGGTCGAAGATGCCGAACGAGAAGCCGCCGACCACAACCTGTTCCCAAGACGAGGCGCCGTTGTCGGTGCGGAAAATGGCGCTCTGCCCCACGTCGCTGACCATGACGACGTTGCCGCGCACGAAAATCTCGCTGGGCTGCGAGAAGAAAATGTTGCTCCCGCTGAAGTTCGACCACGTCTGCCCCCGGTCAGTGGACTTGAAGATGCCGTTGGAGAATATGGCCATGTACCACTCGCCGCTCGTGCCGACGGAGAAGCCCGAGATGAACTGGCTGGGCGGCCCGAACGGCGTGTTCACAGCTGCCCAGTCGACGCCGTCGTTGGTGGAGACGAAGACGTTGTTGTTGTTGAGCACAAAGAGGTCGTCGCCAAACTCCATGAACTCCGTGTTGAATCGCGTGAAGCCGAAGTTGAGCGGCCCGAAACCGCAGGCCTGCGTCCAGCCGCCGATGGCCTCTGCCGTGGCGTGGACGGTCAGCTCGCCCAGCTTTGGGCAGGTCCCGGCGGTCAGTTCGCCCTGATCGCAGCCGGGGGAGCCGAGGGTCAGCTTCATCTCTTGGGCGCCGAGGCAGCCGAGCGTCCATTTCAGCTTGACCTTGCCCGTCGCGTCTGTCGAGGTGATCTTTGTGGAAAAAGCGGACGCCATTTCCGGCACCGCGAAGCCGCTGTTCGGCTCGAACGTGATGGGCGCGCTGAAGAACGGCTTTCCGTCCTGCAAGACTTGCACGATGATGTCGCCGTCAAGCTCTGCGTTGGGCAGCCCCGTTTGGTTGTCGCCAGCGAGCAGGACGAGCTGGAACGACGACTCTTTGAACTCCTTTTTGCAGGAGAGGGCGAGCAGGAGGACTGGCAGCAGGAAGGTGAGCTTTTTCATGGAATACCTGGTTTGATATGGAACGTCGGCTGTGATTTCAGGCGAAAAGTAGACAGCCTGCCGCCGCCCGCTGCTCGATTTTTTGCTTTTGCCAACATTGGGCAGAATTGCGGCACCGCCCCGCACCTTCGCCCGAAACCGTCCGACCATGTCCGAACTCACCCTCTTCTGGTTCCGCCGCGACCTGCGCCTCGACGACAACGCGGGCCTCTACCACGCCCTCCGTGCAGGGCGGCCGGTGCTGCCGGTCTTCATCTTCGACACCAACATCCTCGACGAGCTTCCCCGCGACGACGCCCGCGTCTCCTTCCTCCAAAAGACCGTCGCGGAGCTGAACGACCGCCTCGCCTCCCTCGGCTCGACGCTGGCTGTTTTCCACGGGAAGCCGCTCGAGGTCTGGCCCGAGATTTTGAAAAAACACCCCGTCGCCGAGGTCTGCACCAACCATGACTTTGAACCCTACGCCACCGAGCGGGACGGCAAATTGCTGCAGTTTTTTTCTGACAAAAACATCGGTTTCAGGACCTTCAAAGACCATGTGATTTTTGAAAAGGACGAAATCTTGAAAGATGACGGGAAACCCTACACTGTCTTCACGCCGTACTCGCGCCGCTGGCTGGAAAAGCTCCAAACGCGCATGGTTTTGAGCGAAAACATCGACATGCAGCCCGAAACCGGCTCATTCTACCTGAAAAGCTACCCGAACCACCGCTACTTCCACAACTTCTTCCAGACCCCGAAACTGCCAACGCTGACGCTCGCCGAGCTGGGCTTCGTTCCGTCGTCGATTGAAATACCGCCCGCGACGGTCGCCCGTTCTTTGGTGAAAAATTATGACAAGACGCGCGATTTCCCTGGCCTCGATGTGACCTCAAAACTGGGCGTCCATTTCCGCTTCGGGACGATTTCCATCCGCGAAAAGGCCCGTGCCGCGCAAGCCCTCAACAAGACTTTTTTGAACGAGCTTATCTGGCGCGACTTCTATTCGCAGATTCTGGCGCACTTCCCGCGCGTCGTCGGCGCGTGCCGGCATGCGGCAGCGGGCGGCGACGGGCTACATGCACAACCGCGTCCGCATGGTCGCGGCGAGCTTCCTGACGAAGCACCTGCTCATCGACTGGCGGCTCGGCGAGGCCCATTTCGCCGAAAAGCTCCTCGACTTCGACCTCGCCTCCAACAACGGCGGCTGGCAGTGGACGGCCGGTTGCGGCACCGACGCGGCGCCTTATTTCCGCGTCTTCAACCCGGCCGAGCAGCTTCGAAAGTTCGACCCCGACCTTGTCTATGTGAAACGTTGGGTGCCCGAGTTCGGGACGGCGGACTACCCCGAGCCGATGGTCGATCACGCCTTCGCGCGCGAGCGGTGTCTGGCCGCGTACAAGGTGGCGCTCGACGGAGGGGTCAGCCCAAAATCTGGGCCGAGTGGTTCTTCGAATCTACTTTTTGGATGACGCGCTCGATGCGCCCTTCCTCGTCAACCAAAAAGGTCGTGCGGTGGATGCCGTCGAAGGTTCGGCCCATGAACTTCTTCGGGCCGAAAACGCCGTAGTCGCGGGCCATTTTCAAATCAAAATCGGCCAAAAGCTGATAGGGCAGGCTGTGCTTTGCCCGAAAGTTGGCGTGCTTGCGCGGCGTGTCGGGGCTGACGCCGAGGATGTCGAAGCCCGCTTTTTTCAGCTCAAAATAGCCGTCGCGCAGGTTGCACGACTCGGCGGTGCAGGTCGGTGTGTTGTCTGCCGGGTAGAAGAACAGGACAAACCGTCGACCAAGGAACTCGCCCAACGTGCGGACGCGGCCCGTCTCGTCGGGGCAGGCGAAGTCGGGCGCCGGGTCGCCGGGCTGGAGGAAGTGGAGCATTTTTTCGGCCATCAAAGCTGTGCCTTAATCAACTCCGCGAACGCCGCGACGGTCATGCCGCCAATGTCGCCCTCGCCCTGCTTGCGCACGGAGATGGAGCCGTCGGCCGCCTCCTTTTCACCGACTATGAGCAGGAAAGGCACCCTTTTCAGCTCGGTGTCGCGGATTTTCCGGCCGATGGTCTCGTTGCGGTCGTCGACGTAGCCGCGCAGGTCGAGGGCTTCGAGCTGTTTTTTCACCTCGTTCGCGTAGTCGATGAACTTGTCGGAGACCGGCAACACGGCCCACTGGTCCGGCGTGAGCCAGAGGGGGAACTTGCCCGCGCAGTGCTCCGTCAGAACACCGATGAACCTTTCCATCGAGCCGAACGGGGCGCGGTGAATCATCACGGGCCGGTGCGGCTGGTTGTCGGCACCGATGTATTCGAGCTGGAACCTTTCGGGCAGGTTGTAGTCGACCTGGATCGTCCCGAGCTGCCACGAGCGGCCGAGTGCGTCGCGCACCATGAAGTCGAGCTTCGGGCCGTAAAAAGCGGCCTCGCCATAAGCGACGACGGTGTTCAAACCGACCTCGGCGGCCGCGTCGATGATGGCCTGTTCGGCCTTTTCCCAGTTTTCCTCCGAGCCGATGTACTTCGAGCGGTCGACCTGGTCGCGCAGCGAGATCTGGGCGGTGAATTTTTCAAAACCGAGCTTCGAGAGGACGAGCTGGGTCAATTCCAGCACGCCCAAAAACTCCTGTTTCACCTGGTCCTCGGTGCAAAAAAGGTGCGCGTCGTCCTGCGTGAAAGAGCGGACGCGCGTCAAGCCGTGAAGCTCGCCGCGCTGTTCGTAACGATAGACGGTTCCGAACTCGGCGATGCGGACGGGCAAATCGCGGTACGAGCGCGGCTTGTGGCCGAAGACCTCGCAGTGGTGCGGGCAGTTCATCGGCTTGAGCATATACTCCTCGTCCTCCTGCGGCGTGCCGATGGGCTGGAAGCTGTCCTTCCCATATTTCTCCCAGTGGCCGGAGGTGACGTAAAGCTGCTTCGAGCCGATGTGCGGCGTGATGACGGGCTGGTAGCCGCGTTTCAGTTGTTCTTTCTTCAAAAAATCCTCGAGCCGCTGCCGCAAGGCCGTCCCCTTCGGAAGCCAGATCGGGAGGCCCGAGCCGACCTTTTCGGAGAACATGAAAAGCTCCAGTTCGGCCCCGAGCTTGCGGTGGTCGCGCTTTTTGGCCTCCTCGATGAGCGTCAAATAGTCGGTCAGCTCGCTCGCCTTCGGGAAGGTCACGCCGTAGAGGCGCGTCATCTGCTTGCGCTTCTCGTCGCCGCGCCAGTAGGCCCCGGCGATGTTCATGATCTTGACGGCCTTTATCGGCTCGGTCGTCGGGATGTGCGGCCCCCGGCAGAGGTCGGTGAAGTTGCCCTGCGAGTAGAAGGTGATCTGCCCATCCTCGAGGCCTTCGAGGAGTTCTAGCTTGTACTCGTCCTGTTTCTCGGTGAAATAGGCGACTGCCTCTTTTTTCGAGATTTCCTTTCGGGAAAAGGTGCTTTTCTGCCGTGCCAGTTCGAGCATCTTAGCCTCGATGGCGGCGAGGTCGCCCGCGTTGAGCATCCGGTCGCCGGTGTCGATGTCGTAGTAGAAGCCGGTCTCAATGGCCGGGCCGATGCCGAATTTCGTCCCCGGGAAGAGGGCCTCGACAGCCTCCGCCAACAGGTGCGCCGAGGAGTGCCAGAAGGTCTGCTTCCCCTCCGCGTCGTCCCATTTGAGGAAGTTGATGCTTGCGTCGGAGTCGATGGGCCGTGAGAGGTCGCGCACCTCGCCGTCGATTTTAGCGGCCAGCACGTTGCGGGCGAGGCCCTCCGAGATGCTACGGGCGACCTCCATCGCCGAGGTTCCTTTTTCGTACTCGCGCACAGCGCCGTCGGGGAAGGTAATCTTAATCATCCTGTCGTAAGTCGTTGAAAACCAGTTCTTTGAAACAAAAAAGCCCGTCAATCGGGCGGGCAAAGGTAGATTTTTGGGCCACAAAAAAGCCGCCCCGCCATCGCGACGGAGCGGCCTTTTCTCTTGTCAAACCGATGATTTGGGTGAAGTGGTCTATCAGTTGAACATATAGCCGACCGACAGGCCGAGGACGTTGTTCTTTGCCGACTCGCCCTCGCGGACGTCTTTCGGGATGGCGTTGGAAAGGCCGAGGTCGTAGTTGAGCGCCACGCGCAGCTTTCCAAACTTCAGGCCGGCCTCAAAGCGCGCGCCGGCGTCAAGGGCGGAGAAATCCTTGTCGTTGCCGAACTTGATTGTCTCCGAGTCCTCCTCGGGGTCGATGCCGGTGCCGGAGATTTTGGTCTTGACCTTGCCCCCCACGCCGAAGCCGACGAAAGGCCCTGCCCCGACGAAGAACATCGAGCCGTTGTAGGCCACGACGGCCGGAATCTGGACGTACATAGGGTTGACAGTGGTCTTTTCCTTATAACCCAGCTCCTCAAATTCGGTCTTGGCTCCCTTGCCCTGCAGCTCGACGCCCGTGCGTATGCCGATGGTCTCGGTGATGGGCAGTTCGACGATGGCTCCAACTTGCAGTGAGACGAGCGATTTGAGGTCGCCTTCGTCTTCGGAGTAGTTAATGCTGGCCAGGTTGCCCCCGACTTTCGCGCCGAAGGAGGCTTGTGCCACGGCAGCCTGCGAAAAGACGAGCGCAAAGGCCGCCATGAAGGTGATTTTGAAAAGGTTTTTCATGCGTTGAAAATTTGGCAGTAAAAGATTGTGGTTTGACTTCGGCCCAAATGTAGAAGGCCGCCCCGCCCGGCAATCCCGAGCCATTGGTTTAATTTTATCGAGCAGCCCGCCCGCCGCGCACCTTCGGGAATTGAACCACATTTGCGCCCGCCCGTTTTCGACCGGCCCTCGCCACACCACCAACAATTAACCATTCACCATTCAAGAAGTGGAGGAAAAGAAAAAGCTCACCCTCGCCGCCGCCCGCGAGTCGCTGGAAATCTTCGAGTTCGTCAGGCCCTACAAATGGCAGTTCGTCCTCGGGTTGGTCTTGCTGTTCCTGTCGAGCGTCGTGTTCATGGCCGTCGTTCAACTGCCCGGCATCATGGTCGACATCGCGCAGGGCCGCCCGAAATGGGGCCTCACGCTGCGCACGGCCGCCATCGCGCTCGGCTGCATCCTCGTCGTGCAGGGCTTCTTCAGCTATTGGCGGGTGATGATGTTCGCCCGCGTCGCCGAGTCGGGCGTGGCCGACGTGCGGCGGGCGCTCTATTCGCGGCTCGTCGCGCTGCCGATGGTCTTTTTTGAAAAGAGCCGCGTCGGCGAGCTGGTCTCCCGCCTGACGGCCGACGTGGAGAAGCTCTACAACACCTTCTATTTCGTGCTGGCCGAGTTCGTCCGGCAGATAATCGTGCTGCTCGTCGGCATCGCCGTCATGGCTTGGCAGCACCCCCGGCTGTCGATGGTGATGTTGGGCGTCTTCCCCATCGTGGTCATCGGGGCGATGTTCTTCGGGCGGCAGGTGCGGAAACTTTCGAAAAAGAGGCAGGAACAACTGGCCGATTCCAACGTCATCCTCGACGAGACGCTCCAGTCCATAGCGGCCGTCAAAGCCTTTTCCAACGAAATGTTCGAGGTCGGCCGCTTCACCCGCTCGTCCGACTCGGTCGTGAAAATCTCGATGCGCTACGCCTCGGGCCGGGCACTCTTCACAGTGTTCATCATCACCGTCCTGTTCGGCGCGCTCTTTTTCATCATCTGGATGGGAGCGCGGATGCTGCAGGCGGGGGAAATCACGAGCGGCGACCTCCTTTCCTTCGGCATCAACACCGCCATCATCGGCGGCGCGATTGCCGGCCTGGGGAATTTCTACACCGAGCTGGTCGGCGCGGTCGGCGCGACGGAGCGCATCCGCGAGATTCTCAAAAGCCCGACCGAGACCGAAGTTTTTGACCGGAAAAACCTGAAAGCCGGGCGTTTTCGGGGCGACATCAAGTTTGAGAACATCAAGTTCAGCTACCCGACCCGTGCCGACGTGCCGGTCTTGAAGGCATATCTTTTGAAATTCCCGCAGGGGAAAAGGTCGCGCTCGTCGGGCGAGCCGAGGCGGGGAAGAGCACCATCATGCAGCTGCTCCTCCAGTTCCACCACCCGGACGCGGGGCAGATAACCATCGACGGGCGCGACATCCACGACTACTCTTTGGAGAGCTTCCGGGCCAATTTCGCCATCGTCCCGCAGGAGGTCATCCTGTTCGGCGGCACCATCCGGGAGAACATCGAGTACGGGAAACCGGGCGCGACCGACGAAGAAATCATCGCCGCCGCCCGCGAGGCGAACGCCTGGGAGTTCATCTCAACCTTCCCCGAAAAGCTCGAAACCGTCGTCGGCGAGCGCGGCGTGAAGCTCTCCGGCGGCCAACGGCAGCGCATAGCCATTGCCCGAGCCATCCTCCGCGACCCATCGGTTTTGCTGCTCGACGAGGCGACCTCCTCCCTCGACGCGGAGAGCGAGAAAGGTCGAAAAGAAGCCCTCAACCGCCTCATTATGGGCCGCACGAGCATCATCATCGCACCGGCTGGCGACGATCCGCGAGGTCGACCAGATTTATGTCATGGAAGGCGGCCGCATCGTCGAACAGGGGACCCACGAGGTGCTTTCGGCCGTCGAGCGGGGGGCGTATTCGAGCTTGGCGAAGCTGCAGTTTGAGGTCAACTGAAAAACCGGTTTATTTCTAATTCGTTGACTTTCAATAAAAAATGCGATAATACGGATTGGACGACTACCTTCGCCCCCGGCAAATCTGCCATATCACCAACATCATTATTATCATGCAAAAAGGAACTGTCAAGTTCTTCAACAACGCCAAGGGCTTCGGCTTCATCAAAGACGACGGCTCCGGTGTTGAAACCTTCGTTCACGTCACCGGCCTCATCGACGAGGTGCGCGACGGCGATGCCGTCACCTACGAGGTCGTCAACGGCAAAAAAGGCCAGAACGCCGTCAACGTCAAGCTGGCACACTGAAAACGGCCTCCTCTTGAAATCGAACAGCCGCCCGTCATCGCGCCGGGCGGCTGTTGTTTTTTGCGAGGAAGAGGTCGGATGCCTATTTTTGTCCCGGCAAACTTGCCGCATCACCATCACATTCATCAACAATGCAAACTGGAACTGTCAAGTTCTTCAACCACGCGAAGGGCTTCGGCTTCATCAAGGACAACAACACCGGCGACGAGGTCTTCGTCCACGCCACCGGCCTCGTCGACAAAATCAAGGACGGCGACACCGTCACCTTCGAGGTCGTCAGCGGGAAGAAGGGCCAGATGGCCTCCAACGTCCGCCTCGCCTCCTGAACGGGAAAACCCGGCCGCTCCTCGGCCTGACTTGAAAAGCAAAAAGCCGTCCGGCAGCGCGTCCGGGCGGCTTTTGTGTTTGTAAAATTGCCCGACAGTAACATGGAAATCAAGAACTTCATCGGCAACGAGTTCCTCCCCGCCATCGGCGGCCGGACGCTCCCCAATGCCAACCCCGCGACCGGCGAGCAAGCGGGAACCCTGCCAGACAGCGACGCGGCCGACGTCGCGCTCGCCGTCGAAAAAGCCTCGGCCGCTTTCGCCGACTGGTCGACACGCCCGCTCGATTTCCGCCACCGGGTTTTGCAGAAAATCAGCGACGGCATCCTCGACAACCTCGACCGGCTGGCCGAGGCCGAGACCGACGACGGCGGAAAGCCGCTGCGCCGCTCGCGCGAAATCGAGGTCCCGAGGGCGGCGCAGAACTTCCGATTCTTCGCCGCACAGGCCCTGACGTTCGGCTCCGAGAGCCACGAGTCGCCGGGCGACGCGCTCAATTTCACGCTGCGCCGCCCGCTCGGGGTGGTCGGCTGCATCTCGCCGTGGAACCTGCCGCTCTATCTTTTCTCATGGAAAATCGCCCCGGCTTTGGCTGCTGGCAACTGCGTCGTGGCCAAGCCGAGCGAGGTCACGCCGCTGACGGCCTTTCTCTTGGCCGAAATCGCCCGCGACGCGGGGATGCCGCCCGGTGTGCTCAACATCTTGCACGGCGACGGGCCGAGGTGCGGTGCGGCCATCGTCGCGCACCCGAAAATCAAGGCTGTCTCGTTCACCGGCAGCACGCGGGCGGGGGCCGAAATTGCAAAGACCTGCGCGCCGATTTTCAAAAAGACCAGCCTCGAACTCGGCGGGAAGAACGCCAACCTTGTCTTCGCCGACTGCGACTTCGACGCGATGCTCGACGAGACCGTCCGCTCGTCGTTCAACAACACGGGGCAGATTTGCCTCTGCGGCTCCCGGATTTTGGTGGAGGCGGGCATCTACCACCGCTTCCTCGACGCTTTTGTTGAAAAGACAAATGCGCTGCGAACCGGCGACCCGCTCGACGCGGCGACCGACCTCGGCCCCGTCGTCTCCGAGGCTCATTTCAATAAAATCCTCGCCTGCATCGACACGGCCCGCTCGGAAGGAGGCGAAATCTTGACCGGCGGCCACGCGCTCGAAATCGACGGCCGTTGCAAAAACGGCTGGTTCATTGCCCCGACCATCATCACCAAGCTGGGGCCGGACTGCCGGACGAACCGGGAGGAAATCTTCGGTCCCGTCGTGACCGTCCAACCTTTTGCCGATGAAAAACACGCGCTCCAACTGGCCAATTCGAGCGAGTACGGCCTCTCCGCCACCGTCTGGACGAGCGATTTGAAACGGGCGCACCGCGTTTCCAGCGGCCTCGAAACGGGCATCGTCTGGGTCAACACCTGGATGTTCCGCGATTTGAGAACGCCTTTCGGCGGGGTGAAAACCTCGGGCATCGGGCGCGAGGGCGGCATCGAGGCGATGCGGTTTTTCACGGAGGCCAAAAACGTGACCATCAAGTATTGAGAAGGAAAAAGTCGAAAGTGAGAAGGCAAAGGTCCAGGCCAATCGAGCCGCCGGACTTTTGCCTTTTGCCTTTTTACCTTCGCCTTCATTTTAACTATGACCGAACCAATAGAGGCCGGCGACGAGCGCGACGACCAGACCTCCTCCGACGAGCTTTTCGACACCCACCGAATCACTGCCGACCCTGGGCAGTCTCCCATCCGCATCGACCGGTTTTTGACCGACCGGCTCTCCAAAATCACGCGCAACAAGATTCAGAACGCCATCCGTTTCGGCTCCGTTCTCGTTGACAATCAATCGGTTAAGCCAAACTACAAGATTCGCCCTGGCGACGAAATCTCGGTCATCTTCCCCCGCTCCGTCGAGGACGAGTACAGCATCCAGCCGCAGAACATCCCGCTCGACATCGTCTACGAGGACGACGATGTGATGGTCATAAACAAGGCTCCGGGCATGGCCGTCCACCCCGGCGTGGGCATCCCGAACGGTACGCTTGTCAACGCCGTCGCTTGGCACCTCAAGAACCCCGACCTGCCCACCATGCCCGGCAACGACGAGAGCCGCGCGGGCATCGTCCACCGCATCGACAAGGACACGACGGGGCTGATGGTGGTGGCCAAGAACGAGTTCGCCATGGCGCACCTCGCCAACCAGTTTTTCTACCACACGATCGAGAGGAAGTACGTCGCGCTCGTCTGGGGCGACCCGGAGGCGGACGAGGGCACCATCGTCGGAAATATTGGCCGAAACCCGAACGACCGGAAGGTCTTCATGGTCTTTCCCGAAGGTGAAGAAGGAAAGCACGCCATCACGCACTACAAGGTTTTGGAGCGGCTCTATTACGTTTCACTCGTCGAGTGCCGGTTGGAGACGGGGCGGACGCATCAAATCCGCGTCCACATGAAATATCTTGGCCACACGCTCTTCGGCGACAAGCGTTATGGAGGGAACATGGTGCTGCGCGGAACCATCTTCACCAAATACAAGGCGTTCGTCGAGAACCAATTCCAATTGCTGCCCCGGCAGGCGCTCCATGCGAAAGTCCTCGGTTTCAAACATCCTCGGACGGGCGAGCACATCCGGTTTGAGAGCGAGTTGCCGGGGGACATGGAGGCGGTTTTGGAGCGGTGGCGCACCTATGTAAAGTCGCGGAAGGAGCTTTTGTAGAGACGCGACAAATCGCCTCACCGCATAACACGCCATCCCATCCTTTTTCTATGAAAAAACTCCTTTTTGCGCTCTTTCTCCTGCCTTTCAGCATCCTTTCCGCTCAAAAGACGCTCGATTTCTACGACTTCGGCGTCCGTGAGGTGCGCATCGCTTTCTCCGAAAAGAACTGGGACAAAAAGCTCGACAGCATCCGCCGTGCCAACCCGCAGGGACGATTGACCTGTCAAGCCGTCGTCGACGGGCAGCGGTTCACCGACTGCGGCATCCGCTACAAGGGAAATTCGAGCTACAAGAAGACGCGAAAACAGGGCTTCAAAAAGCTCCCGTTCAACCTCAAACTCGACTGGAAGAACGCCGACCAAGCACTGCCTGGCGGCCAGACTGTTTTGAAATTGGCCAACGTGACTGGCGACCCCAGTTTCGTCCGCGAGGCGTTGACCTACGAAATCGCCCGCGATTACATGCCCGCGCCCCGTGCAAATTTCGTGAAACTGTACATCAACGAAGCTTTCTGGGGGCTGTACACCAATGTCGAGAGCATCGACGAGGTGTTTTTGAAAAAGAACTTCGGGACGAAAAAGGGCGCGCTCGTCAAATGCGACCCGGAGACGGATGACAAGTTTCCGCCCGAAAAAGGATGCCCCAAGCTCGACGATAAAACACGGAAGGCTGACCTCACCCTTTTCTCGCAAGACTCGACCTGCCTGCCGAGCATCTATGAAATCGAGAGCCGGATGGGGTGGGGGAGCTTCCTGAACTTGATGAAAACGCTCAACCAGTCGCCCGAGAAAATCGAGAGCATCCTCAACGTCGACCAGACTTTGTGGATGCACGCCATCAACGATGTCGTCGTCAACCTCGACAGCTACTCGGGGCTGCTCTGCCACAACTACTACTTTTTTCAGGACACGACGGCCCGTTTCCAGCCGCTTTTGTGGGATTTGAACCTGTCGTTCGGCGGCTTCCGGCGGTTGGAACCGTCGGCCATGTCGGTCGATGCGATGGTGAAAATGCCGCTCTTTTTGCACGAAACGAACCCGAAACGGCCGCTCATCAGCCAGCTTTTAAAGAACCAGACGTATAAGAAAATCTACACGGCGCACGTCCGAACCATTCTCAACGACTGGTTTTCCAACGAAAAATACCTGCGCCGCGCCCGCGAAATGCAGGCCGTCATCAAAAGCTGGGTCGAGAGCGACTCGGTGAAACTGTACGACATCAAAGGCTTCGAGGCGAACCTGATCGAGACCGTCACGGCCGTCGTCGGCAAGGACAAGGAGGACGTCGTCGGCCTCGAGGAGTTGATGAAGCCGCGCACGGCCTTCCTCCTCGCGCAGCCCGCGCTGGCAGCGGGGAACGCCTGTCATCAGTCAGTTGATCTTCCACGAGACGAACGGGACGCTCGAGTTTTCGGCCCGAATCGAGAAACGGGGCCGCGCGGCGACCATTTTCTATCGCTCACGACGCTCGCCCGTTTACCATCGGTTGCCTTTTAACGACGACGGCCTCAACGGCGACGGCGAGCGCAACGATGGGATGTTCTTCGCCCGCATCGAGGCGGGGAAAGTGGCGCAGTTTTATATCCTAGCGGAGAACGCGGAGGCAGTGGCGCTTTTTCCGGAGAAGGGCGCGCGGGAGCCGATGGCGGTGAGGCGGCCGTGAGTGTTTTTATGGCGTGAGATGGGAACACGGATGATAAAGTAAGGTGGTGGCTCGAAGGTGTTGAAGCGAGCCTTTCGGGTCAACACTTTCGAGCCACAACCAGAATGAACTGGTTCAGCGGAAAACCTACTTTTGCCGATACCTTTTTCTCAAAATGGATTCTGGCATGAGCAAATTTTCACTCCACTCGTTCCTCTTGCCTCCCCTTGCCCGGTTCCGGAGCCTAACCGCAAGACAAGCGATGCTCTATTGTATCCTTGCTTGGAATATCGTACAGCCTGCTTCGGCTCAAATTACCATTACCAATTCTGTATTTCCGGCGGTTGGCGACACGCACCACTATCTTTTTGGCAATCAGCCCGGGGCAATCAACCAGATTTTTACTCCTCCGGGCGGTAATCAAATTTGGGATTTGAGCGGTTTGCAATCGACCCAAACTTGGAACCAAAACATGCAAAATCCTGCCTCGGGTGCAGCCCAAGCATTGTTTCCCGCGGCAAGTGTTTTGTATAAGCCGGCAAACTCAAGTTCGGAGGTATATCTGCAAGTCACCGGAACCCAGGTTCTTGACCTTGGCTATTTTGGGCAAGACGAACTGGGCTTGGGACTGGATTTATTGTTTAAAAAGTCGCCGGGCCTTGAAGCGGCGTGGGCACCAGCCAACTTCTTTGACATCCATCAAAGCTCTTCCAATGTCTTAACTGCCTTTGATGCACCTATGGCCCCTGCTGTTTTATTGAACCTTGCTCCAACGGCTGACTCTTTCCGGATCCGGGTTACCTATCAACGCCTTGGTGTTATTGATGCTTTTGGTTCGTTGTCTATCCCCGGCGGCACTTTTGATGTGCTGCGGAAAAAACAGACCGAATACAAGTCCACTGCAGTGGATGTAAAGGTGGCCCCGCTGGGTTGGATTGATATTTCGACCATTGGAGGCCAACAGATCCTTCCTCTGGGGACGGATACGATTACCTCTTTTCATTTCCTGAACAACGTATCCAAAGAGTCTATCGCGATTTGCACCCTCAATACGGCACAGAACGCGGTAACGAGTGTTCAATACAAAAACGTAAACCCTTCCGCCAGCACTGCTGTACCAACTCTGGAAGAATCGCTGATCGCCTATCCCAATCCGGTTCACCAGACGCTTTATGTGCATTTCATCAACAACACAAAGGCAAGCCTCCAGCTTAAAATGATAAACCAATATGGAAGCCAAGCTTTGGAGCAAACGGTAGATTCACCCTCAACAGAAAATGGGATTGCTGTCCCAGTTGACAACCTGCCTTCTGGTATTTATGAGTTGATAATAAAGCATGGCGGGGCGATAATTGGACAAACAAGGATAGTCAAAATTTGAGGATGTAGGGAAGGCGTTATTTCCCTCGCCAGCTTTGTTTCTTCGCCCCGAATTTCCCTTTCCATGCAAAAAATCCTCATCGCCAACCGAGGCGAAATCGCCCTGCGCATCATGCGAACCGCCCGCCGCATGGGCATCCGCACGGTGGCTGTCTTTTCCGAAGCAGACCGCTCTTCGCCCCATGTCCGCTTTGCCGATGAGGCGGTCTGCATCGGCCCTGCTGCCAGTTCGCAGAGCTATCTGCGGGGCGACGCCATCATTGAGGCAGCCCGCTCGACGGGCGCGGAGGGCATCCACCCCGGCTATGGTTTTTTGAGCGAGAATGCGGCATTTGCTCAAAAGGTGGCCGACGCAGGCCTGACTTTCATTGGCCCGCGCCCTGCGAGTATCGAGGTCATGGGCAGCAAGCTTGCGGCGAAGGAAGCCGCCAAGAAGTTCAACGTCCCGATGGTTCCGGGCATCGAGGAGGCCATCACCGATGTCGAGATGGCGAAGGAAATCGGCCGCCGCGTTGGCTATCCTATCTTGATAAAAGCCTCGGCGGGCGGCGGTGGAAAGGGGATGCGCATCGTCGAGCGCGAGGAGGACACCCGCGAACAGATGGAGCGCGCCATCTCGGAGGCGCAGTCGGCGTTCGGCGACGGGTCGGTGTTCATCGAAAAATACGTCGCCTCGCCCCGCCACGTCGAGGTGCAAATCATGGCCGACCAGCACGGCAACACGGTCTATCTTTTTGAAAGGGAATGCTCGGTGCAGCGCAGGCACCAGAAAGTGGTCGAGGAGGCCCCTTCTGCCGTCCTCACAGCAGAATTGCGGCGCGAGATGGGCGACGCGGCCGTCCGCGTGGCGGAAAGCTGCGGCTATGTTGGCGCGGGGACGGTCGAGTTCCTCCTCGACGAGCGGCTCAACTTCTATTTCCTCGAGATGAACACCCGCCTCCAAGTGGAGCACCCGGTAACGGAGCTGATCACCGGCCTCGACCTCGTAGAATTGCAGATAAGGGTGGCGCGGGGCGAAAAACTTTCTTTCTCACAAAATGATCTCGCCATCAACGGCCACGCCATTGAGCTGCGTGTCTACGCAGAAGACCCGATGGACAACTTCCTCCCCTCCACCGGCCGCCTCTCGCGCTACCGCCCGCCCGTGGGCCCCGGCATCCGTGTCGACGACGGCTTCACGGAAGGGATGGACATCCCGATCTACTACGACCCTATGATCGCCAAGCTCTGCGCGCACGGCGCGACGCGGGCGGAGGCCATCGAAAAGCTCCTCGCCGCCATCGCCGACTACGAAATCGAGGGCGTGGCGACCACTTTGGGGTTCGGGCGGTTTGTCTTGCGACACCCGGCATTCGTCTCGGGAGCGTTCGACACGCATTTTGTCAAGAACTATTTCTCTCCAGAGTTGCTGGTCAACTCTGAAAAAGAGGCGGCCGAGATCGCGGCGGAACTTGGGCTACGGCTTTATCTGGATGAGAAGAAAAGGCTGCGCGTCCCGAGAAACCCGGCTTCCGATTGGGCGAAGCGGGTCGCGGTTTGAAGTTTTCTTTCCTTTGCGGAAATCTGTTTATTGATGAAAAAGCAACTTTTAGGGGCAGTTCTCCTCTTTCCCATCCTCCTTTCCGCCCAAATCACCGACCCGAAGGCGACCGAGGTCTGGTCGCCCGAGCCGAGAATCGTCACCCCCGGCGCCACGCAGGCCGATGCGCCGAGCGATGCCATCGTCCTTTTCAACGGGAAGAACCTCGACAACTGGGTGAGCTTCAACGACTCCACCAAAGCCGCCGGTTGGACCATCAACCCCGACGGCTCCATGACCGTCAAGCACGGCGAGGGCGACATCCGCACGAAATGGCGATTCGGAAGCTGCCAGCTCCACCTCGAATGGCGCGAGCCCACGCCCGTGAACGGCGAAAGCCAGATGCGCGGCAACAGCGGCATCTTCTTCCAGAACCGCTACGAGGTGCAGGTGCTCGACTGCTTTGAGAACAAAACCTACTCGAACGGCCAGACCGGCTCGATTTACAAACAGCACATCCCGCTCGTCAACGTTTGCCGCAAGCCGGGCGAATGGCAGACCTACGACATCATTTTCAACGCGCCCGTCTTCAACCGCGACGGCATCCTCACTGCGCCGGGCCATTTCACCGTCATCCAGAACGGCGTCCTCATTCAAAACAACGTCGAACTAAAGGGAACCACCGAGTACATCGGCCTTCCGAGGAACATCGCGCACGGGCCGGACTTCCTCAAACTCCAAGACCACGACCCGAACGGGCTGGTGAGCTACCGGAACATCTGGCTCCGAGTTCTTTGAAAGCTGAATGACCATTCATTCCGCATTGAAACAAGAAAGCGGCCCCGTCCTCCGGGTGCCGCTTTCTTTTTGAAACAAACAAAACCAACTAATAACCCTAAAAAAATTCGTTCAAACCGGCCTGAAAACGGGGCAGGGGAGCGGTGCGCTGCCTCGGTAGCGCGGAAATTTATTTCCGGCCGCGACAGGTTAAACCAGCTTGTGGCCGTTGAGGAAGTCCGTGGCGGACATCCGCCTTTTGCCTTCGATTTGGAGTTCGAGGACTTCCAGCCAGCCGTCTTTGGCAGCGAATCGGAGGCGTTTTTTGCCGTCCGTTTCCCACGAACCGGGTGTTTCGGAATGGACGGTTTCCAGTTTTTGGGTTTTAAAGATTTTCAGGTTCTTTCCCTCAAACGTCGTCCATGCGCCGGGGTGCGGGGCGAGGCCGCGGACGAGGTTGTGCAACTCGCCGACGGTCTTTTCAAAGTCAAGTTGGCAGGTTTCGTGGAAAATCTTCGGCGCGTGGCTGACGAGTGAGAGGTGCTGCGGCTGGCCGACGGCCGTCCCGTTCTCTATGGCTCTGACTGTTTTCAAAACCAGTTTCGCCCCGATTTCCATCATCCGGTCGTGGACTTCGCCCGCCGTTTCATCGGGGCCGATGGGCAGTTTTTCAGAGAAAAGAAGGTCGCCCGTGTCGATTTCGTGTTTGAGGAAGAACGTCGTGCAGCCGGTTTCCGCCTCGCCGTTGATGACGGCCCAGTTGATGGGGGCCGCCCCGCGATATTTTGGGAGGAGCGAGCCGTGCAAGTTGAAAGTGCCGAGGCGGGGCATCGTCCAGACAACTTCGGGCAGCATCCGAAAGGCGACGACGATTTGAAGGTCGGCCCGAAAACTGGCCAATTCTTCCAGAAAAGCAGCGTTTTTGAGCCTTTCCGGCTGCAAAACAGGCAAGTCGCGCTCGACGGCAAACTTCTTCACGGCCGATTGGATGGTGCCGAGGCGGCCCCCTTCGCGGTCGGGCGCGGTGACGACGGCGACCACGTCGTAGTTGTTTTCCAGCAAAAGCCGCAGCGGCGCGACGGCGAACTCGGGGGTGCCGAGGTAGATGATGCGCATGGTCGATTTTCGGGCAAATCTCTCTTTTTTTGCCGCATGGAAAACGATGCCCGCCTCCTCTGGCAACCTTCGGAGGCCTTCCAAAGAAACTCCAACCTCCGCCACTACATGGACTGGCTGGCCTCGAACGGCCTCCAATTTTACAGCTATCGAGACCTCCAAAAGTGGTCGGCCGAGCAGCCTGCGATGTTCTGGGAAAGCCTGTGGCACTACTTCAAAATCATCCACCATTCTCCTTACAAGTCCGTCCTCGAAGGGAGGCAGATGCCTGATTGTCAATGGTTTATCGGCGCAACATTGAACTATGCCGAGCATATTTTCAGACAGTCGACCGACGACCGCCCGGCCTTGATTTTCCAAAAAGAAGGCGGGCAGCCGGCCGAGATGTCGTGGGCGGAACTGGAAAGACAGACGGCCGCCGTCGCCCGTTTTTTGAAAAAAAGAGGGGTGGGAAAGGGAGACCGCGTCGTCGGCTTCCTCCCGAACTCGCCGGAGGCCGTCGTGGCCTGCCTCGCCGCGATTTCTATGGGGGCAACATGGTCGTGCTGCTCGCCCGACTTCGGCGCGGCCTCCGTCGCCGACCGCTTCCAGCAGATCGAGCCGAAGGTTCTTTTTGCCGTCGACGGCTACCGATACGGCGGCAAGGCGTTCGACAAAACCGAGGTCGTCGCCGAACTGACCGGCCTTTTGCCGACGGTGGAGACGGTGGTTTTCATCCCTTTTTTGAATGAAACCGCTGCAAAACCAATCGAGTCCGCCGTCA
>JBGAWE010000325.1:0-3812 GCA_044227705.1 Saprospiraceae bacterium
GGCATTGTTTCTTGCTGTTGGTGGTAGCCTAGCCGACAAGCATCGCACTGGGTTTCTCTGAAAGAAAAACGAGCAATCGGTTGACAAGCGAGTCTTTCTATTTTTGATGCTGTTGTTGGCGTACTCGCCAGCAACAGCAGAACGCGGTTAAACAAAAAGGGCGCGCCGGAAATCCAGCGCGCCCTTTTTGTATTTTGGCATTCGTACGATGTGCCGCCATTAATTATCATGGCTACCTCCGCCGAAAATGCACAGCACCACGATTTCATGGCTTGCCTGTTGGGTGTTGCCATGGGCATCGGTGGTGGTCAGAGTGACGGTATAGTTGCCGTGCATTTTGTACTTGTACGTTGGTTTGGCTTCCGTTGATTTGTCGCCATTGCCAAAGTTCCATTCATAGGAAACGGCGTTCACGGAATTATTGGTCAGCATCAGGGCATCGAATTCATTCACTTCACCATTCTCATTGTTAATCGCAAAATCTGCTTTTGCAGCGTTTGCTGTGTTCCTGGTAGCGGGAATGTCAGCTTTTTCAAAAGCGGTAACCGTGGAGGGCGCGGGGCTGTTGGGAACCACATCGTCATTTATTCCTTGCTTGGTGCAGGCGGCAATGACAGTCAGTGAAATCAAGGCGGAGAGAAAGAAAAAATTTTTCATCGATGAAATTTTTTATGATGGCGAAAGGTAACTCGATGCAAGAGCCTGGCAAAAGATTTGACCATTTTTCAGTAAAATAAATTCAAACGTCGGGTATTTGACAAATTGTCGATTCAAGCATCCTGTCGTGGCTGGGGGCGAAGCACCCGCTGGCGCAATGCGGGCGGTTGTGGGTACTTGGCACCGGAAATAGTCGCGGCCCCTCCTAATTTCGCCCGGTCATTCAATCAAAACATCCTTTTTCCGGTGAAAAAACATCTCGTCGCACCGAGCATCCTCGCCGCCGATTTCCGCAACCTCTCGGCCGATTTCGAGATGGTCAACCGCTCGGAGGCCGACTGGTTCCACGTCGATGTGATGGACGGTCGGTTTGTGCCGAACATCAGTTTTGGCCAGTTCGTCATCGGTTTCATGAAGAAAATGGCTGAAAAACCGCTCGACGTCCACCTGATGATTGAGGAGCCGGAGCGTTACGTCGAGCAGTTCCGCGAGGCGGGCGCGGACGTGGTGACTGTTCATTTGGAGGCCTGCCGCCATTTGCACCGCGTCGTCCAGCAAATCAAGGCGACGGGCGCGAAAGCCGGTGTCGCGCTCAACCCGCACACGCCGGTGCAGCTTTTGGAAGACATCATCGAGGACGTCGACCTCGTCTGCCTCATGTCGGTCAATCCGGGGTTCGGGGGGCAGAAGTTCATCTACCAGACCATCCCGAAAATCAAGAAGCTGCGCGAACTCATCGACACGGCGAACAGCGCGGCCTTGATTGAAATAGACGGAGGCGTGGGCCTGCAAAACGCGGCTGCGCTCGCCGAAGCGGGGGCGGATGTGCTCGTCGCGGGCAGCTCGGTCTTCGCGGCGAAAGACCCGACGGCGGCCATTTCGCAGTTGAAAAACCTCGAACTGAAACGGTACTGACCGCCGGTTTTTTAGAAACAGATGCAGAACGAACTTCCCAACGCGCTCCGGTTGACGGCCCTTGTGGCTGGCTTTCTGGTGGCGTTTTCCTTTGTCTCGTCGGAATGGCAGATTGGCGATTTTACCGTCAAAAAGATGGACATTCTGTCGGATGTTCGAAAAGGCGTCATGCCAGTTCTTCCAGTTGAGAAACAGGATTCTGTCGGCATCGAGCCGATTGCCGCCACCAAACCGGCCGCTGATTGCCCCGACAGCCTCACTTGCATCGAGGATTTCACGCCCGGCGGTGACGGGCTGCGGCTCTTTTTCAAGAAGATCGACTCACTCCGTCGCGGCCTCGGCGGGCAGGTGCGCGTGGCGTTTTTCGGCGATTCGTTCGTCGAGGGCGACATCCTCTTGGCCGACCTGCGCGACTCTCTCCAAAAGAACTGGGGCGGGCGCGGCGCGGGCTTCCTGCCGGTCGCAGGGACAGCGGCGGGCAACATGCGCTCGGTCAATTTCACCTCCGGCAACGGGTGGGATGTGAAGGACATCGTCCACGACGACCGGGGGCCGCTTTTTGGAATCAACGGCCACTTTTTTTCGCCTCGCAGCACGTCAAGCTGGTACAACTTCGAGGCATCGCGGTTTTATCCGCAGACTGGCCGGTGGTCGGAGGCAAGGGTTTTTTACCAAAAGAACGACTCGCTGGCCATCGCCTACAGAGTCAACTCGGGCGAGAAAGTACTGGACGAACACCCGCGTTTCGGGCCGGAAATCGAGGAGTTTAGGGTGAAGTCGACGGGAATGGGCGCGTTCGCCGCTTCGTTCGGGCCGGTCGAGGGGCTGTCGGTTTTCGGCTGCTCCGTCGAGGAAGGCAAGGGTTTTTACATCGACAACTTCTCGACGCGCGGCAACACCGGCCGTTGGCTGAAAAAGGTTGAGCCGTCGGTCTATCGCCGCTTCGACAAGTTGATGGGCGGCTACGACCTCATTGTTTTGCAGTACGGCATGAACGCCGTGACGAGCCGGACGGACAATGTGAAATGGTACGAAAAGGAGCTCGACGAGACGGTCGAGTTCATGAAAGAGAACTTCCCCGGCCGCCCCATCCTGTTCGTTGGCTGCCCCGACCGGGGCGGGAATGTGGGCGGCGAAATCCACACGATGCCCGTCGTGCCGATGATTGTCGAGATGCAAAGGCGGTTGGCGGAGCGGCACGGGCTGCTCTTTTACGATCTCTTCGCAGCGATGGGCGGGCCGGACGCGACGGCGCGACTGGCCGAGGCGAAGCCGATTTTGGCGTACAAAGACTACACACACCTGACGCACGACGGCGGGAAAATCATCGGACAGCGGATGGCGCGGGCGTTCCTCCAGGCAGAGGTTGATTATCAAAAAGAAAAGCCAAGCCGCTGATTATCAACGACTTGGCTTCTTTATTTCACCCAAAACCGGGCGGCTCGTCTCACATGTTCGAGATGATTTCCGAGCCGAACTCCGAGCATTTCAGCTTCGTCGCGCCCTTCATCAGCCGCTCGAAATCGTAGGTCACGCGCTTCTTGCGGATGCTGCGCTCGATGCCCTTCACGATGAGCTTGGCGGCCTTGTCCCAGCCCATGTACTCGAACATCATCACGCCCGAGAGGATTACAGACGAGGGGTTGACCACGTCCTTGCCCGCGTATTTGGGCGCCGTGCCGTGCGTGGCCTCGAAGATGGCGTGGCCGGTCAGGTAGTTGATGTTCGCGCCCGGCGCGATGCCGATGCCGCCGACCTGCGCGGCGAGCGCGTCGGAGACGTAGTCGCCGTTGAGGTTGAGCGTCGCGATCATGTCGTACTCGGCCGGGCGGAGGAGGATTTGCTGCAAAAAGGCGTCGGCGATGCTGTCCTTGACGAGGAGCTTCCCGGCGGCGATGGCGGCGGATTGCGCCTCGTTCGCGGCAGCTTCGCCCTTTTCGGCCTTGATTCTATCGTATTGGTTCCAGGTGAAAACGCGGTCGCCGAACTCGCGCTCGGCCAACTCGTAGCCCCAATCCTTGAACTTGCCCTCGGTGAACTTCATGATGTTTCCTTTGTGGACGAGGGTCAGCGACTTCCTTTTGTACTTGAAAGCGTATTCAAGCGCGGAACGAACGAGCCTTTCCGTCCCTTCTTTCGAAACGGGCTTGATGCCGAGCGAGGAGGTTTTCGGGAAGCGGATCTTGTTGACGCCGAGCTGTGTCTGGAGGAAGTCGAGAAGCTTTTTCACCTCGTCCGAC
>JBGAWE010000326.1:0-3809 GCA_044227705.1 Saprospiraceae bacterium
ACCAAGATTAGGAAAACGGTCGATCGACTCATCCCTCCTTTGTTGTCAAGTTTGAAGGCCGCGCAACTCACCACCCACGATTAACAATTAACCATTCCTCAATCGCCTTTCTCCATCGAAAAACTGATGGGCCGACTGATGCTCTGGTCGAGCGAGATGAACGTTTCCGTCCGCTGGATGCCCTGAATTTTCTGGATTTTGTCGTGAAGGACGAGCTTGAGGTGGTTCGTGTCGCGGCAGACGATTTTGGTGAAAATCGAGTAAAGCCCCGTCGTGTAGTTCGCCTCGACAATCTCGGGGATTTGCTTCAGTTGCTCGGCCACCTCGTCGTAGAGCGAGGACTTGTCGAGGTAGATGCCGAGGAAGGCGGTGATGTCGTACCCGAGCTTCGAGTAGTCGACGTTGAGCGAGTAGCCGCGAACGACGCCCTTCTCTTCGAGCTTCTTGATGCGGACGTGGACGGTGCCGGGCGAGACGAACAGCTGCTTGCCGATTTCGGCGTAGGGCATCTTCCCGTCCTTCGTCAGGATGGAGAGGATTTGGCGGTCGAGCGAGTCAAGCTCTGCGAGTTCAGCCATTATGTTTGCGCTTGTTGCACAGCTTTCAAGCTGCGGTTTGGGTTAATGAGACACAGCTTCGAAGCTGCGCTACATGATGTCTTTTTTTGAAAAAAAGTTAAAAACACGGGGCAAAACTGCCTGTTAAACTTTCTTGAAAAAAGAAAAACCCATATTTTTTGAATTTTATCAATATGCCTGAAATGACGGAGACTCCCTCGAAACTGAACGTCCGCATCCCAATCCTGTTCGCCGTCGTCATGGCCGCCGGGATGTTCGTCGGCACGAAGCTGCCCGTTTACGACCGCCATTTTGCCCGTCTCGAGGGTGGCTCGCTCGGCGGCGGGAAGGGTTCGCTCGAGGAGCTTATCGGCTACATCGATGCCCGCTATGTCGACACGGCGAACACCGAGACCCTCCGCCGCCGGGCCATCAACGAGTTTTTGAAAGGCCTCGACCCGCACTCCGTCTATATCTCAAAGGACGAAATCGAGGGCGTGCGCGAGGACATGGACGGCAAGTTCGACGGCATCGGCATCGAGTTCCTCATCGTCGACGACACCTTGCAGGTCGTCACGCCGCTCGCGGGCGGGCCGTCGGAGGCAGCTGGCATCCTCGCGGGCGACCGGGTCGTCACGATAAACGACACGCTCGTGGCGGGCATCAAGATTGACAACGCGCTGATTTTCAAGAAGTTGCGCGGCAAAAAGGGCACAATCGTCAAGGTCGGCATCCGGCGCGGCCGGGAGATGTCCCTCCGCCAGTTCGAGATTCGGCGCGACGCGATTCCCATCCACTCGGTCGACGTCGCCTACCTCCTCGACCCGACGACGGTCTATGTGAAAATCAACAAGTTCTCGGCGACGACTGCGAAGGATTTTTACGAAAAGACAAAGCCGCTGTTCGAGGGGAACAAACAGCTCGACCTGGTCCTCGACCTTCGCGGAAACCCCGGCGGCTATCTCGAACAGGCAACCGAAATCCTCTCCAACTTTTTCGAGCAGGACAAACTCTTGGTCTACACCGAGGGCCGCATGGACCGGCGGCAGGAGTACAAATCGACCGGCCGCCAGAATTTCCAGCTTGGCAACATCGTCGTTTTGATTGACGAAGGCTCGGCCTCTGCCTCCGAAATCATGGCCGGGGCGGTGCAGGACCACGACCGTGGCTGGCTCGTCGGCCGCCGCAGTTTTGGGAAGGGGCTGGTCCAGGAGGAATACCCGCTGCGCGACGGCGGGGCTGTCCGACTGACGGTCGCCCGCTATTTCACGCCGTCTGGCCGGTGCATCCAAAAAGACTACGTCCACGACCGCGACCACTACCGCGACGACTTCGAAAACCGCTTCAAATCGGGCGAGCTGACCGACGGCTCGAAGGTCAAAATCGCCGACTCGACCGCCTATTACACGGCAAAAGGCCGAAAGGTCTTCGCGGGCGGCGGCATCATCCCCGACGTTTTCGTACCGGTGGACACATCATTCGCGAATGACTATTTTTTCGATGTGCGGTCGGGCGCGTTGGCTCCCTTTGCGCAGAAAATGATTGAGCGCCAGCAAGTTGCGCATTCAGGCAGCCTCGAAGACTTCGTGAAAAACTATCAGCCCGGCCCCGCCGTCATCGACGAGCTTGTGGCCTATTCTGAAAAGAACGGCATAAAAAAGAACCCCGCCCAATTGGCGCGCTGCCGCTCGGAGCTTTCGCTCGAATTGAAGGCACGGCTCGGGAAGCTCCTATTTAAAGAGGTCGGGATGTTTTCCGTTTTGAACGCCGATGACGCGGCAGTTCGGAGGGCGATGGAGGTTTTGAAAAAGGGCGGGCCGGGGAAATAGAAGCAGAGTTTGCTGCAGAGACGCGAGGGCGCGGCGGTTCAACCAAGACCTCCGCGCCCTCCGCGCTTTTGCGCCAATGGATACTACCAAAAACAAAAAAGCCGAGTGCCACCCATGTGGACCCGGCTCAAAACATGCCATGAAAAATTCTCGTTGCGGCCCGAGGGCCTATTTCTTCGAAGGCATCGCGGTCAGTTCGTTTCGCCTTCCTCTTTTTTCATGTTGAAATCGGCCATCATCTTGCCGAAATCGGTCTGGGCTTTCCCAAAACCTGTTGCAAAGCTACTGATTGTCTCGCCAATGTTTTTCATCGACGAAGAAAAATTTTCAAACTCTGCTTTGACCGTTTCCGTCTTGAGTTTGCCCGCCGCGTAGTCGTCCGTCATCACCGCGAGGCGGATTTTCATGTCGTTCAACTGTGCATTTACAGCCGCGTGCTGCCCGGAAAGCTCCTCGAACTCGTCGGCGAAGGCGGAGAAGTGCATCGCTGTGTCCGCACGCATGGCCTCGGGTGCGCGGTCGACGACGGCCTTGAACTTTTGCAACTGCTGCCCGTCGATTTCCGACTGGCCGATGAACTCCTCGAGCTGCGCGGCGGTGCTGGTCATGTCGCCGAGGAGAGACTGGTCGACGTTCGAGTTGTTGCAGGAAAGGAGGGCAGCGAGACAAATGGCGGCTGTAATCGTGTAGAATTTCATGCGGCGAATGTAGCACAGCATTCATGCTGTGATAGACGGCGACCAATCACAGCATGAATGCTGTGCTACATTCGCCGCATGAAAAACGTCGCGCTGACCTTCCTTTTGACAGGCTCCAACCTCGGCGACCGGGCCCAGAACCTGCGCCGCGCCGCCGCCGAAATCGAGCGTGAGATCGGGAAGGTGCGGCTCGCCTCCGCCTTCTACGAGACCGAGCCGTGGGGCATGGCCGACCAAAACTGGTTCTTCAACCAAGCCCTCGCCGTCGAGACAAGCGGCCTTTCGCCGAGAGAGGTTTTGACAAAAATAAAGGCCATCGAGGCCGACCTCGGCCGCGAGCAAAACATCCGCAACGGCCCGCGCCTCATCGACATCGACCTGCTTTTCATGGGCGAAACGACGGTGGACGAGCCGGACCTGAAGGTGCCGCACCCCGAAATCCAGAACCGAAACTTCGCCCTCGTCCCACTGATGGAAATCGCGCCGGAGCTTCGGCACCCCGCCCTCGGGCAGTTCATCGACGAGCTTTACATGGCCTCGGCCGACCCCCTCGAAGTCATTTTGAGCGATGAAAAACCCTGATTTCCCGCACCGGTTTTTGGCCATCGAGGGGAACATCGGCGCGGGCAAGACCACCCTGTGCCAAATGATGGCCGACGAAACGGGCTGCCGACTGCTGCTCGAACAGTTCACGGACAACCCGTTCCTCCCTTTTTTCTACGAAA